>NZ_JALOCP010000012.1:0-214664 GCF_030511745.1 Paraburkholderia sp. SECH4
CTCGGCCTTCAGCCGTCGCAACTTCGACGAGCGGTTCGAGCCACAGCAAACCGCGTGAACCGTTGCGAACCAGTTCGATTGCAATGCCGCGACGTGCGGCTTCGGATTCGATCGCTTGAGCCAGAGCATCGGCGCCGAGCGCAAGCGCCGACGAATCGCAGGGAACGTAGATGCGCGTCATGCCGTCACCTCCACGCATTTGTTGGCGGCGGCAAAGAGCGCGTCGAATTTTTGCGGCGTCACTTTCGCGTGCAGCGTGCCGTTGACCATCATCGCCGGCGACAGCGCGCATTGGCCGAGGCAATAGACGGATTCCAGCTCGACCGTCTCGCCATGCCGATGCTCCGCGTCGAAACGGCAGCCGGTGTGCGCCTCGATATGCTGTGCGAGCGCCTCGGTGCCCATGCTGCGGCATGCTTCGGCGCGGCACAGTTGCACCGTGACGGGTGCGGCGGGCTGCGTGCGGAAGTGGTGGTAGTAGGTGATGACGCCATGCACTTCCGCGCGCGACAGGTTCATGGCACGTGCGAGAGGCGCAACCGTGTCGGGCGGCACGTAGCCGAGTTCGTCCTGAATGGCGTGCAGTACCGCTAGCAGCGACCTGCCCGGCTGCGCGTGACGCTGCACCAACTGCTCCGGCGCGACGGCGATGGAATCGTCCAAGTGGGGGCTCCTCCAAAGTCATATATGCACTTGTCATTCATAATGTGCGCACATATGCTTCGTATATTCGATATGGGATAGCCGAACAATAGGCGGGTGATACGCCTCGTGCAATAGGAAAGAGTTGAACATATATGATCAGGATCGAGTGCCAGGCGCAACTGGTTGTGAAGGGCCCGGATGGCCGTGAGGCAAGCCTGTCGGACGTCGTGCCGCTGCTGGCGCTGGTGGACGAATCCGGCAGCATCGCGCAGGCGGCGACGCTTAAGGGTTTGTCCTACCGCCACGCGTGGGGTTTGTTGCGCAGCATCGAGGAGCGTTTGGGTGGCCCGCTGATCGCGAAGGAGCGTGGGCGAGGTTCGGTGCTGTCCGAGCTCGGTCAGGCCGTGCTGCGCGCGCAGCGCCTGTGCGGCGAGCGGCTCGACGGCAACATGCAGGCGCTGGCGAGCGAAGTCGCCAGCGACCTGAACCGCTGGCTCGCGCCGGCTGCCGACGACGTGCGGATCTACGCGTCGCACGGTTACGCCGTGGCGGCGCTGGTGACGGCGCTGGTCGCAAACGACTTGCCGGTCGATATCAAATACCGCGACAGCGCGGACGCGGTGAGCGCGCTCGCCCGCGGCGAATGTGATCTGGCCGGCTTTCACTTGCCGCTAGGCGAGTTTCGCGCGGCATGCGCCGATACCTATCGGCGCTGGCTCGATCCGCAGCGTCACGTGCTCGTGCATCTGACGAAGCGCAAGCAGGGCCTCTTTCTCGGCAAGGGGAATCCAAAGGGCATCGGCGGCCTGAGCGATCTCGCGCGCGACGACATTCGCTTCGTCAATCGTCAGCCCGGTTCTGGGACGCGCATGCTGCTCGATCTCGCGCTACGAAAAGTCGGAGTCGATCCGGATCGGGTCAACGGCTATGCGTCGGCGGAACTCACGCACTCGGCGATCGCGGCGTTCGTGGCAAGCGGCATGGCAGACGTGGGTTTTGGCGTCGAGCCGGCGGCGCATCACTTCGGGCTCGACTTCATTCCGATCGTCGACGAAGACTATTACTTCGCCTGCGACCGCGCCCGCCTGGAGCGCGCGCCGCTCGCAACGGTGATCGGTTTGCTGCGCGGCGCGGCGTTTCGGCATGGCGTCGAACAGCTCGAAGGTTACGATCCACGCGACTGCGGCAAGCTGCTCGATCTCGATGTGGGACTTGGTCCAGGTGCGGTGTAAGCAACTGTAAACAAATTGGTGCCGTCGCCGCTGCGACGGGCGTTTGTTTGGGATAATCTCTATCCTTCCGCTTACGCCTTAACCGCGCGCTATGCCGCGCTGAACCGATATGAAAGTTCTTCTTCACGCATGTGCTGCGGCAGCGACGGCCGGGGTGCTTCTCGCCACCGCTTCGGTTGCTTTCGCACAGAATTCGCCGGGTGTGCCGGGCGGTATCCTGCAAGATCAGTTCCGTCTTGCCGAGCATCCGCAGATGCCATTTGCGGCGTCCGCGCCCTCGGACAAATTCCAGTCCAACAAAAAGTCAGCCATGCGCAAGCGCGGCGACAATGGCGATCCGAACGGGTGTAATTTGCAGTGTCCTAAAGACGAATAAGCGAATCAGCGCTTTCGTGTTCCGTTTTGTATTCGTTCGAGACGCCGGCTTGCAGCCGGCGTTTTCGATTGAGTGTTTTTATAAAGTCTCTCGGTTCTGGTCCGTCGTTCAGCGGCTATCGGTTATGGCTTCGCCGTGTGCCACATGTCCTTGAAGCCGTCCCCCTTCATGTCGCCCGCTTGCTTGTCGGCCGCGTAGCGATACAGTGGATGGCCTTTATAAGCCCATTGCTGTTTGCCGTCGGCCGACGGAATCACGGTCCAGTCGCCTGAGGGCTTGTCCGACGAACTCGCTACCGCAGCAGGCCAATAGCTCGTGCAGCCGCCGGTGCAGGCGCTCGTGCCGGGCGTGGTGTCTTTGTCGAAGGTATAGAGCGTCATGCCGTCCGCAGTGACGAAGCGGCCATCGACGATCTTCGGGGCTTCGGCAAAAGCAGTCTGCTGCAGTGCGAGGAGAGTCAGCGTGGAGAGGCAGAAGAGAGTCTTGCGCATGATGTCGGCTCCTGATTTTGGTGTTGGTCCCGCGCGGAACGCAGCGTGCGGTCGCGCGTGCGGAATAAACGATTGAAGGGATGCGTTTATTCCCTTGGCTTCACGCAGCTTTGATACGCGCCAGCAAAAAGGCCCGCTCGATGAGCGGGCCTTCTGTTTTATAGGTAGCCAACAAAAAACCCGCAAGCAGCAGGCCGCTTGCGGGTTTTGAGTGAGTCTTGATGGTGCAGCTTCAAACGATGTTCTGGTGGAGGCGGCGGGAATCGAACCCGCGTCCAGAAGCACTCTACGACTAGTTCTACATACTTAGTTCTGTCATTTGATTTAACCACCACGACGCGGACGAACACGCTGCGTGACGGCGATTCACTAGATTTTCGACCTTGGCGTCGTGACGCCGCCAAGACTTAACTGACGTATATGACCTCTGTCGGTATTGCTACCGGTCTTGCGACTCTAGCCCGTCAGTGAACTAGGCAGAGGACGGCGGCCCTTAGGCTGCCAGTGCGAACGTTTCGTCGTTTGCAGTTACGTTTTTCCCATTGATTAACGAGGTGACGGGTCCTCGGTATGCCCTAGCCGCTTCGCAACCCCTGTCGAAACCAGGTCGCCCCCGCGGTTCGTTGCCCAAAATGTCTGGGCCAGACGGAGATTTTACAATAGTTTGACGGCAACGTCCTGGCTGATTGCCTTGTTGTCGTGCCGTCTCGATGTGCTGCTGTGCCGTCGTGGCGAAGCGGCAACGCGCCGCGTTGCGTGCGCCGTGACTGACGCGTTCGCCGTATGCGCGCAGCCGCTCAGCCCTTCACTCGATGTCGCGTAGCAGCTTCTGCAATTCCGAGGGCGAGTGCACGACATGCTGCGCGTGCCATTGCGTCGGCGGAATGTCGTTGCCGCAGTAACCATAGGCGGCCGCGATGGTCTTCATGCCGGCCGCAAAACCCGCCTGCACATCGCGTAAATCGTCGCCGACGTAGACGATGCGCTCCGGCACCACATCCAGCTCACGTGCGGCGTGCAACAGGGGCGCGGGGTGCGGCTTCGAATGCGGGGTCGTGTCGCCGCTCACCACGCAGCCGGCGCGCTCTTCGAGGCCGAGTTGCGCGATCAGCGGCTCGGTGAGCCTTGCTACCTTGTTCGTCACGATGCCCCAGCGCACGCCCCGCGCGTCGAGATCGTCGAGCAATTCGGGAATGCCGGGAAACAGCGTGGTCTCGATACACAAGTCTGCTTCATAGTTGGCGAGAAACTCCTCGCGCATCGACGCGAACTCGTGATCCTCGGGGCCGATGCCGAAGGCCCCGCCGATCAGCCCGCGCGCACCCGCGGACGCGAGCGGCCGCAGGTCTTCGAGCGGCACCATCTGGAGGCTGCGATCATGGCGCATTTTGTTGACGGCGGCCGCAAGATCCGGCGCGGTATCGGCCAGTGTGCCGTCGAGGTCGAACAGGACAGCCTGGCAAAGACCGAGCGCGTCGTCGTTGTCTTCGCGTTGAGGCAGGGGCGTGGGATCGCTCATTGATTGGGTTGAGTCCGGGCAGGTCGGGGCGGATCAGACGTCGCGGCGGCAGGCGAGCATGTAGTTCACGCTCGTGTCGGCGGACAGCGTGAAATGCTTGCTGAGCGGGTTGTAAACGATACCTTTGATGTCGACCGTGCGCAGGCCGGCGGTGCGCACGAAGCTCGCCAATTCCGACGGACGGATGAAGCGCGCGTAGTCGTGCGTACCCTTGGGCAGCATCCGCGCGATATATTCGGCGCCGATCACCGCGAACAGATACGACTTCACGTTGCGGTTCAGCGTGGAGAAAAACACCCAGCCGCCGGGTTTCACGAGCGTTTTGCATGCTTCGACAATGGCGGCCGGTTGGGGCACGTGCTCGAGCATTTCCATGCAGGTGACGACGTCGTAAGTGCCCGGTTCGCGGGCGGCCAGTGCTTCGGCGGCGATTTCTTCGTAACTGACGGTTACACCACTTTCAAGGCTGTGAAGATCCGCCACGCCAAGCGCCTGGGTCGACAGGTCGATTCCTTTCACATGCGCCCCCAATCCCGCCATCGACTCCGACAGAATGCCGCCGCCGCAGCCGATATCCAACACGGTTTTGCCGGCGAGATGCGCGTGTGCGTCGATCCAGCTCAGGCGAATCGGGTTGAGTTCATGCAGCGGTTTGAATTCGGCATTCGGGTCCCACCAACGATGCGCGAGGTCGCTAAATTTCTGCAGTTCGTGGGGATCGGCGTTGGTCATGGCGGAAGCTGCCTCGATGAGAGCGTTGAGCGGGCGCTCGAGGATAAACCCTGAGTATATAGGCCGAGCGACGGGGCGGCAAAATGCCGCCCCGTCGCTGGCGCATCCTGTTCCGGCAGCTCGGGCGCGTGCTCGGAGGAGAAGGCGAGCAGCGTCCATAGCAGCGGCATAAAAAAAGCCCCGCCGAAGCGGGGCTTTGATACTGCGGTAATTTGTAGCTTACTGCTTCGAAGTACCGACAACTTCGACTTCCACGCGACGATCCGGTGCGAGGCAAGCGACGAGTTGCTTGTGGTTCTTCTGGTTGCAACCGGTCGTGACCGGGTTGCGCTTGCCCTTGCCTTCCGTATAGATACGGTTGGATTCGATGCCCTTGCTCACGAGGTACGACTTCACAGCTTGAGCGCGGCGCAGCGACAGGCGGTCGTTGTACTTGTCCGAACCGATACGGTCCGTGTAACCCGTTGCAACGATGACTTCCAGGTTCAGCGAGCCGACCTTCGATGCCAGATCGTCCAGCTTTTCCTTGCCAGCCGGCTTCAGGATGGCCTTGTCGAAGTCGAACAGAGCGTCAGCTTGATACGTAATCTTTTGGCTCGTAATAGCCGGTGCAGGAGGTGCAACCGGAGCCGGCGGGGTCGGAGCCTGGGCAACCAGGGCGCCATCGCACTTAGCGTTGGCCGTTGCCGGCGTCCAGAATGCATCGCGCCAGCAAAGCTCGTTCGTGCCGTTCATCCACACGTATTCGCCGGTACCATTCACCCAGTTGTCGTTCGTAGCTTGTCGCGACGCCGGCACCGATTGCGCCATGGCGGATGCAGCCATAACTGCGGTAGCTGCAATGAACGCGAGCTTTGAAAGTTTATTCATATTTCTCCTCTCGAAATTGAGATTACCGCAGGTTTACTGCGAGCCTGTTGACGAAGACAAGTCATACATTGCTCGAAGTATAACATCGGTGTAGAACAAAAAACGTGCTGTGTAGACTTCGAGCAGTGTCTAACTCTTTGTGCGTTGGCATTTTGCCATATCGTTCCCTTCCAACGATAAAAAAATCTGCCCCCAATCAAATCACCCTCCAATTGTGGTGCATGCGCAACAGAAGCAATCCGCTGTAGGCACCGCCAGTCATGGCTGAGCGGCGAATTGCCCCATGCACAAATCGAGCCTGCCCTGATTTCATCATGGGGCGTTCAGGCGCCGTTTCCGCTCGTCTGCTAATAGGTATACGTACCCCAGTCGGGGGCGGATGCGCGGCATGTTAGAATCGCGTGATGCGTTGCGCCTGCAATGCTTACGCGAAGGCGCGGCGAGTTGGGCTTCAAGCGAGCTTCACGCCGTCGCCTTGGCACGTAAAAGATACGGATAATGGATCAATTCGCCAAAGAGACTCTGCCAATCTCCCTAGAGGAGGAAATGCGCCGTTCGTATCTCGATTACGCGATGAGCGTGATCGTGGGGCGTGCGCTTCCCGATGTTCGCGATGGCCTGAAGCCGGTGCACCGGCGCGTGCTGTACGCGATGCACGAACTGAACAACGACTGGAACCGGGCGTACAAGAAGTCGGCGCGTATTGTCGGCGACGTCATCGGTAAATATCACCCGCACGGCGACACGGCTGTTTACGACACCATCGTCCGGATGGCGCAGAATTTCTCGCTGCGCTACATGCTGGTGGACGGTCAGGGCAACTTCGGTTCGGTCGACGGCGACAACGCCGCGGCAATGCGGTACACCGAAATCCGCATGGCAAAGATCGGCCACGAGCTGCTGGCCGATATCGACAAGGAAACCGTCGACTTCACGCCGAACTACGACGGCAGCGAAAACGAACCGGCCATCCTGCCGGCGCGTATTCCCAATCTGCTGATCAATGGCTCGTCCGGTATTGCGGTCGGAATGGCGACCAACATCCCGCCGCATAACCTCAACGAGGTTGTCGACGCATGTCAGCATCTGCTGAAAAACCCGGAAGCCACGATCGACGAACTGATCGAGATTATTCCGGCGCCTGACTTCCCGACCGCCGGCATCATCTACGGCGTGGCCGGCGTTCGCGACGGCTATCGCACCGGCCGCGGCCGCGTGGTGATGCGCGCGCTCACCCACTTCGAGGAAATCGACCGCGGTCAGCGCATGTCGATCATCGTCGACGAATTGCCGTACCAGGTGAACAAGCGCTCACTTCTGGAGCGCATCGCCGAACTGGTCAACGAGAAGAAGCTCGAAGGCATCTCCGACATCCGCGACGAATCCGACAAGAGCGGCATGCGCGTCGTGATCGAGTTGAAGCGCGGCGAAGTGCCGGAAGTGGTTCTCAACAATCTGTATAAGGCGACCCAGCTTCAGGACACCTTCGGCATGAACATGGTCGCGCTGGTCGACGGCCAGCCGAAGCTGCTGAACCTGAAGGAAATGCTGGCGTGCTTCCTGTCGCACCGCCGGGAAGTGCTGACGCGGCGCACTGTATACGAACTGCGCAAGGCCCGCGAACGCGGCCACGTGCTCGAAGGTCTGGCCGTCGCGCTCGCCAACATCGACGAGTTCATCGCGATCATCAAGGCCGCGCCGACACCGCCGATCGCCAAGCAGGAATTGATGGCGCGTCCGTGGGATTCGTCGCTGGTGCGCGAAATGTTGTCGCGCGCCGAGACGGAAAACGCGTCGGCCGGTGGTCGCGAGGCTTATCGCCCTGACGGTTTGAATCCGTCGTTCGGTATGCAGTCCGACGGCCTCTACCGCTTGTCCGACACCCAGGCTCAGGAAATCTTGCAGATGCGTCTGCAACGCCTGACGGGTCTGGAGCAGGACAAGATCATCGGCGAGTACCGCGAAGTGATGGCGCAAATCGCCGACCTGCTGGACATTCTGGCTCGCCCGGAACGCATTACGGCGATCATCGTCGAGGAACTGACGTCGATCAAAGCCGAATTCGGCGACGTGCGCCGCTCGAAGATCGAGCTGAACGCAACCGAGCTGAACACCGAAGACCTGATTACGCCGCAAGAGATGGTCGTGACCATGTCGCACGCCGGCTATGTGAAATCGCAGCCGCTGTCTGAATATAGTGCGCAGAAGCGGGGTGGTCGCGGCAAACAGGCCACGGCGATGAAAGAAGACGACTGGATCGATACGCTGTTCATCGCGAACACGCACGATCACATCCTGTGCTTCTCGAATCGTGGTCGCGTCTACAGCGTGAAGGTCTATGAGGTGCCGCAAGGTTCGCGGAACTCGCGCGGCCGTCCGATCGTCAATATCTTCCCGCTTCAGGACGGCGAGAAGATTACGGTTGTCTTGCCGGTAAAGGAATTTTCGGCTGACAAATTCGTCTTTATGGGCACCGCGCTAGGAACCGTAAAAAAGACGCCGTTGGAAGCCTTCAGCCGCGTGTTGCGCAAGGGTATTATTGCGGTCGGTCTGGATGACGGCGATTACCTGATCGGTGCCGCCATTACAGACGGCCAGCACGACGTGATGCTGTTCTCGGATTCGGGCAAGGCAGTTCGCTTCGACGAGAACGACGTGCGCCCGATGGGCCGCGAGGCGCGCGGCGTACGCGGCATGCAACTCGAAGACACCCAGAGCGTGATTGCGTTGCTGGTGGCCGGCGACGAGCAGCAGTCGGTGTTGACCGCGACCGAAAACGGCTACGGCAAGCGCACGCCGATCACTGAGTACACGCGTCACGGGCGCGGCACGAAGGGAATGATCGCGATCCAGACGTCGGAGCGTAACGGCAAGGTCGTCGCCGCCACGCTGGTGGATCAGGAAGCGCAGATCATGCTGATCACCAATACGGGCGTGCTGATTCGTACGCGCGTATCGGAAATTCGGGAAATGGGGCGCGCAACCCAAGGTGTTACACTCATCAGCCTTGACGAAGGGACCAAGCTTTCAGGTCTGCAACAGGTTGCTGAGGCGGAGGCCGATATCGATGTGGAAGGCGACACCGAAGGTCCTGCCGAAGGCGACAACGGCGGTGAAGACGGTGGTGCGGCCTGATTCGCGTCGGCAGCTTTCAGTCTCAGTTATTGGTTGAAAGCTGCGCAGGGAACAATGGCGTGTCGGGCCGATACGCATCCCGCGCAGCTTGCAGTTCAAGTTAATTTCTCTTAGGGAGTAATGATGCAAAAACGATTCAAACAACTGATGTTGCTGGCTGCTCTCGTGCCGACTTTCGCTATGGCTCAAGCTCTGCAGAGCTCGGCTCCGGCGGCCCCGGCTGCTGCCGCAGCACCGGTTGATCCGGCCAAGCAGGCTGCAATCAAGGACCTGCTGGATGCAATCGACGCACAGAAACTCGTCGGCGCGATCGGCAACAGTGCCCAGATGCAAGCCAAGCAGCTGGTTCCGGCTATCCTGTCGGACGCCCTGAGCGAAAACAAGACGATGACGGACAAGCAGAAGCAGGCTTCCGTCCCGACGCTGCAAAAGAACGCAGTGCCGAAGCTGGTTGACGGCGCAGGTCAAGTGTTCGCAACGGACAACTTCCGCCAGGACGCAATGCAAGCTCAGTACGACGCTTACGCGAAGTACTACAGCACGTCGGAAATCAAAGATCTGACCGCGTTCTACAAGAGCCCGACCGGCCGCAAGTTCATCCAGGTGCAAGACCAGGTTGGCCGCGACGTCGTGAATGGCTTGATGCAAAAGTACATGCCGCAATCGATCAAGGCAACGCGCGACCAGGCTGACAAGGAAGTCGCTTCGGTCAAGCCGGCTAAGTAAATTGGCTGGATGAGTTGGCTAAATGAGTTGACTAAATAAGCCAGCGAGTTGAGTCAAAAGGTCGAAAGGCTGCGCTGACATCGCGCTAGCCGCCGCTAGGCAAGCCATATGGCGTGCCGGGTTTGGCGGGTTGGCGGTGACAATGCGATAATGGCCGTTTGCGCACACGCGCAGGCGGCCATTTTCTTTTTGGGCGCGAAGATTTTGCCAAACGCGTGTCGCCCAACGCGCGTCGTCAAACTCTTGTTGTCGAGTTTCGCGTCGCAAACTTTGCAATGGCTGCCTTCGCGGCTGCTAACTTCGCCGATTTTTGCGCGATCTGTTCGTTTTTTCGCGCCAGCTTCCAGGATCTCACGATGCGCGTCTTTAATTTCTCCGCCGGCCCGGCTGCCATGCCCGAAGAAGTGCTGCGTCAGGCAGCCGACGAGATGCTCGATTGGCAGGGCAGTGGCATGAGCGTGATGGAAATGAGCCATCGCGGCAAAGAATTCATGTCGATCCACGAGGAAGCGCTCGTCGATCTGCGCGAGTTGCTCGAAGTGCCCGCCAGCCACCGGATTTTGTTCCTGCAAGGCGGCGGCCTGGGCGAAAACGCGATCGTGCCGATGAATCTGATGGGCGCGAAAGCGCGGGCGGATTTCGTCGTGACGGGGTCATGGTCGCAAAAGTCGTTCAAGGAAGCGCAAAAGTACGGCACTGTGCATCTGGCGGCGAGCGGTCAGACGGCCGAGGGCTTCACGCGCGCACCGGCTCGCTCGGAATGGCAACTGTCGGACGATCCGGCGTACGTGCATCTGTGTACCAACGAGACGATTCACGGCGTCGAGACGTTCGAGATTCCCGACCTCGGCGATATTCCGCTGGTGGCGGACGCCTCGTCGCACATCCTGTCGCGCCCGATGGACATCGCCAAATATGGCGTGCTGTTCGGCGGCGCGCAGAAGAACATCGGCATGGCGGGTGTAACCGTGGTGATCGTCCGTGAAGACATGCTGGGTCGCGCGCAGTCGGTCTGCCCGTCGGCGTTCGAATGGAAAACCGTCGCCGAGAACAATTCGATGTACAACACGCCGCCCACGTACGCGATCTACATCGCGGGCCTGGTGTTCAAGTGGTTGAAGAAGCAGGGCGGCCTTGCCGCGATGGAAGCGCGTAACCTCGAAAAATCGAAGCTGTTGTACGACACGATCGATTCGAGCAGCTTCTATCTGAACAAGGTCGAGCGTGGCTCGCGCTCGCGGATGAACGTACCGTTTTTCCTCGCCGACGAGTCGCGCAACGAAGATTTCCTGGCCGGCGCGAAAGCGCGGGGAATGGTGCAGCTAAAGGGCCACAAGTCCGTCGGCGGCATGCGGGCGTCGATTTATAACGCCGTCCCGCTCGAAGGCGTCAAAGCGCTTGTCGAATACATGAAGGAATTCGAACAGCGCAGCGCCTGATCGTCTTCGATATTCAGGCACGCGCATCCTTTCCAGCACGCATTTGTGCAGCAGCTACCGGCAGGGCCGTTTTCACGCATGGACGACGAACTCAATACCCGACTCAAACCCCTTCGCGAACGCATCGACGCGCTCGACGCGCAACTGATCGCGCTTCTCAATCAGCGTGCCGCGGTGGCGCTCGAAGTGGGCGAGGTGAAGAAGCATTTCAACGCGCCGGTGTTCCGCCCCGAGCGCGAGCAGCAGGTGATCGCGCGCTTGCAGGATATGAGCGACGGCCCGCTGGCCAGCGAGCATATCAGCGCGATCTGGCGCGAGATCATGGCCGCGAGCCGCGCGCTCGAAAAGAGCATCAAGGCCGCGTATCTCGGGCCGGTTGGTACGTACAGCGAACAGGCGATGCACGAGTACTTCGGTCAGTCGATCGAAGGTCTGCCGTGCCCGTCGATCGACGAAGTATTTCGCTCGGTCGAAGCAGGCGCCGCCGAATTTGGCGTTGTGCCGGTCGAGAATTCGACCGAAGGCGCGGTGTCGCGCACGCTCGATCTGCTGTTGCAAACCCAGCTCACGATCGGCGGCGAACTGGCGCTGCCGATTCACCACAATCTGTTGACGCTGGGCGGCGGCCTCACCGGCGTGACCCGCGTATGCGCGCATGCACAGGCGCTCGCCCAGTGCCAGGGCTGGCTCGCGACCAACGCGCCGCACCTCGAGCGCCAGGCGGTGTCGAGCAATGCCGAAGCCGCGCGCATGGCAGCGGACGATCCGACGGTCGCCGCGATCGCCGGCGATCGCGCCGCCACGCATTACGGTCTGCAGGTCGCGTATGCCCTCATCCAGGACGATCCGCACAACCGCACGCGTTTCGTGATGATCGGCAAGGAGCGCACCGGCGTCAGCGGGAGCGATCAGACGTCGTTGATCGTTTCGGTGGCGAACGAGCCGGGCGCCGTGTTCAAGTTGCTGGAGCCGTTGGCGCGCCACAGCGTTTCCATGACCCGTTTCGAGTCGCGCCCGGCGCGCGTCGGCACGTGGGAGTACTACTTCTATATCGACGTCGAAGGCCATCGCGATGAGCCGGCGGTTGCCGCCGCACTCACCGAACTCGGTCAGAAGGCCGCGTTCCTGAAGATACTCGGCTCGTATCCGCGTGCTCGTTGATGTCGGCCCAGGTGCGTGCATGTCGCCTGGGCGCGCCTGTCGCAGATTCACTTACTACTAATTAGTCGTTCGGAGATTTTCATGACAACGTCCTTCGGTCCTTCCTATGTGCGCGCGATCGCGCCTTACATCGCCGGCAAGCCGATTTCGGAAGTGGCCCGCGAGTTTGGCCTCGACGAAGCGACCATCGTGAAGCTCGCGTCGAACGAAAATCCGCTCGGCATGCCGGAATCGGCGCAACGCGCCATGGCGCAAGCGGCCAGCGAACTCGGCCGCTATCCGGACGCGAATGCATTCGAACTGAAGGCAGCGCTGAGTGAGCGTTACGGCGTGCCGGCCGAGTGGGTCACGCTCGGCAACGGCAGCAACGACATTCTCGAAATTGCCGCGCATGCGTTCGTCGAGAAGGGCCAGTCGATCGTCTACGCGCAATATTCGTTCGCGGTCTACGCGCTCGCCACGCAAGGCGTGGGCGCAAATGCGATCGTCGTACCGGCCGTCAAATACGGCCACGACCTCGACGCGATGCTCGCGGCGATTACCGACGACACTCGCCTGATTTTCGTCGCGAACCCGAACAACCCGACCGGCACGTTCATCGAAGGCGCGAAGCTCGAAGCGTTTCTCGACAAGGTGCCGCGCAACGTGGTCGTCGTGCTCGACGAGGCGTACACGGAATATCTGCCGGAGGAAAAGCGCTACGACTCGATCGCGTGGGTGCGCCGCTATCCGAATCTGCTGGTCTCGCGCACGTTTTCGAAGGCGTTTGGCCTGGCGGGCCTGCGTGTCGGCTTCGCGATTGCGCAGCCTGAATTGACCGATCTGCTGAACCGTCTGCGTCAGCCGTTCAACGTGAACACGCTGGCGCAAGCCGCGGCGATCGCGGCGCTGAACGACAAGGCGTTTCTGGAAAAGAGCGCGGCCCTGAATGCGCAGGGCTATCGTCTTTTGACCGAAGCCTTCGACAAACTCGGCCTCGAGTATGTGCCGTCGGACGGCAATTTCGTGCTGGTGCGCGTCGGCAATGACGACACAGCCGGCAACCGCGTCAACCTCGCGTTGCTGAAGCAGGGCGTGATCGTTCGTCCGGTTGGCAACTACGGTTTGCCGCAATGGCTGCGCATCACGATCGGCCTGCCGGAAGAAAACGAAGCGTTCCTCGCGGCGCTCGAAAAGTCGCTCGCCACCGCGTAAGCGGTTGACTTTGACCCGCGCGCCTCACTTTATGAAAGGCGCGCTTTTTCAGTGACCGACGTGGCCGCGTTTTCTTTTAATAAGCTGGTGATTTTCGGTGTCGGCCTGATCGGCGGATCGCTCGCGCGCGCGCTGCGTGAACGCGGCGAGCCGGCAGGTGCGCGAACCGTGGTCGGTGTCGGGCGTTCGTCTGCGTCGACGGCGCGCGCGCTCGAGTTGGGTGTGGTCGATGAAGCCGCAGCGTTGGGTGACGACGCGGCATTGCGTGCGGCGTTGTCCGGTGCGGATTTCGTGCTGCTTGCCGCACCTGTCGCGCAGACCCTGCCGCTGCTCGAACGTATTGCGCCGTTTCTCGACGCAGGCACGATCGTCACCGATGCCGGCAGCACCAAGTCCGACGTGGTGGCTTCCGCGCGCGCGGCGCTCGGCGCACGCATAGGCCAGTTCGTGCCGGGGCATCCGATTGCCGGCCGTGAGGCGAGCGGTCCGGATGCGGCGTTGCCCGATCTGTACGTGAATCGCAATGTCGTGTTGTGTCCGCTGCCGGAGAACGCGCCGGAGGCGGTCGAGCGCGTTGCCGCGATGTGGCGTGCAACCGGCGCCTGTGTGCGGGAGATGACGCCCGAGCAGCATGACCGCGTGCTCGCATCGGTCAGCCATTTGCCGCACGTTTTGTCTTTCGCGCTGGTCGAGCAGATTCTCAATTCGCCCGACGCCGCGCTGAAATTCTCATTCGCCGCCGGCGGCTTCCGTGACTTCACGCGCATTGCCGCGTCGAGCCCGGAAATGTGGCGCGATGTGTGCGTGGCGAATCGCGCCGCGCTGCTCGACGAGCTGGATGCCTACACAGCGGTGCTCGCGCGCTTGCGCGCGGCGATCGAAGCCGGCGACGGCGCCGCGCTTGAAGCCGTGTTCGCGCGCTCGCGCGTCGCGCGCAGCGAATGGCAGGAACAGCGCACTGCGGGGGCCGCCCTCGGCGACGCCTCGAAATAACCGGAACTGGACTCAATCATGGAATTCCTCGATCTCGGACCATTTTCCCGTGCGTCCGGCACGGTTCGTTTGCCCGGCTCGAAAAGCATTTCGAATCGTGTGCTGCTGCTCGCGGCACTCGCCGAAGGCGAAACGACGATCACGAACCTGCTCGACTCGGACGACACCCGCGTGATGCTCGACGCGCTCGAAAAGCTCGGTGTGCGCTTGAAGCGCGAAGGCGACACCTGTGTCGTGAGCGGCACGCGCGGCGCGTTCACGGCGCGCACGGCCGATCTGTTTCTCGGTAATGCCGGCACGGCGGTGCGTCCGCTGACCGCGGCGCTCGCGGTGAATGGCGGCGACTATCGCATTCACGGTGTGCCGCGTATGCACGAGCGGCCGATCGGCGATCTGGTCGACGGTTTGCGGCAGATCGGTGCGAAGATCGACTACGAAGAGAACGAAGGCTATCCGCCGCTGCGGATTCGGCCGGCGCAAATCACAGCCGACGCGCCGATCCGCGTGCGCGGCGACGTGTCGAGCCAGTTCCTGACTTCGCTGCTGATGACGTTGCCGCTGTTGCGCACGGAAAGCGGCGTGACGACCGTACAGGTGGACGGCGAGCTGATCTCGAAGCCGTACATCGAGATCACGATCAAGCTGATGGAGCGCTTCGGCATCAAGGTGGAGCGCCATGAATGGCACCGGTTCATCGTGCCGGCGGGGCAGCGCTATCAGTCGCCGGGCACGATCATGGTGGAAGGCGACGCGTCGTCGGCGTCATATTTTCTCGCGGCCGGCGCGCTCGGCGGCGGGCCGTTGCGGGTGGAAGGCGTGGGCCGCTCCAGCATCCAGGGCGACGTCGGTTTCGCCGATGCGCTCATCAAGATGGGTGCGAACCTGCAAATGGGGGACGACTGGATCGAAGTGCGTGGCGTCGGTAACGACAACGGCAAGCTCGATCCGATCGACATGGATTTCAACCTGATTCCCGATGCTGCGATGACGATCGCCATCGCCGCGCTATTCGCGGACGGCACGACCACGCTGCGCAACATCGCGAGCTGGCGTGTGAAGGAAACCGACCGGATCGCCGCGATGGCCACCGAGCTGCGCAAGGTCGGCGCGAAGGTGCAGGAGGGCGAGGATTTCCTCGTCGTCACGCCGCCCGGAAAACTGATTCCGAACGCTTCGATCGACACCTACGACGATCACCGCATGGCGATGTGCTTCTCGCTCGTGAGCCTGGGCGGCGTGCCGATCCGGATCAACGACCCGAAGTGCGTCGGCAAGACGTTCCCTGACTATTTCGAGCGCTTCACCGCGCTCGCTCAACCCTGATTCGCTCCTGAATCGACTGACGTGCGACTTTTTCGATGAAACCGATCCGTCCCTTTCACCAAACGCCCGTCATTACGATCGACGGCCCCAGCGCCTCGGGCAAAGGCACCGTGGCCGCGCTGGTTGCCGCGAATCTCGGCTTCCATTTGCTGGATAGCGGCGCGCTGTACCGGCTCGCCGCGCTGGCCAGCATGCGCTACAACATCGTGGCGGATGACGTCGACGCGCTTGTAAAACTGATCGACGATCTGCACATCACCTTTCGCGAGGGGTTGGCGCAGCTCGACGGCGCCGACGTATCCGCTGACATTCGTGCCGAGGAAGTTGGCAGCCGGGCCTCGGCGATTGCCGTGCACGCGCCCGTGCGAACCGCGCTGGTGGCCCGTCAGCGGGCTTTCCGTAAGGAACCGGGGCTGGTCGCCGACGGCCGCGACATGGGCACGGTGATCTTCCAGGACGCCGTGCTGAAGGTGTTTATGACCGCCAGCGTCGAGGCCCGTGCGGCGCGCCGGCATAAGCAATTGATCCAAAAAGGATTTTCTGCTAATATAGATGACTTGCTCCGGGATTTGCGTGAGCGCGACGAGCGTGACAGTCAGCGCACGGCCGCGCCGCTCAAGCCCGCAGCGGATGCAAAGCTGCTTGATACCTCCGCATTGTCGGTCGACCAGGCGGTCGAACAGGTGGTGCAGTGGTATGAAGCATGGGTCCCGCATGCCTGATGTCCGAGTGGCATCTGAGCGGTGGGCGCAGTAGAAGTAGCGTTGTCAGTAGGTGCTCCGCGAGTGTCGTGGAGCGTGTATTAACCCCTTAACCCCGCGTGGCATTCGCATTCTTGCCGTTGTAGCTGACCGTCCGGCCAGCCGGGCACCGCGAGAACCATGCAAATTTTGATTTTTATGTCCGACCTGCAAACTTCCAACCCGAATACCGAATCTTTTGCGGCTCTGTTCGAAGAGTCGCTGACCAAGCAAGACATGCGCGCTGGCGAGGTGATCTCCGCCGAAGTCGTGCGTGTTGACCACAACTTCGTGGTCGTCAACGCTGGTCTCAAGTCCGAAGCCTACATCCCGCTCGAAGAGTTCCTGAACGACGCGGGCGAGGTAGAAGTGCAGGCGGGCGACTTCGTTTCCGTCGCGATCGACGCGCTGGAAAACGGCTATGGCGACACGATCCTGTCGCGCGACAAGGCGAAGCGCCTGGCTTCGTGGCTGTCGCTGGAAAAGGCTCTCGACAACAACGAACTCGTGACCGGCACGATCACGGGCAAGGTCAAGGGCGGCATGACCGTCATGGTCAACGGCATCCGCGCGTTCCTGCCGGGTTCGCTGGTTGACACGCGTCCGGTCAAGGACACGACCCCGTACGAAGGCAAGACGCTGGAATTCCGCGTCATCAAGCTCGACCGCAAGCGTAACAACGTCGTGCTGTCGCGCCGTGCCGTGATCGAAGCGACCCAAGGCGAAGAGCGCGCAAAGCTGCTCGAAACGCTGAAGGAAGGCGCGATCGTGGAAGGCGTGGTGAAGAACATCACCGATTACGGCGCGTTCGTGGACCTCGGCGGTATCGACGGCCTGCTGCACATCACCGACATCGCATGGCGTCGTGTGCGTCACCCGAGCGAAGTTCTGTCGGTTGGCCAGGAAGTCACCGCGAAGATCCTCAAGTTCGACCAAGAGAAGAACCGCGTTTCGCTGGGTATCAAGCAACTGGGCGACGATCCGTGGGAAGGCATCTCGCGCCGTTACCCGTCGGGCACGCGCCTGTTCGGTAAGGTCACCAACATCACCGACTACGGCGCATTCGTCGAAGTCGAATCGGGCATCGAAGGCCTGGTTCACGTGTCGGAAATGGACTGGACGAACAAGAACGTTGCACCGTCGAAGGTTGTTCAGCTGGGCGACGAAGTCGAAGTCATGGTTCTCGAAATCGACGAAGACCGCCGCCGTATCAGCCTCGGCATGAAGCAATGCAAGCCGAACCCGTGGGACGACTTCAGCCGCAACTTCAAGAAGGGCGACAAGCTGCAAGGCGCAATCAAGTCGATCACCGACTTCGGCGTCTTCATCGGTCTGCCGGGCGGCATCGACGGTCTGGTTCACCTGTCGGACCTGTCGTGGAGCGAAACGGGCGAAGAAGCAGTTCGCAAGTACAAGAAGGGCGACGAAGTGGAAGCGATCGTTCTCGGCATCGACGTCGAGAAGGAACGCATTTCGCTGGGCATCAAGCAGCTCGAAGGCGACCCGTTCAGCAACTTCGTTGCAATGAACGACAAGGGTTCGATCGTCGACGGCGTGGTCAAGACGGTGGACGCGAAGGGTGCTGTGGTTACGCTGTCGGCGGAAGTCGAAGGCTACCTGCGTGCTTCGGAAATCGCACAAGACCGCGTGGAAGATGCTCGCAACGTGCTGAAGGAAGGCGACAAGGTCAACGCGATGATCATCAACATCGATCGCAAGTCGCGTGGTATCAACCTGTCGGTCAAGGCCAAGGATTCGGCTGAGCAACAGGAAGCGATCCGCGGCCTGGCTTCGTCGGATTCGAGTTCGGCTGCTACCGGCACGACGAACCTCGGCGCGCTGCTGAAGGCCAAGCTCGACGGTCAGAACCAGTAATTGAGGAACGCCCCTAAACCTGCCGCCTGGCGGCAGGTCCCCCGCGAGGGGGGGTATAACAACACGGGGGTGGCCCGGCGTTTTCTTGCGAGGTCTGCTGCAGTATGACCAAATCGGAATTGGTCGCCCAGCTGGCTACGCGATTTCCGCAACTTGTACTTAAAGATGCGGATTTCGCGGTGAAGACGATGCTTGATGCGATGTCGGAGGCGCTTGCCAACGGTCATCGCATTGAAATTCGCGGCTTCGGCAGCTTCGGCCTTAATCGTCGTCCCTCCCGCGTCGGGCGTAATCCGAAGTCGGGCGAGAAGGTGCTGGTACCTGAGAAGTACGTACCGCATTTCAAGCCGGGCAAGGAATTGCGCGAACGGGTAGATCGACGTTCGGGCGAGCCGCTGAAGGCCGACGAGCCGGATGACGACGACCTGTAAATGCTTCGCTGTGCGGTTCGCAGCATGGCATTGGTAGCGTCAGCGGCCAAAGCCAGACGGCAAAAGACCAGAAAAAGCGCCTTCGGGCGCTTTTTTTTCGTCCGCATCTTTTGTCCGCCTTTCGTCCGTTGTTTCGTCCCTTAAGCCCGGCACATTCCCTAATCGAACACACCTGCCCAAGCATCCTGTTGCGGCAAGGTAAACCTCGCGTAAGTCCTCTATCAGCCAGTTCCTGCCCAGTCGCGAGGGCATCCATTACAATACGGGTCACTTCGGCGCGGGCAACACCGTGGCGCGACGCGTCATCAAGCCGGCGTCACCCCGCAACTGCCGTCAAGAGACCTATTCATGAAATTTATCGTCTGGCTGATCCGTGTGCTGGTGTTCGTGCTCCTGCTGGTGCTCGCTCTCTCCAATACACAAACTGCTACGCTGAATTTCCTCGCTGGTTACGCGTGGTCGGCGCCTTTGATTCTGATCGGCCTCGCGTTCTTCGTGGTGGGGCTGCTGGCCGGGCTGGTGTCGTCAATGCCGGGCATGGTGCGCCTGCGCATGGAGAATGGCCGGCTCAAGCGCGAGTTGCGTGTGGCGCGCGAAGCCCCGGTGGTGGTCGAACAACCGCCTATGCCGCCGCTGATCTAAGTTGTCTTCTGCCGCGCTTCTGAAGCGCGGCTTTCCGCTCCCGCTTTCCCGCACATTTGCATTAATCGCATGGATCTAGACTTCTGGTGGCTGCTTGTCATACCCGTCGCTTTTGCGTTCGGCTGGATGGCTGCGCGCTACGACCTCAAGACGCTGCTGTCCGAAAGCGCCAACCTGCCGCGTTCGTACTTCCGCGGCCTGAATTTCCTGCTCAATGAGCAGCCTGACCAGGCGATCGACGCGTTTATCGAAGTCGTCAAGCTCGACCCGGAAACGATCGAGTTGCACTTTGCGCTGGGGAATCTGTTCCGCCGCCGCGGCGAGACGGACCGCGCGATTCGCGTGCATCAGAACCTGCTGAGCCGCACTGATCTGCCCGTCACCGAGCGCGATCACGCGCTGTACGAACTGGGTCAGGACTTTCTGAAGGCGGGTTTGCTCGACCGCGCCGAAGAGACCTTCCGCTCGCTCGAAACCGGCAACTACGCTTTGGGTGCGCAGCGCGCGCTGCTCACCATCTACCAGATCGAGAAAGACTGGGTTAAGTCGATCGACGTCGCACGCCATCTGGAAACAATGGGCGCCGAGTCGCTCGACAAGGACATCGCGCAGTTTCATTGCGAGCTAGCCCAGGAAGCACTCCAGCAGAAAAATGCAGACGAGGCACGCCGTCAGCTAGGTTTTGCATTGAAGGCGAACCCGACCAACGTACGCGCCACGATCCTGTTCGGCGACGTCGACGCGACGGCCGGCTCGCAAGAGGCAGCTATTACCCAATGGCGGAGAGTCGAGGAACAGAATCCCGCCTACCTGCCGCTTGTCGCGGAAAAGCTGATGAAGGCCTATGAGGTGCTCGGCCGCCCGCAGGATGGCGCCGATCTGCTCATGACGTGGGTCGACCGCTATCCGTCGAACGATCTGCTCGACGTGACCTATCAGCACATTGCGGCGATACGCGGGCCCGACGCCGCGCATGCGCTGGCACGCTCGCAGATGCAGAAATCGCCGAATCTGGCGGGTATGACGCGTCTGCTGGAAGCGCAGGAGGCCGTCGCGGAAGAGCCGCGGAAGAGTGAGCTCGAACTGATGCGTACGCTGATTCGCCAGCGCACCAAAAATCTGCCACGGTATACGTGCCAGAATTGTGGTTTCAGGGCGCGGCTGTTCTACTGGCAGTGTCCGGGTTGCAGCGGCTGGGAAACCTATGCGCCGCGTCGCGTCGAACCGATCACGGCGTCGAACTGATAGCGAATGGAATTGCATAGCCGCGCCGCAACGACGGCGGCCCGCCCGGCGAATTAGGCCGGGTGGGATCATGACGGCCTTGTTCACTACGAGAAACCCTCACCGGAAACCTCTACCGGAAAGCGTATGAAAATCACCATTATCGGCACGGGCTATGTTGGTCTCGTCACCGGCGCGTGCCTCGCCGAAATCGGCCATGACGTCTTCTGTCTCGACGTCGATCCGCGCAAGATCGAAATCCTCAACAACGGCGGCGTGCCGATCCACGAGCCGGGTTTGCTGGAGATCATCGCCCGTACGCGTGCGGCGCGCCGCATCACGTTTTCGACGGATATCGAAGCGAGCGTGGCGCACGGCGAGGTGCAGTTCATCGCTGTCGGCACGCCGCCAGACGAAGACGGTTCGGCCGATCTGCAATACGTGCTCGAAGCAGCGCGCAACATCGGCCGCACAATGAACAGCTTCAAGGTGATCGTCGACAAATCGACGGTGCCGGTCGGCACCGCGCAACGCGTGCGTGCGGTGGTCGAAGAGGAACTGGTCAAACGCGGGCTTGCCAATAGCGAGCAGCACCGCTTCTCGGTGGTGTCGAACCCTGAGTTTCTGAAGGAAGGCGCGGCGGTCGACGACTTCATGCGTCCCGATCGCATCGTGCTCGGCAGTGACGAAGACGAGGCCGGCCTGCGCGCGCGCGAGCTGATGAAGCGTCTGTACGCGCCGTTCAACCGCAATCACGAGCGCACGCTGTACATGGATGTGCGCTCGGCTGAGTTCACGAAATACGCTGCCAATGCGATGCTCGCCACGCGCATCTCGTTCATGAACGAGATGTCGAATCTGGCGGACCGGGTCGGTGCGGATATCGAGGCGGTGCGTCGCGGCATCGGCTCGGACCCGCGCATCGGCTATCACTTCCTGTATGCCGGCGCTGGCTACGGCGGCTCGTGCTTCCCGAAGGACGTGCAGGCGCTGATCCGCGCCGCCAGCGAAAGCGGCCACAATCTGCGCATTCTCGAAGCGGTCGAGGAAGTGAACTACAAGCAGAAAGACGTGTTGGTGCACAAGATCACGGGCAAGCTCGGTGAAGATCTGAGCGGCCGTACGTTCGCCGTGTGGGGCCTCGCGTTCAAGCCGAATACCGACGACATGCGCGAGGCGCCGAGCCGTCGCGTGATCGCTGAATTGCTGGCGCGTGGCGCTCAGGTTCGCGCGTACGATCCGGTGGCGGTGGCCGAAGCGCGCCGCGTGTTCGCTATCGATCTGCACGATGCGCCGGAGCAGCAAGCGCGTCTCACGTTCACGAGCACCCAGGACGAAACGCTCACCGGCGCCGACGCGCTGGTGGTCGTCACCGAATGGAAGGAATTCAAGAGCCCGGATTTCGTGCACCTGAAATCGGTGCTGAAGTCACCGCTGATTTTCGACGGCCGCAATCTGTACGAGCCGGACGCGATGACCGAACTCGGCATCGACTATCACTCGATCGGACGACCTTATGCCCAGCCCTCTGAATTTCCGGCCGATGTCTCCAGCAATGCCTGAGGCCGCTCAGTCCACACCCACGTCCGCACTGACCATGGTGCCGCGCGAACGCCTTGGCGCGGCGCGCGTGCTGGTGGTCGGCGACGTGATGCTCGATCGCTACTGGTTCGGCGACGTGAACCGTATTTCGCCGGAAGCGCCGGTGCCGGTCGTGCATGTGCAGCGCCAGGAAGACCGCCTCGGCGGCGCCGCGAACGTGGCGCGCAATGCGGTGGCGCTCGGCGCGCAAGCGGGTTTGCTGTGCGTGGTCGGCCATGACGAGCCCGGCGAGCGCATCGTGCAACTACTCGCCGAAAGCGGGGTGGCGCCGCATCTGGAACGCGATCCGGATTTGCTCACCACCATCAAACTGCGCGTGCTGTCGCGTCAGCAGCAGTTGCTGCGCGTCGACTTCGAAAACTCGCCCGCGCACGAAGTGTTGCTCGCGGGCCTTGCGCGTTTCGACGACCTGCTGCCGTCGCACGACGTGATCCTGATGTCCGATTACGCGAAGGGCGGTCTCACGCACGTCACGCAGATGATCGCCAAGGCGCATGCGGCGGGTAAGCCGGTGCTGGTCGATCCGAAGGGCGACGACTGGGAGCGCTATCGCGGCGCCACGCTGATCACGCCGAATCGCGCCGAGTTGCGCGAGGTGGTCGGTCAGTGGAAATCCGAAGAGGATCTGATCGCGCGCGTGACCAAACTGCGTGCCGATCTCGAGTTCAAGGCGCTGCTGCTGACGCGTTCGGAAGAGGGCATGACGCTCTTCGCCGACGACGGCATCCTGCATACATCGGCCGTTGCACGCGAAGTGTATGATGTATCGGGCGCGGGCGACACCGTGATCGCCACGCTCGCCGCCATGCTCGGCGCGGGTCTTACGCTGGTCGAGGCGGTCGGGCTCGCGAATCGCGCAGCCGGCATCGTGGTCGGCAAACTCGGTACCGCCACCGTCACCTACGACGAACTTTTTCATTGATGCAGCCCCGCCGGGTCCCCTTCTTTGTGCTTTAGTTTCAGCGGGGGCAAAAGAGGAACCCGCGAGGCGTCAACTGAGCTGTCGATCGGAGTTGGTGCAAAGCACTTACTCCGATCCCATGCAAAGCCCATTACTGCAGGATCATCATGACCCTCATCGTCACCGGCGCGGCCGGCTTTATCGGCAGCAATCTCGTGAAGGCGCTCAATGAGCGCGGTGAACAACGCATCATCGCGGTCGATAACCTCACGCGTGCGGACAAGTTCAAGAATCTCGTCGACTGCGAGATCGACGACTATCTCGACAAGACCGAATTCGTCGAACGCTTCAAGCGTGGCGATTTCGGCAAAGTGCGCGCGATTTTCCACGAAGGCGCCTGCTCGGACACGATGGAAACCGACGGCCGCTACATGATGGACAACAACTTCCGCTATAGCCGCGAAGTGCTCGACGTCTGTCTCGCGCAGAATATCCAGTTTCTGTATGCGTCCTCGGCGGCCACGTATGGCGGTTCGAGCCGCTTCGTCGAAGAGCGCGAAGTCGAGCAGCCGCTGAACGTGTACGGCTATTCGAAATTTCTGTTCGACCAGGTGATTCGCCGCGTGCTGCCCACCGCGAAGAGCCAGATTGCCGGCTTCCGCTATTTCAACGTCTACGGGCCGCGCGAGACGCACAAGGCGCGCATGGCGTCTGTCGCGTTTCACAACTTCAACCAGTTCCGCGCGGAAGGCAAGGTCAAGCTGTTCGGCGAATACAACGGCTATGCCGCCGGCGAGCAGACGCGCGACTTCGTCTCCGTCGAAGACGTGGTGAAGGTCAACCTGTTTTTCTTCGACAATCCGGACAAGTCGGGCATCTTCAACCTGGGCAGTGGCCGTGCGCAGCCGTTCAACGACATCGCGAGCACGGTGGTCAACACGCTGCGTACGTTGAACAACGAGCCGCCCTTGTCGCTCGCGGAGCAGGTGCAGCGCGGGCTGATCGAATATATTCCGTTCCCCGATGCATTGCGCGGCAAGTACCAGTGCTTCACGCAGGCCGACCAGACCAAGCTGCGTGCCGTCGGCTACGACGCGCCGTTTTTGAGCGTGCAGGAAGGTGTCGATCGCTACGTACGTTGGCTATTCGGCCAGGTGTAAATCTTTCGGATACCTCTTTAAACTGGAATCTCCCGGTTGGTGATGGTCGCCAACCGGTTGTACGAGGGAGATTCCATATGTTTCGAAAAATTCTGGTTACCGCGGCCATGCTGGCCGCTTTCGGCCACGCGTATGCGGCGGTCGACGTCAACACGGCTAACGAGGATGCGCTGCGCGGCATCAAGGGCATCGGTCCTGCCAAAGCGAAAGCCATTCTCGACGAGCGTGCAGCGCATGGTCCATTCAAGGACCCGGCCGATCTCGGCAAGCGCGTCAAAGGCATGGGCGGGCATACCGTCGAGCGCCTGCAGGCGGAGGGTCTCGCTGTCGGTCCGGCTGGCGCGGCTGCTAACCCGCAGGCTGCGGCGTCTGCACAAAGCAAAGGCGCGGCCGCTGCGGGCAATGGCGCCAACGCGGCTAACTCGACTAGCGCGGCCGCAACCCCAAAGAACGCCACTGTGGCGGTGAAGAAATAGCCTGACGCGGGCCGTGCGCGCGAGGCGGGTCACCTCTCTCGCGCCCAGTCCGTTACCGTCGTTCCCCTTCATGGTCGGAGTGGGTAAGAACACTCCTTTAGCTGTCATGCAGATGACTGGCTCCCGCGGTTCTCAGCCGCGGGCTTTTTGCGTTGCGCGCGCTCGTCCGCCAGCACCTGCATCCATGCGGGCAGAAGGGCCGCACGGCAGCCGTGCGCACGGTGGTTTAGAATCGATGGATTGAAGACTCCGCGCATCGACAGCACCAGACCCGATATGGCTTACAAAACGATTGAAGATACGATCGGCAATACGCCGCTCGTGCAACTCGTCCGGCTCCCTGACGACGAGATCCGCAGCCGCAATAACGTGATCCTTGCGAAGCTCGAGGGCAACAATCCTGCGGGCTCGGTGAAGGACCGTCCGGCGCTGTCGATGATCAAGAAGGCGGAAGCGCGTGGACGCATCAAGCCGGGCGATACGCTGATCGAATCGACCAGCGGCAATACCGGCATCGCCTTGGCGATGGCTGCGGCGATCCGCGGTTACAAGATGGTGCTGATCATGCCGGAGGACCTGTCGGTGGAGCGCCGTCAGAGCATGGCCGCGTACGGCGCGCAGATCGTGCTGACACCGGTGACGGGCGGCATGGAATACGCACGCGATCTGGCTGAACAGATGCAGCGCGAAGGCAAGGGCATCATCCTCGACCAGTTCGCGAACCCGGACAATCCGGCCTCGCACGTCGAAGGTACCGGTCCGGAAATCTGGCGCGACACCGAAGGGCGCATCACGCACTTCGTCTCGTCGATGGGCACGACCGGCACGATCATGGGCGTGTCCACCTATCTGAAGGAACAGAATCAGGCGATCGAGATCATCGGCGCGCAGCCGGAAGAGGGTTCGCGCATTCCGGGCATTCGCAAATGGCCGGAGGCCTATCTGCCGAAGATTTTCGATCGTAGCCGTGTGGACCGCGTCGAGAACGTGAGCCAGGCCGCAGCCGAAGCGATGGCGCGGCGTATGGCCTCGGTCGAAGGAATCTTCGCCGGCATCTCGTCGGGCGGGGCCTGTGAGGTGGCGTTGCGCGTCGCGCGCCAGGTCGAGAACGCGACGATCGTGTTTATCGTCTGCGATCGGGGTGACCGGTATCTGTCGACGGGTGTGTTCCCGGCTTGATCGCGCTGCGGCGCATTGGGTGGCCCTCAAAACGAGTTGGCCAATGCGAGTTGGTCAATGAAAAAGCGCCGGGCTAACCGGCGCTTTTTTATGTCGCTTGCTACCCGTTCGTGACGCGGTGAGTGTCTGGCAACCGAGTGCCTGACAACCGCCGCCGCTCAGCTCATTGCGAGGCCGCGACCGGCGGCGCAGCATTGCTGCTGGCGTTCGCCGCGTCGCTTGCTTCCATCTGAGCCTTGACCCGCTCGCCCAATTGATAAACCGCCAGTGCGTAGAAGAAACTGCGGTTATAGCGCGTGAGGACATAGAAGTTCTTCAGGCCCAGCATGTACTCGGTGCCACGCCCCGGCGACGGCAGATCCACCACGGTCACCGGCGTGCCGGCTTCCGTCGCGATATCGACGCCCGGCTCGTTCAGCAGCAGTCCGGCACGGAGCAATTGATCCAGTGGCCAATGCGGCTCCGGCTTACCGTCGGCGGCCGCTTGCGCTACGCCCAGGCTGCCGGCGTCCGTACCGATCTTCCACACCACCGGCCGGCCGTTTTCCCAGCCGTTCTGGCGCAGATAATTCGCCACGCTGCCGATCGCATCCGCCTGGCTTGTGCGCAGATCGATCTGCTTGTTGCCGTCGTAGCTCACCGCGTATTGCACGATGCTGCTCGGCAGAAACTGCGGAATGCCGATCGCGCCGGTGTAGGAGCCGAGCACGGTGGTCGGATCGATTTGCGAATCGCGCGTCCAGACCAGGTAATCTTCAAGATTCTTGCGGAAGGTCGCCTGGCGATCCGCGCGATTGGCGGTGTTCGGATAGTCGAAACTGAGCGTGGTCAGCGCGTCGAGCACGCGGAAGTTGCCCATGAAGCGCCCATAGATCGTCTCCACGCCGATGATGCCGACGATCACTTCCGGCGGCACGCCGAACTCTTCATAGGCGCGTTGCAGCGTGGCCTGGTTGGCGCGCCAGAAGCGCACGCCGGCGTTGATGCGCACCTGGTCGAGAAAGCGCGACTGATACACGCGCCAGTTCTTGATCGTCGGGGAGGGCGACGGTGTGACGAGCTTGACCGCGGTAGCCGAATAGCTCACGCGAGCGAACAACGCATGCAATGCGGCTTCGTCGAAGTCATAGCGCGCGGACATGTCGCTGATGAACGCGTCGACATTCGGGTTATTCGCGTAGCGCTGCGGGATGATCTCTTCTTCGAAGGTTTGCCCTTGCGGCACTGCCGGTTGCGGTTGGCTTTGCGCGAGCAGCACCGGCGGCTTTTTCGCGGCGCTTTGCGCCATCGCCGGACTGGTTGCCATGAACATGCACGATGCGACGGACAGTGCGGCGGCTAGGGTCTTCATGCGTAGCCGGTTTCGTGCAGACAGAGCAAGCTTGACGGTCATAGTGAGCTAGGGGCGCAGTGCGAAAGAGACAGGGGGAAACGGACAGGGCAGTATACCCGACGCTTTCTGCAAAACTGTGCCCAGCGCGTCACAGTCGCATGGTGTGGTAACTTGGCAAATGTTGGCGCGCCCAGTGTGTGCGCCCATGGACGGAGACACGCCGCGCGCGCTGAGAAAGCGCCGCGCCGCAGACGAGAATCATGGCAACAGCCTTTTATTCCCACGCAGATTGTTTGCTGCACGATATGGGGCAATGGCATCCCGAATGCCCGGCGCGCCTGCAGGCAATCGAAGATCAATTGATCGCGAGCCGCATCGACTCGCTGATCGAGCGCGAGTCGCCGCCGCTCGCCGATGAAGCCGCGCTGTTGCGCGTGCATACGCAAGCCCACATCGATTACGTCCGCAGCAAGTCGCCCGTGGAAGGTCTTGCCGAAATCGATCCCGACACGTCCATGAACCCGCACACGTTGCAGGCCGCGTTGCGCGCGGCTGGCGCTGCGGTGGCCGCGACCGACGCCGTGATCGAAGGCCGCTACGACAACGCGTTCTGCAGCGTGCGCCCGCCGGGCCACCATGCGGAGCCGGCGCGTGCAATGGGCTTCTGCTTTTTCAACAACGTCGCGATCGCCGCGCGTCACGCACTTGAAGTGCATGGCATGCAGCGCGTGGCGATCATCGATTTCGACGTCCATCACGGTAACGGCACCGAAGCAGCCTTTTCGGGCGATTCGCGCGTGCTGATGTGCAGCATCTTCCAGCACCCGTTCTATCCGTTCAGCGGCGCTGACAATCAGGCGCCCAACATGTGCAATGTGCCGATGCCGGCACGCTCGAAAGGCATGGCGGTGCGCGAGGCGGTCGACATGATGTGGCTGCCGCGCCTGCATGAATTCAAGCCGGAGATGATCTTCATCTCGGCCGGCTTTGATGCGCATCGAGAGGACGATCTTGGCAACATGGGCCTCGTCGAAGACGACTACGCATGGATCACCGATCAGGTGCGCGAGATCGCGAAGCGCTATGCGCAGGGACGGATCGTCAGTTGTCTCGAGGGCGGGTACAACCTGTCGGCGCTGGGGCGCAGCGTGGTGGCGCACGTGCGCTCGCTGGCCGGGATCTGAGTTGTCACGCGACAAAAGCTGCGCGAACGTCGTGAAATGCACGAATTCAACGAGGAGCGAGCCATGAATGCCGAGGTGCGCAGTGCGTCGCTGGTCGAAATCGAACACGACGCCTACGGCGTGCCGGGTGTCGTCCGTTTGACGATGAACCGGCCCGATGCCTTCAACGCGCTCTCCGAAGCCTTGCTCGACGAATTGCAGTCGACGCTGACGGCGCTGGCGGACTCCAACGCGCGGGTGGTGGTGATCGCCGGCGCCGGTCGCGCGTTCTGCGCGGGGCACGATCTGAAGGAAATGCGCGCGGCGCCGTCGCTGGCTTACTACCAGGCCTTGTTCGCGCGCTGCACGAAACTGATGTTGACGATCCAGCGCTCGCCGCAACCGGTGATCGCGCGTGTGCACGGCATCGCCACGGCGGCCGGCTGCCAACTGGTCGCGATGTGTGATCTGGCAGTCGCTGCCGACACCGCGCGCTTTGCCGTCTCGGGTGTCAATCTGGGTCTTTTCTGCGCGACGCCTTCGGTGCCGCTGTCGCGCAATCTGTCGCGCAAGGCGGCGCTCGAAATGCTGCTCACCGGCGATTTCATCGACGCTCTCCAGGCGAAGCAGCAGGGACTGGTGAATCGCATTGCGCCGGCGGACGCGCTCGATGCAGAGGTCGCGCGGCTCACGAAGAGCATCTGCGCGAAACCCGTCGAAGCGGTGAGCGCCGGCAAGGGGCTGTTCTATCGCCAGCTCGAAATGGGGATCGAAGCAGCGTACCAGTTAGCCGGCCAGACCATGGCTTGCAACATGATGGACGACTCCGCGCTCGAAGGCGTGCAGGCGTTCATCGACAAACGGGCGCCTGACTGGAAGCGCTAGCCGGGCTGGGCCGTTCTTGTCGAAGTCCGCCCCCGTATCACTCGTCCAGATACTTGAGCGTTCTAAATGCCGGCCAATGCTGAAACTTGGAGCGTCGTCCTCGCGTCGACCCACTGAACTCTGTTTGTCCATGTCGACACGCCGTCCGGCGCTCAGGTTTTTGGCAAACGCTTTTCGATCCAATCGATCAGTGCGCCGATCACCCGATCCCGGTCGAGATCGTTCATCGTCTCGTGGTAGCTGTCTTTGTGCATCGTGAGCGTTTTGTCCGGCGAACCCGCATGCGCGCCGAAATCACGGCTGCCTTCGGGCTCGGTGAGCTTGTCGGCAGTGCCGTGATACACCAGCAGCGGCACGCGTAGTCCCGCACGGCCGCGTTCGATGCGCGCCATCGCCAGCAACAACTCCGCGCCTGTGCGCGCCGGAATCGCGCCGTGATGAACCAGCGGATCATTGCGATTGGCGTTCACCACCGTTTGAAGACGCGAAAGCAAAGCCGCGTCGATTTTCATCGCCGGGAAGGTCGGCCAGATGCGGCTGATCACCTGGCTCACCTTGAGCATCCAGCGCGGCACATCGCGGCCGGGCGCGAGCGCGGGGCTCGACAGGATCAGACCGCTTAGCCGACGCCCGCTTGCCTCGAGTCGCTCGATCGCGTAAAGCGCAGCAACTGCGCCGCCCATGCTGTGGCCCATCAGGAACAGCGGTGCACAACTGGTTGCCGCTTCATTGAGCAAGGCCTGTGCGTCGAGCAGATAGTCGTCAAACCGGTCGACCCACACGCGTTTGCCCGGCGCATGCCCATGTCCGCGCAAATCGATAGCGACGAGTTCGATGCCGGCCGAGTTCAGCCGATCCGCCAGTGCTGCGTAACGCCCGGCGTGCTCCGCGAGCCCGTGCACCAGCGCGACCGTGCCGCGCAGCGGTGTCGTGGCGGGCCAGCGATACAACGGCAGTTCGATGCCGTCGCTCGTCGTGACCGTGGAGCGCAGCGCGGCGCCGCCTTTTGGCGCGGCCGCTGCGGGACGCACATTGCCGGATCGGGTTGTTTCCATAGCTGCCGTTTATCCTGGATGGGGCCTGATTTCGATTCGCCCGATCATAGTCGCAGCAGGTGCGCACGCGCGAGCATCTCGCGCCGGGCACGCCTCTAATGCTCTGTGGTTATGAAAAGATCGAAATTGATTATTAAAGGGAATGACGACGCTGCGGTAGAATTGCGGCCTCAAATCCCAATAAAAGCAACGGCGGCCGCTTGTCGGGAGCGCATAACGCTCGTTGGCAAACTCCGCCGTTTCGTTTTTCCATGATCGAAATACGCAATATCTCTCAGCGGTTCGCCGGACCCCGGGGCTGGGTCGAAGCGCTGCATAACGTCAATCTGTCGATTCCGGCGGGTGAGGTGTTCGGCATCATCGGCCGCAGCGGCGCGGGCAAGAGTACGCTCGTGCGCACCATCAACCTGCTGACGCGCCCGAGCGAAGGCAACATCGTCGTCAGCGGCCGTGATCTGACGACGCTGCCCGCCGCGCAGTTGCGCGAGGCGCGTCGCGAAATCGGCATGATCTTCCAGCACTTCAACCTGCTGTCGTCGCGCACGGTTTACGAGAACGTGGCGTTGCCGCTCGAACTCGCCGGCATGAAGCGCGACGAGATCGAGGCGAACGTGCTGCCGCTGCTCGAACTGGTCGGCCTGTCGGCGCAGAAGGATCGTTATCCGGCGCAGATCAGCGGCGGGCAGAAGCAACGTGTGGGTATCGCGCGTGCGTTGGCGAGCAAGCCGAAGGTGCTGCTCTCCGACGAAGCGACGTCGGCGCTCGATCCCGAAACCACGCGCTCGATCCTCGATCTGCTCAAGCGCATCAATCGCGAACTGAACCTGACGATTGTGCTGATCACGCACCAGATGGACGTGATCAAGCAGGTCTGCGACCGCGTCGCGGTGCTGGATGCCGGCCGTGTGGTCGAAGAGGGCAAGGTCATCGACGTGTTCCTGCAACCGCATCATGAAGTGACGCGCGCGCTGATCGGCGACGTGATCGCACAGGAACTGCCGCCCGCGATGAAGGCACGCGTGGCCGAACGCCTGAAGACCGGCAGCGGCCATTTGTTGCGCCTGGCGTTCACCGGTTCGGGTGTCGATCAGCCGATCCTGTCGGAAACGATTCGCCGCTACGAACTCGACTTCAACATCCTGCATGGCCAAATCGACGAGATCCAGGGGCAGGCGTTCGGCTCGCTCGCGGTGCTCGCGGGCGGCGAACCGGCGAAGGTCGCACAGGCGCTGACCTATCTGCGCGAACAGGGTGTTGTGGTAGAGGAGCTGTCGTATGTTGAGTGAAATGTTCGATATGTTCGTCCAGTCGTTCTGGGAAACGCTTGTGATGGTGGGCATCTCCGGACTGGTCGGCGCAGCGGTCGGTTTGCCGCTGGGCGTGCTGCTGTATCTGACGGACCGTCAGGGCGTCTTGCAGAACATCGCAGTGAACCGCGTGATGGGCGTGATCGTCAATGCCGTGCGTTCCACGCCGTTCATCATCTTGCTGGTTGCCGTGATTCCGTTCACGCGTCTCGTGGTGGGTTCGTCGATCGGTACGGCTGCGGCCGTGGTGCCGCTGACGATCGCCGCGGCGCCGTTCATTGCGCGTCTGGTCGAGACGGCTTTGCGCGAAGTCGATCGCGGTCTGATCGAAGCGGCGCAGGCGATGGGCGCGACCACCAGCCAGATCGTTTTCAAGGTGCTGTTGCCGGAGTCACTGCCGGGTGTGGTCGCCGGTTTGACGATCACGTTTGTCTCGCTGGTCGGCTACTCGGCGATGGCTGGTGCGATCGGCGGCGGCGGGCTCGGCGATCTGGGCATTCGTTACGGGTATCAGCGTTTCTTGCCGGAAGTGATGGTGACGGTCGTGGTGATCCTGATCGTCTTCGTGCAACTGGTGCAGTCGTTCGGGGATTGGCTCGTGCGTCGTTTGAGCCATAAGTAAACAACAGAATCGATAGATTCGGAAAAGGTCCATCATGCAACGTCGTTTCGTTCTCAAGCTGGCCGCCACACTCGGCGCCGCGTCGCTGTTCGCTGCCGCCACCACGGCTCACGCTGAAGACACGATCAAGGTCGGCGTCACCGGCGGCCCGCACGCGCAGATCATGGAAGTCGTGAAGACGGTCGCGGCGAAGAACGGTCTGAACATCAAGATCGTCGAGTTCTCCGACTACGTGCAGCCGAACGCGGCGCTCGCCGGTGGCGACCTGGACGCAAACAGCTACCAGCATGACCCGTACTTGCAGGCCCAGGTGAAGGACCGCGGCTACAAGCTGATTCGTGTTGCCGATACGGTCACGTACCCGATGGGCATCTATTCGAAGAAGGTGAAGACGCTGGCTGAATTGCAGCCGGGCGCGAAGATCGCCGTGCCGAACGATCCGACCAATGGCGGCCGGGCACTCCTGTTGCTGCAGAAGCAAGGTCTGCTGAAGCTGCGCGCGGACGCGGGTCTCAAGGCGACGCCGCTCGATGTCGTCGACAACCCGAAGAAGCTGAAGATCGTCGAACTCGACGCAGCGCAGATCCCGCGCTCGCTGAACGACGTGGACGCCGCCGCGATCAATACGAACTTTGCGATGGAAGCGGATTTGAAGCCCAAGCAGGACGCCATCGCGATCGAAGACCCGAAGGGTCCGTACGTGAACATCATCGCAATCCGCGAAGCTGACAAGAGCAAGCCGTGGGTTGCGAAGCTGGTCGCGGCGTATCATTCGCCGGAAGTGAAGCAGTTTGTCGAAAGCAAGTTTGGTGGGGCGGTGATCACCGCCTGGTGATTCGACGGCCGTTTTTCGGCCGTTTCGCCTGACAAGACACGACGGCAATGCAAAATTAGAGTCGTAGGTCTTAACCCGGGGTTGTCTCCCGGGTTTTTTCGAGATTAAAATAGAACGATCGTTCGTTATTGCCGTCACGCCGCTGAGGAGCGATATCCTTCTGCTAGAGCGCCCGCGACAAGGCTGCCATGAGGGCAGTCGCTATAATGTTCGTTGGGTTGACGTATTCGTAACTTTGGAGCGTGTGCATGAAAATCCTGGTGCCAGTCAAGAGAGTGGTCGATTACAACGTGAAAGTCCGGGTGAAATCGGACGGCACGGGCGTCGACATCGCGAACGTGAAAATGTCGATGAATCCGTTCGACGAAATCGCGGTTGAAGAAGCCGTTCGTCTGCGCGAAGCGGGCGTGGCGACCGAAGTGATCGCCGTGTCGGCCGGTGTGACGCAAGCGCAGGAAACGCTGCGCACGGCGCTGGCAATCGGCGCGGACCGTGCGATCCTGATCGAGTCGGGCGAAGAACTGCAGCCGCTGGCGGTCGCCAAGCTGCTCAAGGCGCTGGTCGACAAGGAACAGCCTGGGCTGGTTATTCTCGGCAAGCAGGCCATCGACGACGATTCGAACCAGACCGGCCAGATGCTGGCTGCACTGGCGAACCTGCCGCAAGCTACCTTCGCCTCGAAGGTTGTCGTCGCTGACGGTAAGGCTACGGTGTCGCGCGAAGTGGATGGTGGTGCTGAAACGCTGTCGCTGACGCTGCCCGCTGTGATCACGACCGATCTGCGCCTGAACGAGCCGCGCTATGTGACGCTGCCGAACATCATGAAGGCCAAGAAGAAGCCGCTGGAAGTCATCAAGCCGGAAGACCTCGGTGTTGATGTGACGCCGCGCCTGAAGACGCTGAAAGTCGTCGAGCCGCCGAAGCGCTCTGCCGGTGTGATGGTGCCGGATGTGAAGACGCTGGTTGAGAAGCTGAAGACCGAAGCCAAGGTGCTGTGAGGAGACGGACGAAATGACGAATCTGGTTATTGCAGAACACGACAACGCGTCGATTAAGGCCGCGACGCTGAACACGATTGCAGCCGCGCAGAAGATTGGTGGCGATATCCACGTGCTGGTCGCAGGGCACAACGCACAAGCCGCGGCGGATGCGGCAGCGAAGATTGCAGGTGTTTCGAAGGTCCTGCTGGCCGACGCGGCGCAACTCGAAGCGGGTCTGGCGGAAAACGTCCAGGCAACCGTGATGAACATCGCGAAGGACTACACGCACATCCTGACGCCGGCGACCGCCTACGGCAAGAACATCGCACCGCGCATCGCCGCGAAGCTCGACGTCGCGCAGATCAGCGACATCACCGCAGTGGACAGCGCCGACACGTTCGAGCGCCCGATCTACGCAGGCAACGCGATCGCCACGGTTCAATCTCAAGATCCGATCAAGGTCATCACGGTTCGCACGACCGGCTTCGACCCGGTGGCAGCAGAAGGCGGCAGCGCAACGGTCGAGAAGATCGACGCGGCAGCTGATACGGGCCTCTCGCAGTTCGTGAGCCGTGAAGTGACAAAGCTGGACCGTCCGGAGCTGACCTCGGCGAAGATCATTGTCTCGGGTGGCCGTGGTCTGGGCAACGGCGAGAACTACACGAAGGTCCTCGAGCCGCTGGCGGACAAGCTGAACGCAGCGCTGGGCGCCTCGCGTGCAGCTGTCGATGCGGGCTTCGTGCCGAACGACTATCAGGTCGGTCAAACCGGCAAGATCGTCGCGCCGCAACTGTACATCGCTGTCGGCATCTCGGGCGCGATCCAGCATCTGGCCGGCATGAAGGACTCGAAGGTCATCGTGGCGATCAACAAGGACGCGGAAGCGCCGATTTTCAGCGTCGCTGATTATGGTCTGGTGGGTGACCTGTTTACGCTCGTGCCGGAACTCGTTAGCGAGCTCGGCTAAGCGCCTCAGCGCCGGTTAAAAGGCGTCTGGCAGCACACGAGAGGGCGCAGGACCTATCAAGTCCGGCGCCCTTTTTTTATCGACAGGCAGGAGGAGAACTGAAATGAGCTATACGGCGCCCATCAAGGACATGCTGTTCGTGATGAAAGAACTGGCCGGTCTCGAAGATATCGCGACGCTGCCGGGCTTCGAAGATGCAAACCTCGACACGGCTCAGGCCGTGCTCGAAGAATCGGCGAAACTATGCGGCGAAGTGCTGGCGCCGCTGAACGTCGAAGGTGATCGCAATCCGAGTAGCTGGAAAGACGGCGTGGTCACCGCCACGCCCGGTTTCAAGGACGCATTCCGCCAGTTCGGCGAAGGCGGCTGGCAAGGCGTGCAACATCCGGTCGACTACGAAGGCCAGGGTCTGCCCAAGCTGATCGCCACCGCCTGTATCGAGATGCTGAACGCGTCGAACCTGTCGTTCGCGCTGTGTCCGCTGCTCACGGATGGCGCCATCGAGGCGCTGCTCACGGCGGGCAGCGAAGAGCAGAAGCAAACCTACGTGCCCAAGCTGATTTCCGGCGAGTGGACCGGCACGATGAACCTGACCGAGCCGCAAGCCGGCTCCGATCTCGCGCTGGTGCGCACGCGCGCCGAGCCGCAGGGCGATGGTTCGTTCAAGCTGTTCGGCACGAAGATTTTCATCACGTGGGGCGAGCACGACATGGCGAAGAACATCGCCCATCTCGTGCTGGCGCGCACGCCTGATGCACCGGAAGGCGTGAAGGGTATTTCGCTTTTCATCGTGCCGAAGTTTCTTATCAACGAAGACGGCTCGCTCGGGGAGCGTAACGACGTCCATTGCGTGTCGATCGAGCACAAGCTCGGCATCAAGGCGAGCCCGACCGCGGTGCTGCAATTCGGCGATCACGGCGGCGCGATCGGCCATCTGATCGGCGAAGAAAATCGCGGCCTCGAGTACATGTTCATCATGATGAACGCGGCGCGTTTCGCGGTGGGCATGCAAGGTGTTGCCGTGTCGGATCGTGCGTATCAAAAGGCTGTGGCGTATGCGAAGGATCGCGTGCAAAGCCGGCCGGTGGATGGCTCCGCGAAGCAATCCGTGGCGATCATTCAGCACCCGGACGTGCGCCGCATGCTCGCCACGATGCGTGGTCTCACCGAAGCATCGCGCGCATTGGCGTATGTCGCCGCGGCTCACTGCGATATCGCACATCGTCATCCCGACGAAGCGAAGAGCGCCGAGCATCAGGCGATTTACGAATACCTCGTGCCGATCGTGAAGGGCTGGAGCACGGAGCTGTCGATCGATGTGACGAGCCTTGGCGTGCAGGTACATGGCGGCATGGGCTTCATCGAAGAAACCGGCGCCGCGCAGTACTACCGCGACTCGCGCATTCTGCCGATCTACGAAGGGACGACCGCGATCCAGGCCAATGACCTGATCGGCCGCAAGACCGTGCGCGACGGTGGCAAGGTGGCGAAGGCGCTGCTGGCCGACGTGGCTGAAACGATCGAAGCACTCGGCGCGCAGCAAGGCGCTGCGTTCGAATCGATGAAGAAGTATCTGGGCCAAGGGCATCGTTCGCTGAGCGCTGCGGTCGATTTTGTAGTCACTAACACGAAGAGCGATCCGAACGCGGTGTTCGCCGGCAGCGTGCCGTATCTGAAGCTGGCGGGCGTTGTCCTGGGCGGCTGGCAGATGGCGCGTGCGTTGCTCGTGGCGGCTGAAAAGCGCGCTGAAGATCCGTCGTTCTATGGCGCGAAGATCGCCACCGCGCAGTTCTATGCTGAGCATGTGCTGCCGCTGGCTTCGGCGTTGGAAGCTTCGATCGTCAGCGCGAAGGGTGGGGAGAGTGTGCTGGCGTTGTCGGAAGATCAGTTCTGATGTTGCGCTGCTTCTATTGAGCGATGTAGCAAAAACTCGTGTGTAAAAAGAAAAACGGCGCCCTTTTCGAGGCGCCGTTTTTCTTTGTCAGGCCGGTCCGTCTACGATGACAAACCGGCATAACCGCTCGCGAAGCGTTAAAACATTAAACCTTAGGCATAAGCCGGACGATGCGCACCGCCGATCTCGCCGAGATAGCGATGCACCGACAGATCATCCGCCTTGATAGCCGGCTGCTTGCTCGACATCACATCGGCCAGCAGTTGACCCGAGCCGCACGACATCGTCCAGCCCAGCGTGCCGTGACCCGTGTTCAGGAACAGGTTCGGCACGGGGGTGCGGCCGACGATCGGCGTGCCGTCCGGCGTCATCGGACGCAGGCCGGTCCAGAACGTAGCCTTCGACGTATCGCCGCCGCCCGGAAACAGATCGTTCACGCACAGTTCCAACGTTTCGCGGCGCGCCTGGCGCAGCGACTTGTCGAAGCCGACGATCTCCGCCATGCCGCCGACGCGAATCCGGTCGTCGAAGCGTGTGATCGCGATCTTGTACGTTTCGTCGAGCACGGTCGAAATCGGCGCGGATGCTTCGTTGACGATCGGCGCGGTGATCGAATAACCCTTGAGCGGGTAGACCGGAATCTTCACGAGACCGGACAGGAATTTGGTCGAGTACGAACCGAGCGCTACGACAAACGAATCCGCGCGCACCAGTTCGTCGCCGCACTGCACGCCGGCGATGCGGTCGCCCGCCATGGCGAGGGAGTCGATCGGCGTGTTGTAGCGGAATTTGACGCCCAGTTGCTCTGCCATCGCGGCGAGGCGCGTGGTGAACATCTGGCAGTCGCCGGTTTCGTCGCCCGGCAGGCGCAGGCCGCCCGTCAGCTTGTGCGAGACCGCGGCGAGCGCCGGTTCGGCTTGCGCGAGTTCGGCCGGCGACAGCAGTTCATACGGCACGTTGGCGTCCCGCAGCACGGCGATGTCTTTCGCGGCGCCGTCGAACTGCTGTTGCGTGCGGAACACCTGCAGCGTGCCGCCGGTGCGGCCTTCGTACTGGATGCCCGTTTCGGCGCGCAGCGCCTGCAAACAATCGCGGCTGTATTCGGCGAGGCGGACCATGCGGCCCTTGTTCACCGCATAACGCGCCGACGTGCAGTTCTGCAGCATCTGCCACATCCATTGCAACTGGAATTGTGTGCCGTCGAGACGGATCGCGAGCGGCGCATGTTTCTGGAACATCCACTTGACGGCCTTCAGCGGCACGCCCGGCGCGGCCCACGGCGACGCGTAGCCCGGCGAGATCTGGCCGGCATTGGCAAAGCTGGTTTCGAGCGCCGGGCCGGCCTCGCGATCGATGACGGTCACTTCATGACCGGCGCGCGCGAGGTAATAAGCACTCGTCACTCCGACAACGCCACTGCCCAAAACGACGACTCGCATAGCTGCTCCAGGATGTTCAATAAGAGGTCTGAGGGCGGTGCGCTTGTCGATTCGTTTGAATTCGTTCGATTAACGAGGTGTAACGCGGATCGCCCAGTGATAACCGCTATACTATTAACAGTCAGGTAGGTTTTGTTATTGTATTTTCAAGATTTTCAGCAAAAACACCATGCGTACACAGCGCCAACCGATCCGGGCTCTCGACAAACTCGATCACAAGATCCTGCGGCTCCTCCAGCAGGACGGCCGGATGGCGATGAAAGATCTCGCCGAGCAGGTCGGGCTGTCCGTCACGCCGTGCATCGAACGTGTCAAGCGAATGGAGCGCGACGGCGTGATCACCGGCTACCACGCGCGCGTGAACCCGGCTGAACTGGGCGCGGCGCTGCTGGTGTTCGTCGAGATCACGCTCGATCACAAAAGCGGCAACATGTTCGACCAGTTCCGCCGCGAGGTGCAGAAGATCCCCGAGGTGCTGGAGTGCCACCTCGTCTCGGGCGACTTCGACTATCTGATCAAGGCGCGCATCGGCGAAATGGCCGACTACCGCAAACTGCTGGGCGACATCCTGCTGCAACTGCCCGGCGCGGTGCAGTCGAAGAGCTACGTGGTGATGGAAGAGATCAAGGAAACGCTGACGATTGCGGTTGGCGATTAGCTCGCGCGGGAGTTGCGCAGCTGGACTCGACAAACGGCGTAAACACTGTATATTTATACAGGTGTTTTGCGCCGTTTTGCATTTTGCGTGCTCCAGCCGTGACCGATTCCGACACCCACTCCGCCAACGAATTTCCGATTGCTCCGCCCACGCCTCGCAAGGGGCGCGGTGCGGTGACGAACCTGCAAGGCCGTTACGAAGTCGACCAGCGTGAAGTGGTGGACGACGGCTGGCTTTCGTCGCCGGAGGAAGACGGCGAGCCCAAGGTTTTACGCACGCAGGTTTTCGAAGAGCGGGCCAAAACCATTCTCACGCGCAACGCGTCGCCGGATATTCCGTTCAGCGTGTCGCTCAATCCGTATCGGGGCTGCGAACATGGCTGCATCTACTGCTTCGCGCGGCCCACACATAGTTATCTAGGGCTGTCGCCGGGGCTCGACTTCGAAAGCCGCATCTACGCGAAGATCAATGCGCCGGAGTTGCTCGAGCGCGAGTTGTCGAAGAAGTCCTATGTCCCGGAGCCGATCGCGCTCGGCGTCAATACCGACGCCTGGCAACCCGTCGAGCGCGATTTGCGCCTCACCCGGCGAGTGATCGAAGTGCTCAGCGAGCGCGGCCATCCGTTCGCGGCGATCACCAAATCGTCGCTGATCGAGCGGGATATCGATCTGCTCGCACCTATGGCGGCGCGCGGGCAGTTCATGGCGGCTATCACGATCACCACGCTGGACGCCGAGATCGCGCGCACGCTTGAGCCGCGTGCCGCCACGCCGTCGCGTCGATTGCGCACGATCCGTACGTTGAGCGAGGCGGGCATTCCGGTTGGCGTCAGCATCGCGCCGGTGATTCCCTTCGTCACCGAGCCGGACATGGAGCGTGTGCTGGAAGCCTGTGCAGAGGCCGGCGCAAGCAATGCGAGCTACATCGTGCTGCGTTTGCCTTGGGAAGTTGCGCCGCTATTCAAGGATTGGCTCGCGGCGCATTTTCCCGATCGGGCTGATCGGGTGATGAGTCGCGTGCACGATATGCGGGGCGGGAAGGACTACGACTCGAACTTCGCCACTCGAATGAAGGGGGAAGGCTTGTGGGCGGACCTGCTGAAGCAGCGCTTCCACAATGCTGTGCGCCGGCTCGGGCTAAACCGGCGCGACCGCGGCATTCTCGATATGTCGCATTTTCGCCGGGTTGAGCCGGTGCGCACTGAACTGCCGCCGCGCGACAATCCACAATTGAGGCTCTTTTAGCGCGGCGCGCGGTGGGTCATTGCGACAGCGCTTTGGCGGCTTGCACCTGACCTTCGAAGTAAGTCTGGAACGAGATCGCGAGGCCCGTCATGAGGAGGAACGCGCCGATCAGCAGCGAAAAGATCACGATGAAAATGACGGTCCAGCCAGAGCGGCTTTTGCACTGGGTTTGCACGTTGAACTGCGCGTCCCATTTTTCATCCGGGCGCAGGCCATAGACGATCGCGGCCAGAAAGGCTGAGAGCAGCGAGACGGCGCCGAAAAACGCGAGCACCCAGCCGAGCATCGAGGCCCGTTCGCTCGCCACCACCAGCATGGCGCCCGGAATCCCGATCAACGTGCCGAGCAAGTGCGCCCAGCCGTAGATGTCGCGCAAGCCGTACAGATAGAAGCGGTGGGCGCCGAGGCTGCCGAAGAAGAAGGCCAGCGCGGCGGTAATCGTCTTGGATCTGAAATACGAGGAAGTCGAAGCAAGGGTGGACATGTAGGCGAGGGCAGAGTGACAGGCTGTCGAAAAGGAGCGGGGCGTCGGTGGGCGTGGGCCGACGCGCATTCTACGCCCGCGGCGCGCTTACGGCTAAGGCTGAGGCGCGGAATAGGTCACGCGATAGACCGCGCCGGCGTAGTCGTCGCTGATCAGGAGTGAGCCGTCGGGCATCGGCTGCACGTCGGCGGGGCGGCCCCATACCGCTTCGCCCGGCTGGAGCCAGCCTTCGGCAAAGACCTCCTGGTGCGCGTTGCTGCCGTCCGGGTTGGTAATCACCCGCACGACGCGGTAGCCGACCTTCTTGCTGCGATTCCACGAGCCGTGCTCGGCGATAAAAATATTGTCGCGATACGCGGCCGGGAACATCGAGCCACTGTAAAAGCGCATGCCGAGCGAGGCGACGTGCGCGCCGAGTTTGACAACCGGCGGTGTGAAGGCGCTGCATGGATGGTCCTTGCCGAATTCGGGGTCGGGCGTGTCGCCGCCATGGCAGTACGGAAAGCCGAAATCCATGCCTGCACGCGGCGCGCGGTTGAGTTTGTCGTCCGGTACGTCGTCGCCCATCAGGTCGCGGCCGTTGTCGGTGAACCACAACTCATGTGTCACCGGATGCCACGCGAAACCGACTGAGTTGCGAACGCCACGCGCCACGATTTCATAATGGCTGCCGTCCGGGTCCATGCGGCCGATCATCCCAAAGCGGTCGCGGTCTTTCAGGCAGACGTTGCAGGGCGCGCCTTGCGGCACGTACAGCTTGCCATCCGGCCCGAAAGCGATGAATTTCCAGCCATGATGGGTCTCTGTCGGCAGTGTGTCGGTGACCACGACCGGCTTGGGCGGATCATTCAGATGAGCGTCAATCGCGTCAAAGCGTAGAATTTTCGACACTGCGGAGACGTACAGCGTGCCATCCCGCCACGCCACGCCCGCCGGCGTTTCCAGGCCGGAGGCGACCACGTGGCGAGCCGTGACGCGTCCACTCTGCAATTCGAGCGCGTAGACGTGGCCGTCAAGGCTGCCTATATAAAGAATGCCCTTCGGTGAGAGCGCCATGGCCCGCGCGCTCGGTACGGCGTCCGAGAGGACCTCGATGTGGAAGCCGGGCGGCAGTTTGATGCGCTCGACCGGTAGCGCGGCCAGCACCGGCAGGGCCGTGGCGGCGAGCAACAAGGCAGCGCCTGCTCGCAGGGCCTGAATGCGGGCGGCACGCGAAAAGCCTGTAATCAGCGAAAAGCGGGCAACTCGCCGAAAGACGGCGAATGAAGCGAGAAAAAACGCAGATGGCGGCAGGCGTTTCACGGGCGCTCCGTCAGGTAATTCGGGCGTCTCGGCGCGATTCGAGGCCTGTGCCTGTATGGACGGCACAACCCCGTCGTGCAGTTTATCCCGGTAAGTGTTTGTTATGGCGTCGGTTTCCCGCTATAATCGCGTGTTTCAGTCGTTCCGAACCCCGGTTTTCAAGGATTCTAGTATGGTCATCATCCGCTTGGCTCGTGGCGGCTCCAAGAAGCGCCCGTTCTACAACATCGTCGCAACCGATTCGCGTAACCGTCGTGACGGCCGCTTCATCGAACGCGTTGGCTTCTACAACCCGGTCGCTACGAAGGGTGAGTCGCTGCGTATCGCTCAAGACCGCCTGACGTACTGGCAAGGTGTTGGCGCACAACTGTCGCCGACCGTTCAGCGTCTCGTGAAAGAAGCGCAAAAGGCGCAGCCGGCTGCTTAATGGTAGCTAGCATGCGTATCGTCGTCGGTTCGGCCGGCGGCTCGCGCAGCTTGCGTGAGCAGTCCGATGCGCGAGTTTTGCTGAAGCAGACGTCGAAGTTGGCAGCGAGGTTCTCTTATGTCTGAACGTGATTCCGGCAATTCAGGTCGCGTAAAGGCAAAGGCGGCAGCCCCGCGCGCGAAGACGTCTGGTCAGGCGCCGTTCGGTGCATTCGTCCGCAAGCCGGTCGAAGCGACCGAAGGGCAGGCGAAAGCCAAAGTTGCAAACGCCGCTTCCAGCGCAGCAGAAATGCGAGCGGAAACGGTGGAAAGCTGGCCGGCCGATGCGGTCGAGGTCGGTGCAATAGTCGACGCTTACGGCCTCAAAGGCTGGGTCAAGGTAGCCGCGCATGCGGATGCCGGGCACGGCGGCGACGCATTGCTGAGCGCGAAGCGCTGGTGGTTGCTGAAAGGCCACGAGCGCAAGTCGGCGCCGTCATTACAGGCAAAAACGCATAGCGACAGTATCGTTGCCCATCTGGGCGGCGTAGCTGACCGCGATGTGGCACTGGCACTGCGCGGCACGCGCGTCTATATCAGCCGCAGCGAATTTCCGGCCCTCGAGGCCGACGAATTCTACTGGGTCGACCTGCTCGGCCTGGATGTGGTGAACGTTGCCGGGGTCCACCTCGGCAAGGTTGCAGACATGATCGACAACGGTGCGCACTCGGTGTTGCGCATCGAATATCCGGATACCGACAAAAGCGGTAAGCCGGTCACCGGCGAGCGTTTGATCCCGTTCGTCGGCGTCTTTGTCAAAACGGTGGATCAGGCGGCGAAGCAGATCATCGTCGACTGGGAAACCGATTACTAAATAACTCGCTGACTGGAGAGAGCGATGCAGTTCGATGTCGTGACGCTCTTTCCTGACATGTTTCGTGCGCTGACCGACTGGGGTATCACCAGCCGTGCGGCGAAGCAGGAGCGCTACGGGTTGCGCACGTGGAATCCACGCGATTTCACTACCGACAACTACCGCACAATCGACGATCGCCCCTACGGCGGCGGCCCCGGCATGGTGATGCTGGCCAAGCCCCTGGAAGACGCGATCGGCGCGGCGAAAGCGGCGCAGGCGGAGCAGGGCATCGGCGCGTCGCGCGTCGTGATGATGTCGCCGCAAGGCGCCACGCTGAATCACGATCGTGTCATGCAGTTCGCGGCCGAGCCCGGTCTGATCCTGTTGTGCGGGCGCTATGAAGCGATCGATCAGCGTTTGCTCGACCGTGTCGTCGATGAAGAGGTCAGCCTCGGCGACTTCGTGCTGTCCGGCGGCGAATTGCCGGCGATGGCGTTGATGGATGCCGTGGTGCGTCAGTTGCCCGGCGTGCTGAACGACTCGCAATCGGCGGTGCAGGATAGTTTCGTCGACGTGCTGCTGGATTGTCCGCATTACACGCGTCCGGAGGAATACGACGGCGTGCGTGTGCCTGATGTGCTGCTTGGCGGCCATCATGCGGAAATCGAAGCGTGGCGTCGGCGTGAAGCCTTGCGTAACACGTTGAACAAGCGGCCCGATTTGATCGTGAAGGCCAGAAAGAACAAGATGTTGAGCCGTGCCGACGAGGCATGGCTTACGAGTCTCGCGAAGGAAGTGTCGAAGGCGTAAAGCCTTGGGCTTTCGAGCGGACATAGGCGGTGCCGCACATGCGTGTACGGCGCCAGATGTGAACCCATCCTCTATCGGGGCCGTAGCCAAGCAGTTTCTGTGAGGCAGGTACGAACGCCGACAAGATGGACATAGGAGTCAGTGATGAATCTGATTGCAATACTCGAGCAGGAAGAAATCGGCCGCGCCCTCGGCGAGAAGACCATCCCCGAATTCGCCCCCGGCGATACGGTGATCGTCAGCGTGAACGTGGTTGAAGGTACGCGTAAGCGTGTTCAGGCTTACGAAGGCGTCGTGATCGCCAAGCGTAACCGTGGTCTGAATTCGTCGTTCATCGTCCGCAAGATTTCGTCGGGCGAAGGCGTCGAGCGTACGTTCCAGACGTACTCGCCGCTGCTGGCAAGCATCGTCGTGAAGCGTCGTGGCGATGTGCGTCGTGCGAAGCTGTACTACCTGCGCGACCGTTCGGGCAAGTCGGCTCGAATCAAGGAAAAGCTGGTCGCAAAGAAAGACCGCGCTGCTCCGGAAGCGTAAAAGCTGTAAGAAAAAGCACCCCTCGCGGGTGCTTTTTTGTTTGCCAGGTCAAAATAGCGGAATGTCCCCTATCCGCTCATTCCGAGAGACCCGTTGATCCGCCCCGCCTTTGAGCCTGAAACTCTACCTGTCGAAGCGACGGGTGCCGATCTGCCACCGGTGGTTGCCGGGCGCCTGACGCCCGACGGTCTGCGTGCGCGCTTCGAGCAGCGTCTGAGCTGGACGCCTGAGCCGATTATCGAAGCACCGTGGCGCGATCAGCACGTCGATCCGCGCGTTGCCGCTGTGCTGGTGCCGCTGGTCGTACGCGACAACGGCCTCACCGTGCTCCTGACTCAACGTGCCGACCATCTGAACGACCACGCCGGCCAGGTGAGTTTTCCCGGCGGCCGTCACGAACCGTTCGACGCGGATGCAACCGCCACGGCGTTGCGCGAGGCGCAGGAAGAGGTCGGTCTCGATCCGTCGCGCGTTGAAATTCTCGGTGCGTTGCCCGACTATCTGACGGGCACCGGTTTTCGTGTGACGCCTGTGATCGGTCTGGTGCATCCGCCCTTCACGTTGAAAGCGGATGCGTTCGAAGTGGCCGAAGTCTTCGAAGTGCCGCTCGCTTTTCTGATGAACCCCGCGCATCACGAAGAGCGCGTGTTTCGTTACGAAGGTGGCCAGCGTCGCTTTTTCGCCATGCCCTATCCGCGGCCCGCGTCGGCGGAAGCGGCGGATCGCGAGGGGCAGGTGGGCGGCCACTATTTCATCTGGGGCGCGACGGCGGCGATGCTGCGCAACTTCTATCGCTTTCTCGCGGCTTGAATCGCCGCGGGTTGTGCACTTGTTGGGTGTTTGTCAACGTCCGTGCTCAGTGGCATCCGACCCTGTGCTATCGTTATAAAACAATCGTAAAAACTCGAAAAGCACGGCGCATCGCATGACTTTTTTCTCCGTATTGCTGGCTCTGATTATTGAACAGGTCCGCGCGCTGTCGCTGAACAATCCGGTGGCGGCATTGCTTCAATACCATGCGGAGTCGGCGGCGCACGGATTCGATGCCGGCAAGCCCAAGCATGGCTTGCTCGCGTGGCTGGTGGTGGTGGTGCCTTGGACGCTGGCCGTCGCGCTTATCTACTACGTGCTGTATCACATTCACTTCGCGCTGGCGTTCCTGTGGAACGTCGCGGTGCTGTACTTCACGCTCGGTTTCCGGCAGTTCAGCCATTACTTCACGGATATCCACCTCGCGTTGAATAACGACGACGTGCCGCGCGCCCGTGAAATCCTGAATGAATGGACCGGGCTCGATACCGTGGATATGCCCGTTAGCGAGATCGTGCGTCATACGCTGATTCACGCGGTGGTCGCCTCGCATCGGCATGTGTTCGGCGTGTTCTTCTGGTTCCTGATTCCGGTCGGGCCGGCGGGCGCGGTGCTGTATCGGATCGCCGAATATCTGGCGCGTGCATGGGCACGGCCGGCCGACGATCGCACGGCGGCGTTTTCGAGCTTCGCGCAACGTGCTTTCTTCGTGATCGACTGGGTGCCGGCGCGGCTCACGTCGCTGGGCTTTGCGATTGTCGGCAATTTCGAAGACGCGATTTATGCATGGCGCAACCATGCGCGTCAGTGGCCGGATGCGAACGACGGCGTGTTGCTGGCCGCGGGCAGCGGCGCGTTGGGCGCGCGATTGAGCGGGCCGCTTGCCGAACCCTCGAGCCTCGATGCGCTGACCACCGGCGACGGCGGCCCGATGTCAGTCGGCGACGACTGCACGCCGCGCACGCTGCAATCGGCGGTGGGTCTGGTGTGGCGTGCGGTGGTGCTGTGGATGATTTTGCTGCTGATGCTGACGATCGCGGTGTGGCTTGCCTGATGCGCTCCAACCGCTTCATCCATCCAGCGGATCACGCGCCGTCCCACACTGCCAGCACACCGTGAACTGCGCCTCGAGCGTCTCCCCGCACTGACGGCATCGCCACGAAGGCGACCCCGCCGCCGGGCCATGTGAAGCCGCATCGATCAACCGCCGCGCCATCACCTCATCGCGCTCATCCACAAGCCACAGCTCCGGTGCGCACTGATCCGCCGGAATATCGCCGAGCGCGCCGTTCAGATAACGGTTATGCAACTCGCAAGCGATACCCGCCGTCTCCAGCACATTGACCCAATGCTGTCCGATGATCAGATTCGGCGCGCGCATCAATTTCATCGTGAATCCATGGTTTGACAGCGGCGCGCGTTAGCGCACGATCTGGCTGGCTTCGTGCACCAGTTGCGCGTACAGGGCATGCCGTTCGCGTCGGATCCCGCCATCGGCGACAGCTTCGAGAATCGCGCAGCCCGGCTCCTGCAGGTGATGGCAGTTGTAGAAGCGGCAGTTCGGCAGCAGCGGCCGGAACTCGGGAAACGCGCGTTCGAGCCGGCCTTCGGTCAGATGATGCAGGCCGAATTCCTGGAAGCCCGGCGAATCGATCAACGCCCCGCCATCGGATCCAGGCAAAGGGTAGAGCCGCGTAAACGTGGTGGTGTGTCGGCCGCTGTTCAACGCGGTCGAGATCTCGCGCGTCGCGACTTCGGCATCGGGAATCAGCAGATTTACCAACGTCGACTTGCCCATGCCCGACTGGCCGAGCAGCAGCGTCGAATGACCTTGCAGATGCTCGAGCAACGCGGGGCGCGCGGCATCAGGCTGCGTCTTGATCGACACTTCGACCACGGTGTAGCCGAGCGCGCGGTACGGTTCGAGCCGCCTGCGCGCGCCCTCCAGCGCGCCGGTCACGTCGATCTTGTTCAACACGATCAACGGCTTCAACTCGTTTGCCTCGGCGGCGACAAGCGCGCGGCCGAGCAGGTCCTCGCTGAAATGCGGCTCGGTTGCGAGCACGATCAGCAACTGGTCGAGATTCGCGGCAAAGAGTTTCGACTTGTACTGATCCGAGCGATACAGCAGATTGCGCCGCTCGCCGATCTCGACGATCACACCCTGATCCGCCGAAGTCGGTTCGTAAATCACGCGATCGCCGACCGCCACTTCGCTACGCTTGCCACGCGGGAAGCACTGGAGCATCGGGCTGCCGTCTTCCGGCGCGACCAGGTAGTGCCGCCCATGAGCGGCAATCACCAGACCGCCTACGCGCGTGCTGGACGGCGCGCGCGGCGCTTTCGGGGAGCGGCCGCTCATGCGTGCCGCAGCAGGCGGTCGATCCGCTGCGACGCCGGCGGATGCGAGTAATAGAACGCGGTGTAGAGCGGATCGGGCGTCAGGGTCGATGCGTTGTCCTCATACAGCTTGACGAGCGCGTTGACGAGGTCTTGCGCATCGGTTTGCGTCGCGGCGAAGGCATCGGCCTCGAACTCGTGCTTGCGCGAGCTGAGGCTGCCGAGCGGCGTGACGAAGAACAGGAACACCGGCAGCGCGAGGAAGAACAGCACCAGCGCGAGGCCGCTATTGCCGCCGATCAGCGACGGCCGCACGCCCAGTCCTTCATAGAACCACACGCATTGCGTCAGCCAGCCGAGCAGGGCGAGCATCACGAGGCTGATCGCGAACATGACGACCATCCGCTTGATCACGTGACGGCGCTTGAAGTGGCCGAGTTCGTGCGCGAGCACCGCTTCGATCTCGTTGCCCGACAGGCGCGCGAGCAGCGTGTCGAAGAACACGATCCGCTTGGCCGCGCCGAAGCCGGTGAAATACGCATTGCCGTGCGCCGAACGGCGGCTGCCGTCCATCACGAACAGACCCTTTGCGGCGAAACCGCAGCGCTGCATCAGGGCTTCGATGCGGCTTTTCAGCGCTTCGTCCTTGAGCGGCTCGAACTTGTTGAAGAGCGGCGCGATAAACGACGGATACAGCACCAGCACGAGCAACTGGAACGCGACCCACACGATCCACGTCCACAGCCACCACAGGCTGCCCGCCTGGTTCATCAGCCACAGCACGACGAACAGCAGCGGCAGGCCGAACGCCGCACCGAGCAGGACGCCTTTGAGGCGGTCGAGGAAGAAAATGCCCTTGCTCATGCGGTTGAAGCCGAAGCGTTGCTCGACCACGAATTGCCGGTAGTACTCGAACGGCAGATCGATCACGCTGGTAATCGCGATCACCGCCGCGACCAGCGCGATCTGGCCGGCGTAGCCGCGGCCCAGCCAGTCGGAGATCGCGAGATCGAGCGCCTGCACGCCGCCCAGCAGCGTCAGCCCGATCAGCACGGCCGCGCCGACGACGATCTCGATCATGGTGAGGCGCGTGCGTTCGACGGTGTAGTCGGCGGCGCGCTGGTGCGCGGTGAGCGCGATGGTACCGGCAAACTGGCTCGGCACCTGCTCGCGATGGCCGGCGACGAAGCGGATCTGCCGCGACGCGAGCCACAGCTTGGTGCCGACCATCGCCACGACGGCGACGACGAACAGAACAGTGAAGTACAGGGTAGGCATCCGGGGATTCCGTGGTATCTATGCGAGAATTATATGTTTCTTCCCGCCCGGCGGCGGGGGGATAAGATCAAACCCGGCTCAAACCCGGCCCATGCAGGCCCAAGCCGGCTCAAACCAATCTCATACGAACAATCGCCGCGGCAAGCGCGCTTCCGGAGAAGCCGTCTGCCCGGCCATCAGGGTTGCCTTCATGACTGACATCCTCGACTCCACCGAACAGCCGCCGCTCGTGCGCAGCGACATGAATCTCGTCTGGCTGGACATGGAAATGACCGGGCTCGAACCGGACACCGACCGCATCATCGAAATCGCGGTGGTCGTGACGAATTCGACGCTCGACCGCCTGGTCGAAGGGCCGGTGCTGGCGATTCATCAGAGCGACGAAACGCTCGCCAAAATGGATCAGTGGAATCAGAACACGCATGGCCGCTCGGGGCTGATCGACCGCGTGAAGGCGTCGACGGTGAGCGAAGCGGACGCCACGGAACAGATTCGCGACTTTCTTAGCGCTTATGTACCGCCCGGCAAATCGCCGATGTGCGGCAACTCGATCTGCCAGGACCGCCGCTTCATGGCGCGCTGGATGCCGGATCTGGAGCGCTTCTTCCATTACCGCAATCTGGACGTCAGCACGCTGAAGGAACTGTGCCGCCGCTGGCAGCCGGCGATCTACAAGGGTTTCCAGAAACGCGCCATGCATACGGCGCTGGCCGACATCCATGAATCGATCGACGAACTGAAGTACTACCGCGAGCACTTCCTGATTCCGGCGGCCTCGCAGGTGCCGGAAACGCCGGCCGCGGAATAATCCATCAGCCGTCGTTTCAGCTTCAACCCTGCCGGGGCGCGCGCACCGCGTTCTTCGGCCGGAACGCTTTCACCACGTCGGCGTTCGTTTCCACATACGGGCCGCCGATCAGGTCGATGCAGTAAGGCACCGCGGCGAAAATCCCCGGCACCTTCACGGCGCGGCCAGCGTCTGCGTCACGCAAACCTTCCAGCGTTTCCTTGATCGACTTCGGCTGCCCCGGCAGGTTGATGATCAGCGCCGCGTGATCCGCGGTTTCGCGGATCACCGCCACCTGGCGCGACAGAATCGCGGTCGGCACGAAATTCAGGCTGATTTGCCGCATTTGCTCGCCGAAACCCGGCATTTCCTTGGTCGCCACCGCCAAAGTCGCTTCCGGCGTCACGTCGCGGCGCGACGGGCCGGTGCCGCCGGTGGTCAGCACCAGATCGCAACCCACTTCGTCGACCAGTTCGATCAGCGTGGCGGAAATGGTGGGCGCATCGTCCTGAATCAGGCGGGTGACCACCTGGAACGGCGAGGTCAGGGTGGCGCCGAGCCATTCCTGCAGCGCCGGTATGCCTTTGTCCTCATACACGCCGGTGGACGCCCGGTCGCTGATCGACACGAGGCCGATCACGATTTCGTCCGGATGATTACGTGTAGCCTTACGCGTCGCGGTCGTCATCGTCGTCTTCCAGCACGTCTTCTGCATCGGAATCGGTGTCGGCAGACGGGCCGTCGGCGTTCTTGATCCACTGGAACAGCTCGCGGAAGTAGCGCGGCGGCTTGCTTTGCTGCGCCTCCTTGCGGGCGTTGCGGATCAGCGTGCGGCCCTGCTGCGGATCGGCGTTCGGGTGCTGGCGGATGAATTCGGTCAGCGCGGCGTCGTCGGCGAGCAGTTTCTCGCGGGTGCGCTCGATCCAGTGCAGCTTGGCCGTTTCCGCCTTGTTGACGCCGTTATAGGTGTCGAGCGCGGTGCGCAGGGCGGCGGTTTCCCCGTCCAGCAGCGAGCGCATCACGCGCCCGACGTACTGCACCTGGCGGCGCTTGCCTTCGTGATCGGTGATGCGGCGCGCTTCGCGCACGGCGTCGTCGAGCTTTTCGGGCATCGGCATGCGCTTGAGCGCGTCTTTCGGCAGGGCGATCAGCGCCGAGCCCAGTTCCTGCAGCTCGTGCATTTCGCGCTTGAGCTGGGACTTGCTGGGACGGTCGTAGCCGTTCTCGTCGACTTCCGGCTCGGCGGATTCGATGGGTTGAATGCGGGTTTTGCGTGTCATACCGATATTGTAGCTTGCCGCGCACGCCGGGCCCGCCGTGCTGCTGTGCACAAGTGCGCTCGCCGGCTCCGGCGGACGCGGCGAATGCCAGGTACGGCTTCGCAACCCTTGCTATGATCGCGGGATGCGTGACTACGCAAACGCGCACGCAAATGCACTTGCAAATGCGCACGCACGTGCGTGGCATGGGCGAACACACAGGGCCGCTCGGCCCCGAACAGGACGGCAACGACAATGGCAGCAGACATGGACGTCAAGCAGCGCTTTTTTCCGCACACCCAGGATGAACTGAAGGAAATCGCCTCGGACATCCTTCGTCACGCGAAGTCGCTCGGCGGCACCGACGCGGCGACCGAGATATCCGAAGGCGACGGCCTGTCCGTCTCCGTGCGGCGCGGCGAAGTCGAGACGATCGAACACAACCGCGACAAGATGGTCGGCGTGACGGTGTTCATCGGTAACAAGCGCGGCAACGCGAGCACCTCGGACTTTTCGTCGCAGGCTTTGAAGGACACAGTCGCGGCGGCGTACAACATCGCCCGCTTCACCGCGGAAGACGACTGCGCGGGTCTTGCCGAAGCAGACCTGCTCGAAACCGCGCCGCGCGATCTCGATCTGTATCACCCGTGGAATCTGACGGCCGACGAAGCGGTGGAAATCGCCCGTCGCTCGGAAGACGCCGCCTTCGCCACCGATCCGCAGATCAAGAATTCGGAAGGCGCGAGCGTCTCGGCGCAGCATTCGCAATTCGTGCTGGCCACTTCGCGCGGCTTCCTTGCGGGCTATCCGTACTCGCGCCACTACATCGCCTGCGCGCCGATCGCCGGCAGCGCGCGCAACATGCAGCGCGACGACTGGTACACGTCGACCCGCAGCGCGGCCGACCTCGCCGATCCGGAAGCGGTGGGCCGCTACGCCGCGCAACGAGCGCTGTCGCGCATCGGCGCGCGCGGGCTCGACACGCGCAAGGTGCCGGTGCTGTTCGAAGCGCCGCTCGCCGCCGGCATTCTCGGCGCGTTCGTCCAGGCCACGAGCGGCGGCGCGCTGTACCGTAAGACCTCGTTCCTCGTCGATAGCCTCGGCAAGCCGGTGTTCGCGCCGCACGTCCAGGTGGTCGAAGATCCGCACGTCGCGCGTGCGATGGGCAGCGCACCGTTCGACGAAGAGGGCGTGCGTACGAAACAGCGTTCGGTGGTGAAGGACGGCGTGGTGGAAGGCTACTTCCTGTCCACCTATTCGGCGCGCAAGCTCGGCATGCAGACAACCGGCAACGCCGGCGGTTCGCACAATCTGTCGCTGCGCAGCTCGAAGACGCGCCCGGGAGACGACTTCGAAGAAATGCTGAAGAAGCTCGGCACGGGCCTGTTGCTGACCGAACTGATGGGGCAGGGCGTGAACTACGTGACGGGCGACTATTCGCGCGGCGCGTCGGGCTTCTGGGTCGAGAACGGCAAGATCCAGTATCCGGTCGAGGAAATCACGGTGGCGAGCACCTTGCAGGAGATGTTCCGCCATATCGTCGCGATCGGCGCGGATACGATCACGCGCGGCACCAAGGAAACGGGCTCGGTGCTGATCGAACGGATGACGATCGCCGGGCAGTAGGCGGTTCGATCAAGCGCCGACCGGCTGCGCAGCAGGGCTGCACAACGGCGCTGCAAACAGAAACGCCACGCGAGCAACCGCGTGGCGTTTTTTTATGCGTGCGTGTTGGGTGACGGTGAATGACGAATGCGCGAAGCGCAGACCGTCATTCAGGCGCGCTGCAACACCCTCAAGTGCCCTTACGCTTATACGTCACAAACGCGTAATCGAAGTCATTCGGCGCGTCCGCGCGATGCGTTTCATGTGCGACTTCTTCCCACTCGCCTTCATCGAGCTCGGGGAACGTGGCGTCGCCTTCGAAGTCGGCGGAGATCTCGGTGATGATCAGCTTGTCCGCCTGACGCAAACCTTCCGCATACAACTGCGCGCCGCCGATCAGAAACGCTTCCGGCGCCTGATCCTGGGCGGCGAGCTTCAGCGCGTCTTCGAGCGTGGTGGCCGCGTCGCAGCCCTGAAAGCGCCGTGCGGCATCCCGTGTCACGACAATGTTGCGGCGTCCCGGCAACGGCCGGCCGATCGATTCATGCGTCTTGCGGCCCATGATGATGGGCGCGCCCATCGTGGTGCGCTTGAAGAACGCGAGGTCTTCGGGAAGTCGCCATGGCAACTGGTTGTCGCGGCCGATCACGCCGTTATTGGCGCGAGCGACGATCAGGGTGAGCGTCGTCATCGAATGGAAAGGGGAACGTAACCAGGATGATTCTACCTGAGGTGCAACACGGTGCCGCGCGAGGCGCCCCATCATTCATGGGCAGCCTCGTCGGCGGCGCTCGGTTCAAACGACGCCTTCTCGTCAACGGCGCTCAGCTCCCGCAAGCCGTGGTGACCCATCAGCCGGTACAGCGTGACGCGCGAAATATTCAGATCGATCGCCGCCTCGTTTAGTCGGTGGCGATGCCGTAGCAGCGCTGCTTCGATCGCGCGCTTCTCGGCGGCCTCGCGCGCCTGCGAGAGGCTCATGGTCTCCTGCTCGGTGAACTGCGCGAGGTCGAGGTCTTCGGCGGAAATCAGCTTGTTTTCCGCCATCACGATCGCGCGGCGCACCCGGTTGATCAGTTCGCGGACATTGCCGGGCCAGCCGTAGTTGTACATTGCCTCGATCGCCGACGGCGTAAAGCCACGGATCTTGCGCGCGCTGTCGGTCTTGAACTTGTGCATGATGTGATGCGCAAGAATCTCGATGTCCTTGCCGCGGGCGCGCAGCGGCGGCTCGTCGACACGCAGCACGCACAGGCGGTGGAACAGGTCGGCGCGGAACCGTCCGTCGCGCATCGCGATCTCGAGATCCACGTGGGTCGCCGAAATGATTCGCACATCCACCGGGATCGATTCGCGGCCGCCGAGCCGGTCGATCTTGCCTTCCTGCAAAAAGCGCAGCAGGCTTGCCTGGCTTTCCATCGGCAGGTCGCCGATTTCGTCGAGCAGCAAGGTGCCGCCGTCCGCGGCCTCGACCCGGCCGATCTTGCGCTGGTTCGCGCCGGTGAACGCACCGCGTTCGTAACCGAATAGTTCGGATTGCAACAGATGGTGTGGAATCGCGCCGCAATTGATGGGGATGAAAGGCGCCTTGCGGCGCGGCGAGCGTTCGTGGATCGCCAACGCCGTGAGTTCCTTGCCGGTGCCGGATTCACCCGAGATGAACACGCTGGCGTCGGTGTTGGCGACTTTGCGAATCGTGCGGAAGAGTTGCTGCATCGCTTCGCAGGTCCCGACCATCTCTTCTTCGTCGTCGGCGGCGGGCGCGGCAGGCGGGATCTCGTCGGCATCGCACAACGTCACCATGCCGAATGCGTGACTGGCGAGGTAGTCGATCGTGGCGTTGGCCACCGGTGTCTTGACGTAGTCGAAGCAGTAGTGGCGGATCAGACGCCGCACGTTGACGTCGGTGAGGCGTTCCGCAGTGGCGAGCGCAATCCAGCCGATCTGCTGTTGACGCAGGCTCGTTTCGAACCCGCCAAGGTCGCGCGGCGCAAAGCTGGCCAGGTCGACGATGCCGGCGCATATCACGTCGGGCCTGAGCAGGCGCGAGACCTCATGCGCCGAGCGGGCTACCATCACGTGCCAGCCGCGGCTCTTCAGATGGGCGCTTAGCGCCTCGTCCGGCGAGCGTGCGACGTACAGCAGCGCCCGATCGGTCCGCGCGTGCAGCAGACCGCTCCCATTCGCTGCGACGGAGGCCTCGTGCAAGCATTCCGGAGCGGCCTCGTGAGGTCGCGCCAAAGAGACTTCCGACGGCCGCCCCACGAGGACTTCGGCTGCTCGTGTCGCAGAAACGTCTGACGCTCGGGCAATCGACAGATGAGCGCCGGAGGGCGGTGTAACGCTGCTCAGATGGGGTGATTCGCGCACGATCAACCTCGTATCGTTGGCACGTCAAAAAGTGTAGGGAAAGCGCAAGCCGATCACGAAGTTCGGCGTGTCGGGCGTGAGGCCGACAGATACCGAACCGTTGATCGTCAAGTGCTTGTTCACTACGTGATTCAAGCCGAAGGTCAGTGCGGCAGCGGTGGTCTCGCTGCCCGGCACTTTCGAATAGGTTCCGCCTGGCGCCTTGGTCTGCGACTCGGGTTCCAGCGCCATGGTGTACGAAATGCTCGCTGAGTCCTTGTCCGAGAACGCCAGCGCCACGCCGCCGCCGAACTGCACGACGTCGCCGATCTTGACCGTCGCCGGTTCGGTCTGGCCGATCACCGACGAGATGTCCGAGAACGAGCGGGCAATGTTGTAGGTGTACGAAACGCTGCCGAACAGCACGACCGGGTCGTAGGTCTTCAACACCGACAGGCCCGCCGTGATGTTCCAGAAGCCGGTGCCGGTGGGCAGCTTCGTGGGGGCGACGAGGTTGGTGTTGTTGGCATCGACCTGCGCCAGCTTGATGCCGAACGGCGACGAACCGGTCGGCGCCTTGATGCGCAGGCTGCCGACCAGGTCCGGCAGATTGTTGGTTTCCTTCAGGAACTGGTAGTAGATCCCGAAGTTGACGTCGCCAATATCGCTCGAATTTGCCGAGGCGTCCGAGACCGAATTTGCCGCACCGCCGGCTCCGCCGACGATGAAGTTGCTATGCCGGTAGATATAGGGCACGTCGACGTCGACGCTGATGCGGTCGGTCAGACCGTAGCGCGTGTCGAGGTCGGCCATCACCTGGTGCGACTTGGTCTCGCCGAGGTTGATGTTGCCGAGGAAAATCGCATCGAGCGCGAGGAAGCCGGACAGTTGCAACTGGCGGCGGTCGTAGTAGGTATCGTTGATACCCCAGTCGAGGGTCAGCTTGTGCTCGAACAGCGGCGTGTGCTGCTGGCTTTGCACCACTGCGTCTTCCGATTGGGTGCGCACCGGTTGCGCGGCCTTCTGCGTCTGGCCGATCGCACCGCTGCCGTCGGTCGCTGCCGGCAGGCCGCCGCCACTGCTGCCTTCCGGCACCGGCGGAGTGACCGGCACGCCTGTCGCGGTACCCGTGGCGCCCCCCGGCGCGGGGGTGCCCGGGTTCACCTGGGCAAGCGGCGGCAGCGGCACAGGCAGGCCGTCTGCGCCGGGTTGCTCGGCGACCGCGCCGTTGCCGGCCGGCTCACCGTAACCCGGTGCGCCGCGGCCGCGCTGCGACATTTCGAGGTTCGTGACCTGCCGTTCGAGTGAGATGATCTGCTTTTGCTGCTCGCTGACGACACGCATGAGCGTGTTCAGCCGTTCTTCGATCGATTGATCGGCGAGCGCCTGCGCGCCGGCCCCCTGCGATAGCGCGAAAAGCATGACGGCGGCTGGAATAGCCGCCAACGCCATGCGCGGCGCCCCAGTCTTTGAAAATCTGATCATTTTTGTTCCCCCGGTGTTCTGACTGCGCGTCGCATGTCTCCTTGTGCATCACGCGGTCGTTTGGTACTTCGGTCTCCTACCTGGTCGGGCGGCGGCCCGTGTTATCTCCTTACGGTGTTTTGCAGGGCTTGTAGTACGCCAATCTGGCGCAGCATCGGGGCCGACATCTGCTGCGTCTGCAAATGCAGTTGCAACTGGTTGGCGACTTGCTGGTTATTGCCTGCGATCTGCAAGAGTTGGGCAATCATGCCGGCCTGTTGCGCGCTGGACGGCGCGATGGTTTGGGTGGCGATACCGCCCGGCGTCCGCAACGAAATCGAAATGCCGCCGTTGGCGAGACTGACGGAGGCTTTCACCGAGCCGTTCGCATTGCTTGCTGCGGCCGACGTTGCATTGTTATAGGACCCGCCCGCGAGGCTGCCTGGCGAGGCGTCGAAATCGATCAGCGCCTGGTTCGTCCCGAGGTTGCCGTTGCCTGCCACCTGGGTAATCTGCGAGACGCCGTTGACGTTGACGTTCTGCCCGCCGGTCGCGCTGGCGTTGCGGTTGGCGCCGCTGCCCTCGCGCACGTTCGGGCCGGTCACCGAGGCCGCTGAATTGAACTTGACGTTCGGCTGGTTGGACGTGTTTGTACCGATCGCGAGCGAGCCCGAGGCGACAGCGGTGCCGCCGTTCGGCAACTGCCATTGCGACAGCAGGGTGATAACGACACCCGAAATGATGTCCCCATCAATGCCTTTTCCGGTCTGGTTGGCAAGGATGGCGTCGTCGACAGGTTGCAGCTTGAGGGCGCCGACGTCTTCAAACACCGTAGATGTCTGCTCGGCAGCGTGTGCGACTGATGCGAGGCCGCACGTTGTGAAACACAACGCACAGCCTATGGTGAGTAAGTTTCGGTCCATGATGAGTCAGAACAACTCTGCCTTGATCAAACCGTATTCAACAAAGGGAGTCGCTGCCGTACCGTTTTCCAGCGCACGTTCGCGCAGCTTTAGCGCGAGCGACTCGTTGCCTTGCAAGAGCGGAGAATCCTCCATAAATGGCTTGCCGACGACCGCGAACACGAGGCCGTTCCATTTCTTGACGAAGTCGTCTTCCATGACGATGCGGTTGCCGAGCGCCGGGTCGGCAATGAAGACGCGGCCGTCTTCCGCGTGCTTGACGATCACGAAGTGCTCGTAGCCGTCGCTGTTCATCAGCACGAGCACAGGAATCTGCAGGTGGTAGAGCGCTTCAGGGGTGACGCGGAAACCGCGGCCACGCAGGCCGATCGTTTCGACGAACTTCTTCATGTCAAGCATCGAGAAGCCGTTCTTGACCACCACCTCTGGTGTCGAAAACACCATCATGCGTTGGATCATTTCGGGTTCGGGAATATCGATCCCGTAGCCGTACTTCAGCAACGTGGCCAGAGCGGCCGAGCCGCAACTGTAGTCGTAACGCTGCGAAACGATGTGGTTGTAGCGGATCTCGCGGATCGAGCGCACGTTCACGTCGAACGGCACGCCCGCTGCTGCGTTCATGGAAAGGGCACTCTGCGCGTGACCCGTTTGCGACAGCACGAGTCCAGCGAAGAGTGCCAGAAAAAAGCCAGGCGTTACCCTGCTCACCCCGAACATGGTCTATTCCCCCCTGGGGAGACAGCCGGTCAGTACGAAGGCTGACCGGCGTCTTCCTGCGATGCAGCTCTACTTACTGATGCGACACGCTGGCGACTGCAAGGCCGTTGTGTTGCAGGTTGCCTACACCCGACGCGATGTTCACACCGATGTTGCCGGTAGCATTGGCGAGAGCACCCGCGCCAAGCATCGACGAGCCGGTGAACTGGCCTTTGACACCTGCTTCCGCGGTCTGGCAGTTCTGGTCGCTTGCGATGACTTCGCCACCTTGCTTGCCGCCCTTGTTATGCTCCCAGCCCATCCCGCTGCTGCTGCTGTCTGTCGTAGCCGATGCTGCCAGGCTGTTGTTTTGCACGTTGCCCGCGCCCGAGGCCACGTTCACCCCGATATTGCCCGTCGCATTTGCCAGCGCGCCTGCGCCGACGGAAGCAACGAAGTTGAAGTCTCCCACTTTCGCCTTGCCGCTCGACGATTGAGTCGAGTAGATCTGTGCAGTGCCGAACACAGGGCCGACATCCATGTTCGACAGGGCGGCGTCGTTGGACTGGGCGTTGTCTACGCCGGTGGCGATGTTGACGCCAATGTTGCCGCTCGCGGTATCCAGCGCGTGATCGCCGATGCCGGCGGACATCGTCGTCGGCGTTTCGGTGTTGATGTGCTGGGTCACACTGCCCGTGACCGTGACGGAGCCCTTGCTGTCGTCGTAGTTATGGGTCCATCCGTAGGCGTGGCTGTTTGACGAGTAGCTGGCGCTGACCTTTTCGCCATGGCCGCTGCTGCTTTCCGTCGCCGTGCTCGCGCTGGCTGCTGCGGTGCTGCCCCACTCCACGCTGTAGCCGGCTGCCTGGCCAGCGAAGCCGCCGCCGTAGTTGTCCGAGGCGTGCGTGTTCAGGGCGGCGGCGAAGCCCGCTGCGACGCCGCCGAAGATGACGCCGGGGCCGCCGCCGAGACCAGCGATAAAGCCTGCTGCGATGAAGCCGTTCGCGGAGGCATGTGTGTTCACGTAGTCGTAGCCCTTATACGACGACGCGATACCCGCAGCGGAGCCGCCGCCCTGGCTAAACGAGGAGCTCGACGAGGCCGTGCTGGTTTGCGTGTTGGTCTTGTTATAGGCCCAGGCGTGGTCGCTATACGACTGGCTCACACCCCAGCCGCTGCCACTGCCGCTCGCATGATTCCAGCTATCCGTCGTGTTGACGGTTGTGGTCACGTTGCCGGAGACATAGCTCTGCGGAGGCGTTTTCATGTCGACGCCGCCGATGTTCACGCTTTGCGTGTTGTTGACCGTGGCGCCGGAACTGCTCGACACGTTAACCTTGCCGTGCAGCGTAATGAAGCCGAATTCGCCGATTTCGGTGTAGACGTTCGTGGCCGTAAAAAGCTCAGCCGGGTCGCAGCCGGCCGTGCATCCTTCTGCATAAGCCGAACTTGCTGCCATCGTCGACAGAACAGCCGCTGCAATGATTGTGCGCTTCATGATGACGCTCCGATAAAGAGTGTGGCTCGTTAGAAAAAGGTGCCCGCCGGGGGACGGAGCACAAAACTATTTGAACTGACGTTACCTGAGCCGGCTGTCTGGTTGATCTGGACGATCCCACTGACGTTTTTGAGCGCGTCCGCACCGATGGATACCTCGCGTGCGTCGTGGTTTTCGCCGGACCTTCCCAGGCCACCGCCTTTGGCGGTCGTAGCGGATAGCACCCCATCCGCTACGATCTCCCCTTCAATCGGCCCAGTTCCGATAACGGCGCTGTTCCGCTGAAGATTCCCTACACCCGCCGACTGATTCACTTCGATAAGGCCAGAGGTGTTTGAAAATGCATTACTACCGATCGTGCTCCTGGCGGCCGTCGTCCTGGCGTTCGTGGACGCGCTCTGCGAGCTTCCGATCAGGTTGAGAGGGACTTTGCCGTTGGTGAGCACGCCCTGGTTCGCTTGTACGTTATCGAGGCCTGATGCCTCGTTGATGGCGATAACCCCGGTGGCGCCGATGACCGCGCCGTTGCCGATCAGCGACTGCGCGTCGATCTGGGCCGGCACCGTTTGGGCATGGGCCGCGAAGCTCGCACAGCCAAGCAATGCCCAGGCGAGCAGGGGCCAGCGCGACTGTTTGCGTGACGGAAGGCGCTTGGCCGGCGCGCGTGAGGTTGTCATTTCATGGCTCCTAGAGCGGCGCCCAGGGGGGCGAGTGCACCGTTGACCGACTGGGCAATCGAGCTGCCGATTCCACCTGCGCCGCCGAAGCTGGCGCCTGCGCCGACCGGAACGTTGTTGCCGTTGCCCGCCAGCATGTGTGTAATACCGTTGGCGCCGACTAGCGCAGGCATATAGCCGTTGCCGGAGATGCCGGCGGTGCCGTGCGCGCCGTTCAGGTCGAGGTCGCTCGCCATCGTGCCGATCGCGCGATCGAAGGTCGCCCTCGGGAAGGTTTGAACCTGGACTGCGATCGGGTCCTGGCTCTTCGGCACCGGCACGAACGCATCGCGTGGCGTGATGTCGCGCTCGATGACGAGGTTGCCCGGCTGGCTCACCTGCTGCGCGGTGGCACTCGTCACGGCGCCGGCAGCGAGCACGCCGAGCAGCGCGGACAGCAAGGCTGCGCAGCGGTGGCGGCTGCCCGCCTTCTGGGTTGAAGCGTTCATGTCAGTTCCTTGCGGGCGGACGATCGGTCGGTGCGGTCTTCGGCAGCGAGCGGGTCGTTGCGCTAATTTCTCTGGTAGCTCGTGATGTTGCCTTGTGCGGAGCGGGCGACGTCGACGGGAACCGGCAACTGCGACGGCGGGGCGATTTCGTCCCACAGCGTCACGCCGTTGCCACCGGTGTTAAAGCCGCGCATCAGTTGCGGCGTCGCGGAGACCATCAACATGCCGCCGAAGCCGCCGCGTTGGTGGGACAGCGCCTGGTCGTCCAGCACGAGATCGGTCACGGACGCGGCGTCGGCGGGAATGCTCAGCGCGTTGCCGGCCAGATCGTTGCGGGGCGCGGCGCTGTCGTTCGTGGCGGCCACGGTGTTGTCCACCGCGGCGACGCTCGCCGTATTCGTGACATCCGTGGCCGTCGGGTTCGGCGAGGCCACCGCTGCGAGCGTCGTGCTCGCGAGGGTGGCGGAACCGGCATCGGCGGTTTCGGCCATCGTGGCGGATTGAGGTTGTGCGGATTCCTGTGCATTGACGCCAGCGGACAGCACGGTCAAGGTCACCGCGGCGGCGCATAGTGCGGCGCAAGGTGCAATGCTGCTCAGGTCGATGCGGAAAGCGAGTCGCATGATGTGTCTCCTTGGTGCACAGCATTTAGCGAAACATGTGCCATGAGTCGCAATCCATTGGTGCGTCTGGATGTGACCCGCATACCGCGGAGTAACAGGGAAGAAATCGGACAAAAACGTTTCAGCGCTGAAACGGCAGGCAGAAAATACCTGTAATTCGTTAAATCCGAAGGTATGAAGTACCTTGGGGTGAACGCCAGGAAAAGCGCTTCCACAATGCTTTTATTCATAAGCTGAATAACTATTCATCGGCCGCTTGGCCTTGCTGGACAAGGAGTCTCCGATTAAATTCGCATAATTGTTTTCCAAGCGGCGCGTGTATAGTAAGCTCTCGAAAACAGCTTCAGATTTAAAAAAGCCCGCTAACGGGCCGTCTCAAACACACACGCCGCTTTCTTGGGGATCAGCTGTCCGCACGGAATGGAATGGCCGTTCGGTTTTTGCTATATCGCGAATCCCGAACGAGTCAGCGTGTCTGAACTGAAGTTCAGGTGCGTGCGTCATCCTTAACGTTCGTTGACGAGAGGATCTGAATAATGGAACCCGCAACGCGGCAACTGATTTACGTTTCACGCGATCCGAGCGCGGAACTGAATACTCGCTTCCATCAGCGCGGCTGGCATGTCGAAGTCGTTGGGTCGGCGCGCGATGTGCGCCGTGCTGTTCGCGCCGGAATGGCGGCGGGCGGCCTGCTCGATCTGTCTAGCGATTTTCAGCCACACGAGATTGCCGCCTTCGAGTCCTGCCTTACCATGCCGAACGTCGGCTGGGTTGCGGCGACCACCCCCGGACAATTGCAGGACGCGGCCTTGCGCCGGCTCGTGCGGGACTATTGTTTCGACTATGTAACGGTGCCTTACTCGGGCGACAGGATCGTCGATTCGGTCGGCCATGCATACGGCATGATCTCGCTCGGCGAGCCGGCATCGAACGATGGGTCGCAAGGCGCGGAAGGCGAAATGGTCGGTTCGTGCGACGCGATGCTCGCGCTGTTCCGCTCGATCCGCAAAGTGGCCATGACCGACGCGCCGGTGTTTATCTCGGGCGAATCGGGCACAGGCAAGGAGTTGACCGCGGTCGCGATCCACGAACGCTCGGCGCGCCGCAATGCGCCTTTTGTGCCGATCAACTGCGGCGCGATTCCACCGCATCTGTTGCAATCCGAACTATTCGGCTATGAGCGCGGCGCGTTCACCGGCGCCAATCAGCGCAAGATCGGCCGCGTGGAAGCGGCCAACGGCGGCACACTGTTTCTCGACGAAATTGGCGATCTGCCGCTCGAAAGCCAGGCGAGCCTGCTGCGCTTCCTGCAGGAACGCAAGGTGGAGCGGCTCGGCGGCCACGGTTCAATCGACGTCGATGTGCGTATCATCTCGGCGACCCACGTAGATATGACGGCCGCGATGATCGAAGGGCGGTTCCGCTCCGACCTTTATCACCGTTTGTGCGTGCTGCAAATCGACGAACCACCGTTGCGTGCACGTGGTAAGGATATCGAACTGCTTGCGCGGCACATGCTGGAACGTTTCAAGAAAGATGCAAGCCGCCGTCTGCGCGGTTTCGCGCCCGACGCTATCGCGGCGCTGCATAACTACGGCTGGCCGGGTAACGTGCGCGAGTTGATCAATCGCGTGCGGCGCGCCATCGTGATGTCGGAAGGGCGCGCGATCACGGCCCGCGATCTCGAGTTGGCCGAGTATGTGGAGATCGTGCCCGTCTCGCTCGCGCAAGCGCGCGAAGCGGCCGAACGCCAGGCCATCGAACTCGCGCTGCTGCGTCATCGCGGTCGTCTTGGCGACGCCGCGCAGGAACTCGGCATTTCGCGCGTGACGCTGTATCGCCTGCTGTGCTCGCACGGCATGCGCCATATGGAAGGCGAACCGCTGGTCACGCCGCACGGCGAATTGCCGGCCTCGGTACCGCATCTCTGACGGGCTTGGTCGCCCACTTAGTTGCCCACTTAGCCACCGATATTTTCTCGGCGACGCACCTTGACCGGGCGCCGCCCGGCTGCGCTTGTTAAAATCGGGTTTTCCGCTCAATCTCCGTGGCGCATGCACCTGACCCAAGGGCGCGCTTCGTCGAAGGAACCCGCATGAAACAATACCTCGACCTCGTCCGCACGATTCTCGACACCGGCACGTGGCAGGAGAACCGCACCGGCATCCGCACCATCAGCATGCCGGGCGCCATGTTGCGCTTCGACCTCCAGCAGGGCTTTCCCGCCGTCACCACGAAAAAACTGGCGTTCAAATCGGCGGTGGGCGAGCTGGTCGGCTTTCTGCGCGCCTCGCGCAGCGCCGCGGATTTTCGCGACCTCGCCTGTAAGGTGTGGGACGCGAACGCCAACCAGAATCCGCAATGGCTCGCCAATCCGTATCGCCAGGGCCCGGATGATCTCGGCGACGTGTATGGCGTGCAGTGGCGCCAGTGGCCGGCCTACAAGGTGCTGGACGCAGGCGCGAGCGCGCAGTTGGCCGACGCCACGGCGCGCGGCTTCCAGGTGGTGACGGAATTCGAAGAAGACGGCAGCCCCAAGGTGCTGCTGTACAAGGCGATCGACCAGTTGCGGCAGTGTCTCGACACGATCATGCAGAACCCGGCCGACCGGCGAATTTTGTTTCATGCCTGGAACCCCGCCGTGCTGGACCAGATCGCGCTGCCGGCTTGCCACCTGCTTTATCAGTTCCTGCCGAATGTTGCGCGGCGCGAAATTTCGCTGTGTTTGTACATTCGCAGCAACGATGTCGGCCTCGGCACGCCGTTCAATCTGACCGAAGGCGCGGCGTTGTTGCATCTGGTTGGCCGGCTGACGGGTTATACGCCGCGCTGGTTCACCTACTTCATCGGCGACGCGCACATCTACGAGAATCAGCTCGACATGCTGCAGCAACAGCTCACGCGCGAGCCGTATGAAAGCCCGGCTTTCGCGATCTCGGACCGTGTGCCGGACTACGCGAAAACCGGTGTGTATGAGCCGGAATGGCTCGAGAAGATCGAGCCGTCGGACTTCTCGCTGGTCGGCTACCGGCATCACGAGCCGCTCACGGCGCCGATGGCGGTCTGAACGCGCTCTGAGCGTCTGCTCGCAGCCCGCTCAAAGAAAAACCCCCGCGATGCGAATCGCGGGGGTTTTTTCTTGCCGCTTTCCGGCTATCGGGTTGTCAGCGCATCTAGCTGCGCGCGTAACCTTTAACCTTTGTGATGCTCGTCACGATTGCCGCCGCTCGAATGCTGGTCGGCGTGCTGCGGTTGCGGCTGGGGGCGCGGCTGCTGCGCCTGCTGCGGACGCGGTTCAGGGCGCGGCTGCTGCACCTGTTGCGGTTGCGGTTGAGGGCGCGGCTGCTGTACCTGTTGCGGTTGCGGTTGAGGGCGCGGCTGCTGCACCTGTTGCGGTTGCGGTTGAGGGCGTGGCTGCTGCACCTGTTGCGGTTGCGGGCGCGGCTCAGGGCGCGGCTGCTGTACCTGCTGTGGTTGCGGGCGCGGCTCAGGGCGCGGCTGCTGTACCTGCTGCGGTTGCGGGCGCGGCTCCGGACGTGGCTGCTGCACTTGCTGCGGTTGCGGTTCAGGACGCGGCTGCTGTACCTGTTGCGGCTGCGGACGATATTCCTGGCGCGGTTGCTGCTGCGCCTGCTGCATCTGTTGCGGCTGGGGCGCCTGCGGCTGGGCGCGCACTTCAGGTGCGCGCGGCGGCTGCGCTTCTGGCTGGCGCTGAACCTGTTGCTGCGGCCCAGGACGTGCCTCCGGCTGGCGAGCCTGTTCCTGCGGGGCACCATGCTGCTGCGCCTGCTGGGCCATCGGCGTATGCGGTTGCGTCCATGCAGGCTCGTGCCGTCCTTCCGCACTGGGTTGCTGACCGGCTTGCGCCGGTGCGCCGTGCTGTTGCGCGAAAGCGTTCGGGTTGGCGCCGTTCGCTTGCGGCGGACGGGGCACGCCATTGGACGGACGAGCTGCCTCGCCAGGTTGCTGATGCACGTTGGCCATTTGCGGCGGCATGCCTGGCCGCGCCTGCGGTTCGCCGCCACGTTGCGGTTGACCGTTGAGCGGCGCTTCGCCCGGCCGCTGACCTGCCTGTTGCATGCCATTAGGCGCACCCGGTGCACCCGGCGCTGCGCCCGGCGTCCGTCCGGCCATATGCGACTGCACGACCCGCACGTTCTGCGCCGGCATGACCCCCGGACCGCCCGCCATGTGAGCCGGCACCGAGGTTCGCACGATCGGCTCGCCCGCGCCCGGCACACGTCCGCCGCTCTGCGCAAAACGTTGCGCGAGACTGTCGTGGTACGCCGCCGGCACGGCCGGACTGCGCGTCGCGACGACCGGACGCGCCGTCACGCCGGCCGGCGGACGGTAATTCGCGTTACGCAGGCCCGGTCCAAAGCTTTCCTTCACCGGCGCGATCCCCGGACCGCCCGGATTGATCTGCGCGTTGCGCCACTGTTGCGGATCGACCTTCTGCGCGAAGCGGCCAACCGATTGACCGTGCACGAAGGCTGTCGCCGGCACCGCGGTCACGCCGCCCGGCGCGCGATAGTTGATGTACGTGTTGTGAATGTTGGTCACATTCACGTTCGTCACGTTGCGGTTGTAGTTGTTGACGACCGTGGTGTTGTTGACGCGGTTGTAGTAACCCGGGCTCCAATGGTCGTGATCGCCCCAGTGCGGATGCCACGGTTCGCCCGGGCCCAGCGGGAACCACGCGACGCCGGCCGCGACCGCGCCGCCAATCGCGAGACTCACGCCCCAGTTGACTCCGTCGCCACCGCCGCCCACGAAGGCGACCAGCGCCGGTGCGTAGACGGGCGGTTCGCTTTCCACCACCGGTCCCGGCACCCATGCCCACGAGTCGTCATCGTAGGCCCAGCGGCCGTAGTGGTAGGGCGCGAAGCCCCACGGTGCGTCGTCGACCCAGGTCCAGCCCCACGGTGCTTGCCATACCCAATGGCCGTCGTGATAAGGCGCCCAGCCGGCGGGTGTCTCACGCGGCACCCACACTTCACCGTACTGCGGGCTGCTGCGCCACGTGCCGTTGGCGTCGAGATCCTGATAGCCGGGGATGTCGCGCGACACATAGCGCGCCGATACTGAGCGGTCTTCCGCAGCGTCGCGGCTCGCCGCCCATTGATCGAAGCCGTCGAGGCCGGGCGCGCCGTTGTCGCCGACCTGTTGCAGGTTGGTGCCGGCAAAGCGGATCTGCTGGCCGGCCGCGACCGGCACCTGGCCGCTGTCGCCGTACACGGTCGCGCTGCCGCTGCGCACGGTGACGGTGGTGCTGCTGCCGTCTGGCGCTACGTCGACGCGATAGTCGCCCGGGCCGTTCAGGCCGAGCGCCAGATTCGGCGTGTCGATTTCATAGGAGGAGCCGGGCGCCAGTCCGCGCACCCGCGCCGACAACGTACCCTGCGCGACCTTCAACTGCGCGCTGTTGTCATCGAGATTGAGGATGTCGAGGCTGGTGGACTGGCCGAGGCGTACCGCGGTCGAGCCGATGTGCAGTTCGGAGCGCGCATTCTGATCGTTCCACAATTGATCGCCGGTGGTGAGCGGGCGATTGATCTGTGCGTATGACCAGTCGGTTGCGCCGGCCGGTTCGGTGGTTACGGCGCCGGCGGTGTAGTTCAGACGCGCAACACGCCCAGGCGGATCGGTGTTCTGTGAAGCAGCCCCTGGCGGCGCCTGTTCGGCTTCCTGCGCGAAGGTGGCTTGCGCCGCGAACAGGAACGCCGCGGCGGCGATCAGCGTGTAGCCGGTGATCCGGCGTTTCGATTGTTGGGGTGTGGTCACTGTTCTCATGATTTGGCTCCGACGGACGCGCATTGTGCAGCATCCGTGAGAACCACTCTACCCGTACGGATTGTTTCAAGGCCCCCACTTTTGTAAGGCTCCCTCACGAGCCTGTAACAAAAGGTCTCGATGGGGCGTTTCGTAAGCTGAATGCGCAAATTTTGTAATCACGTCAATCAGTTAAGCGTGTTTCAAGCGGCCAGGAACGCGTCGAAATGGCGGTGGCCTGCCGGGGTGATGCGCAAGATCCGTGGCCGCTCAGTGCGTTCGACCCAGCCATGCGCCGACCACGAATCGAGCAGCGCTGCGCCGAGCGCGCCGCCCAGGTGCGGACGCCGTTCGCTCCAGTCGGGACAGGTGCAGGCGAAGCGGCGCCGGCGGCTCTTCTGGGCGGACATGTCGATGCCCCACTCGGCGAAGCAGGCGGCGCCGTCGGTAGTGGCTTCGAGCGACGAGCCGTGCAGCGTCAGCAGGCCGCGCTCGACCAGCCGCTCGAACACCCGTACCGACAGTTCGCCTGCCATATGGTCGTAGCAGGTGCGGGCGTAGCGCATGTCGACCGGCACGGTGCGCACCGGTCGCGGCACGGCCCGTTGCGGGGCGCTGACCTGCGCAACATTGGCGAGCGCTTCGATGGAGGCAGCGATATCCGGCGAGGCGATCCGGAAATAGCGATGCCGGCCGCGCACTTCGAGCGCGAGCAGGCCGCCGTCGGTCAGACGCGCCAGATGAGCGCTGGCCGCCGACGGCGAGAGCCCGGCGATCATCGTCAGTTCACCGGCCGGGCGGGCGCTGCCGTCCATCAACGACCACAGCATGGCGGCGCGGCCAGGGTCGGCGAGCAGCGCACCGATGCGGCTTAAGCCGGGGAAGTGATTCTGTTCGTCGGTGAGGGTGGTGGGCATCAGGCGTCTCCGGTTGGCGGCGCGGGCAGGGCGCCATGCAGTCCACTGTATCTGGCTGCCGTATTCGATGTTTCAGCTTAGCGTGAATGGTCGAATGCAGTGGCTACGAAAATCCGGCGGGCAGGGCGGGCTAGTGCGTGCTTCGGCGGGGCGTTGCTTCTGCGTTCCAGTACAGCGATGCCGCTTTGGCGTCGCGTTAGCCTGCCAGGCTAGAATCGAACCCTGTCCTTGCAGGAACACGCTGTCATGAAATTTCTTCTTGCCGCCGCTGCCGCAGTTCTGCTGCTCAGCGCGTGCGTGCAGGGCGGTTCCGGCTCGAGTTCGGGTCCGGGCACAGGCAGCATCACGATGTACGGCACGATCGACGAAGGCGTTACGGTCCGCAAGTAAGTGCGAGGCGCGTGCGGCCCCATTTTCAGGTGGACGAGTGCGGCGACTGGCTGGAATTGATGCATCATTGTCATTCCTGCCACCTCCGGTCATGTGACGATCCAGGCATCGCCACTTTCGCCGTCCGAGGCCTACCGATGCCGCCACCCACTGCTCCCTCCACCGTTTCTTCCTTTGCCGCCACTCAAACCGGCTCCGGCCACGCCGACCCTCATAGCCGGCGCGCCGCGCGCGTGCTGGCGGTCTGCCAGGCCCTCTACACCTCATCGGTCTCGATCGATCTGACCTTGACCGGTCTGGTCGGCTACACGCTTGCCGACGACAAGGCGCTCGCGACGCTGCCGTTTTCGCTGATTACCGTCGCCGCCGCACTCACCACCATCTTCGCGTCGTTCCTGATGGCGCGCATCGGACGGCGCGCGGGCTTCATGCTCGGCGCGGGTGTCGGCGCGCTGGGCGGGGCCGTCTCGGTGTGGGCGATCTTTCATCACAGCTTTTGGGCGTTCTGCGCCGGCACGGCGACCGTCGGTGTGTTCCAGGCGTTCGCGCAGTACTACCGGCTGGCGGCCGCGGACGCCGTCGGAATCGAAGGGAAAAGCCGCGCAATTTCGACGGTGCTCACCGGCGGCGTGGTAGCAGCCGTCTGCGGACCGCTTCTTGCCGCATGGAGCAAGGACTGGCTCGCGCCGGTGGCGTTCGCCGGCTCCTATGCGCTTGTCACCGGCTTCGGGCTCGTATCGATCGCCATGCTGGCGCTGCTGTATCGCGACGCCGCACCGTCCGCGAGTGCGGCCGTGACGCACGAACCGGCGCGGCCGCTCGGCGAAATCGTACGGCAGCCGATCTTTGCCGCGGCGCTCGCCAATAACGCGCTCGGCTACGCCGTGATGATGTTCGTGATGACCGCGACGCCGATTGCTGCGGTCGCGTGCGGCCACACGATCGGCGACGGCGCGGCGATCATTCAATGGCACCTCGTCGGCATGTTCGCGCCGTCGCTGTTTTCCGCGCGGCTGATCCGGCGCTTCGGCGTGTTGCCGGTGATCGGTGCGGGGATCGTGCTGTCGGCGCTGTGCGGTGTGTTGGCGCTGCGCTCGACCGATCTGCCGCACTTCTACGCGGCGCTCGCATGTCTGGGCGTGGGGTGGAATTTCATGTTCGTCGGCGGCTCGACGCTGCTCGCACAATCGTACCGGCCGTCCGAGCGGGCCAAGACGCAGGCAACCAGCGAATTCACGACGTTTGCGTTTTCCGCGCTGGGCTCGCTGTTCGCCGGACAATTGCTGGCGCGCTTCGGCTGGGCGACGATCAATGCCGCGATTTTTCCGCTGTTGGGGTTGGCGGCGTTGGCTACGGTGGCGTATGCGTGGTCGAGGAAGCGTCAACTTGCTGCGGGGGTGTCCTGATGACTGCACGTCATATTGTTTTCGCGGTCGCTCCTGAACTCGTGCTGCTCGATGCGTGCGGGCCGCTTGAGGCGTTCTGGCGCGCAGAGTTGACGATGGTGGCTGCGGCGGGTAAGTCTGGCAACGCTGCCGAGCCGGTCGCCTATCGCACGACGGTCGCGTCGATCGACGGCGGCGTGCTGCAAACCTTTCCTGGCCTGCCGGTCGTCACGCAACGGCTCGATTCGCTCGACGACCAGCCGATCGACACGCTGATCGTCCCCGGCGTCCCGATCGACGACCACTGCACATTACAGCCGGAACTCGTCGCGTGGATCAGGCGTCGTGCGCCGGAGGCGCGGCGCGTCTGCTCGGTCTGCACGGGCGCCTTCTATCTGGCTGCGGCGGGCCTGCTCGACGGCCGCCGGGCGACCACCCATTGGCGGGAAGCGCCGCATCTCGCGCGCCGCTTTCCCAACGTACAGGTCGACGCTGATCCGATCTTTATCCGCGACGTGGGCCATGGCGAAGAAAGGCGCGTCGTCTGGACATCGGCGGGCGTGACGGCGGGAATCGATCTGGCATTGGCGCTGATCGAAGAAGATGTCGGCCACGCGGTCGCGATGCAGGCGGCGCGGCGGCTGGTGGTGTTCATGAAGCGGCCCGGCGGCCAGTCGCAATTCAGCGCGGCGTTGGCAGCGCAGGCCTCGGCAGGCGGACCATTCGAGGCGTTGCATAGCTGGATGGCGGGCCATTTGCGCGACGACCTGTCGGTCGAGCGGCTGGCCGAGCGCGCGCAGATGAGTCCGCGGACTTTCGCCCGACGCTACGTCGACGAGGTTGGCCGCACGCCGGCTAAAACGGTGTCGGCACTGCGGCTGGAGGCGGCCGCGCGGGCGTTGGCGGAGTCGCGCCGGCCGCTGAAGCGGATTGCGCTCGATTGTGGCTTCGGCAGCGAGCAGAATTTGAGGCGCGCCTTTGTGCGGCGCTTCGGCGTATTGCCGCTGGAGTATCGGGAGCGTTTCGAGTCGGCGGTCGTGCCGCAGCGCGCGGCGGTTTCTGCGGTTGTGGCGGCGGGTTAAGCGGGTTCCTAAACGAAAGCTCGACGAAAGCATTGCGCTCGTCCAGGCCGACATTCGGCTACATAACCCCACCCAATCCGCGACGGGGTCAATATTGCGCTCGTATAATCGCCTCCTTTAAATGCGTCCGATTGACCGGAGTCAAGATGAGCACCCCTGCCTTAGCGCCCCTGGACCGTTCCGAAACCACCTTCCGCTTTCTCGCCGAGCCCAGCTCGGTCAACTTCGGCGGCAAGGTGCATGGCGGCGCGTTGATGAAGTGGATCGACGAGACCGCGTACGCGTGCTCGGCGGTGTGGTCGGGGCGCTACTGCGTGACGGTCAGCGTGGGCAATATCCGATTCCGTCGACCGATTCTCGTCGGCAACCTGGTTGAGCTGCGCGCGCGCGTCGTGGCGACGGGGCGTACCAGCATGCACATCCACGTGTCGGTGCAGGCAGGCGATCCGAAGGGCGGCGAGCTGCTGCAAACCACGGACTGCCTGGTGGTGATGGTCGCGGTCAACGAGAACGGCCACCCCGTGCCGGTGCCGGCGTTCGTACCGGAAACAGATGAACAGAAGCGCCTTGCCAGGTACGCGATGGACGTGAAGGAAGCGCTCGACGCGATCGTCGAACTGAAGCCGGAAGAAGTGGCGCAGGGGAAGGTTTAAGGGGCGCCTCGGTCGGCATCGGCACGCCTTGCGGGGACGTGCCGCCGCTTGCCAGGGGCATGCACAACAGGACGCGCGAACATTGCGTCCGCGCGGCCTGCTGTTTGCATTCACGTCAGCCAATCTGCCGGATCGGCCAAGCTCCGGCCGATCCCATCGGCGATCACCCCGCCGAATGCCCGACCATATCCTTCGGCTGCACCCATTCGTCGAACTGCTGCTCGGTGACATAGCCGAGCTTGAGCGCCGACGCCTTCAGCGTCGTACCTTCCTTGTGCGCCTTCTTCGCAATCTGCGCGGCCTTGTCGTAACCGATGTGCGGATTGAGCGCTGTTACCAGCATCAGCGATTCGTTGAGCAACGTATCGATGCGCTCGCGATTCGGTTCGATGCCCACAGCACAGTTGTCGTTGAAACTGTGCGCGCCGTCGGCGAGCAAACGGACCGATTGCAGCACGTTGTGCGCAATCATCGGCCGAAACACATTCAACTCGAAGTTGCCGCTCGCACCGCCGATATTCACCGCGACGTCGTTGCCGAACACTTGCGCGCACAGCATCGTCAAGGCTTCGGACTGGGTCGGATTGACCTTGCCCGGCATGATCGAACTGCCTGGTTCGTTCTCCGGAATCGACAGTTCGCCGAGGCCGCAACGCGGGCCGCTCGCGAGCCAACGGATGTCGTTTGCGATCTTGTTCAGGCTCGCCGCCACCGTCTTCAACGCGCCATGCGCGAACACCAGCGCATCGGCCGCGGCCATCACTTCGAATTTGTTGGGCGCGGAGACGAACGGCAAGCCGGTCAGTTTGCCGATTGCCGCCGCCACCTTGTCGGCGAACTGCGGATGCGCGTTCAAACCGGTGCCGACTGCCGTACCGCCCTGGGCGAGTTCGTACAGATGCGGCAGCGCCGATTCCACGTGACGGATGCCGTGATCGAGTTGCGCGACATAGCCTGAAAACTCCTGGCCGAGCGTCAGCGGCGTGGCGTCCTGCAGATGCGTGCGGCCGATCTTGACGACGTCCGCGAAGGCCTTCGCCTTGCCGTCGAGCGTCTCGCGCAGCGTCTTCAGCGCGGGCAGCAGATGCTTGACGATCGCGTAGGCGGCGGCCACGTGCATCGCCGTCGGAAACACGTCGTTCGACGACTGGCCGCGATTCACATCGTCGTTCGGATGCACCTTGCGCGCTTCACCGCGCTCGCCGCCGAGCAGCTCGCTCGCGCGATTCGCGATCACCTCGTTGAGGTTCATGTTGGTCTGCGTGCCGGAGCCGGTTTGCCAGACCGCGAGCGGAAATTCTTCAGGGTGCTTGCCGTCGATGATCTCGTCGGCCGCCTGCATGATCGCCTTGGCCTTGTTCTCGTCGAGCACGCCCAGACCCTGGTTGACCTCGGCGGCGGCGCGCTTGATGACGGCCAGCGCGGTGATCAGTTCGGGCGATTGTTTTTCAGACGAAATGCGGAAATTCTGCAGCGAGCGCTGGGTCTGCGCGCCCCATAGACGAGCGTTCGGCACAGCGATTTCACCGAACGTGTCGCGCTCCATTCGTACGTCTTCAGTCATGGTTCAACTCCGCTTTTCAAAGTTCTGCGTTGACAGGCAATAAGGAGAATAGACCCGTTAGCGCGTTCCGGTAAAAACCCGCTTGGGGGTCGAAGATATAGGTGCGGCGCGCGCCGTCTTCGACGTCGGTCCAGACGAGCGGCGAGAGGGGCGCGCCGATCGAGCGCAGATAGGCGAGTTGCGCCGCGTCGGCGAGCGTGACCTGGTAGCTTGCTTCGGGCGCGATGGCACGTTCGAAGATCTGTGCAACCTGCTCGGCGAGCGCCGGGCTATGGATGACCAGCGTCTGCTCGGTGTTCAGATTGGCCGAGCGCGGATCGAGATTCATCGAGCCGATCACCAGAATCTTGCGGTCGATGACATAAGTCTTTGCGTGCAGGCTGGCTCGCGAGCTGGATCCGGCGAAACCGACACGCCGCGCCTTCTGCTGCGGTTTGAATTCATACAATTCCACGCCCTGTTGCAGCAGCGGCACGCGGAAGGGGCTATAGCCGGCTTGTACCGCTACCGCGTCGGTCGCCGCGAGCGAGTTGGTCAGCACGGCGATGCGTACGCCACGATGCGTCAGTTCGCCGGCTGCCTTGACGCCGCTCTCGTGCGGTACGAAGTAGGGCGAAATAATCAGAAAATCTTTCTGCGCGTCGTGCATCAGCTCGCCCAGTCGCTGCATTGGCGGACTGACGTAGTCCGGCGAGGGATGTTCGATTTTCTCCGGCAAGTCCGCTTTGAATTCGGCCGGCGCCCACGTCAAGCCAAGTTGATCCTGGGCAATCTGCGTGGCGAGCGGCGAAGCGTTCAGCGGTTTCGCGTTGTACGGGTCGGCGTTGGTGCGCCAGTGCTGGCGTAAATCGTCGCGCGTCTGGTCGAGTTCTTTCGCATCGAACTTCTGCTTGTTCAGCGCCCGCAGCGGATAGGCGATGCTGCTGTTCCAGTAGTCGTCGAAACTGGCGGAGACGTCGGCGACTACCGGGCCGGCGGCCAGCACGTCGAGGTCGCGGAACTGCAGCGTTTCGCTCGCACTGAAATATTCGTCGCCGAGATTGCGGCCGCCGACAATGGCCAACTGGTTGTCGGCGATCATCGACTTGTTGTGCATGCGGCGCGTGAAGTGGCCGATCTGCGTGAACACGTTCGTAGTGCGTTCGAATACGCCTTCCTGCGCGCTGCCGAATGGATTGAAAACGCGGATCTCGATGTTGTCGTGCGAGTTCAGACCCGCCATCGTTTGGTCGATGTCCTTGAAGTTCAGATCGTCGACCAGCATGCGCACTCTCACGCCGCGATCGGCTGCGTAGAGGGCGGCGCCGAGCAGCAGCTTGCCGGTGGTGTCCTCGTTGGCGATGTAGTACTGCATGTCGAGGGTTTTCGTCGCCGCACGTGCGAGCGCAATGCGCATCTGCAAGGCGTCGGTGCCGCTCGACAGTATCCGGAAACCGGACTGATTCGGATGCGCGGCTTCGAGCGGCGCGAGGGCCGTGTGAAGCGGCGTTGGTTGAGTGGCGGACAGTGCGTGGGTGACCGGACGGTCGAATGCGGTGGCGGGCGGCTTGGTCGCGCAAGCGGTCAGAAATGCCGTTGCGCAGCACAGCAGGAAGAAATGTCTCGTCGTCTCCCAAGGGGTCTTCCTGCGGGCCGTGCTGAACGCGCACGTGCGGTGCGGTGCAGTCTGATCCTGATTTTGATGCCACGACACGCCGGCTCTCCCTTGATTGCACGCTTCTCATGGCGGCAGCGCGCGTAGCGTGCTCACGCTGTCGAGAAATGCATTCTAAGGGGAATCAGGCGTGTGGGCTTTCGATCTTCCGTGTGACTGCGACGTGCATCGCGCGGGTGCGCGCGGTTTTGCCAGAGGGTGCATTTTATCGTTCGCGGTGTGTTTGCCGGGAAACGATGGTTGCGCCCGCAACCATCCGCGAAATGGCGGGTTAAGGTCGACCTCAGGTGACTTCAGGCCGAAGGGGCCGGCGGCGTGCCGGGCATAACTGGCACGCGCCGCAAGCTCAGTTTGTGAAAGCGCAGCGTCATCAGAAGCGCAACGCTGGCAAGGCCGGCCGCGAGTCCCCACCACAAACCGCGCGCCCCCAGCCCGAAGTGAAATGCCATCACATAACCAGTCGGAAAGCCGATGACCCAGTACCCGAACGTCGCCGCGATCATCGGCACGCGCGTGTCCTTCAGGCCGCGCAGGCAGCCTGAGCCAACCGTCTGCATGCCGTCGACGATCTGGAAGATCGCGGCCACGCCGAGCAGCGAACTTGCCAACGTCACCGTGGCGGCGTTGGCTGGGTCGTCGAGATGCAGATACAGGCCGACGATCCAGTGCGGCGCGGCGATCAGCACGATGCCCGACAGCGTCATGAAGCCGACGCCGAGCGCGAGCGCGACGAAACCCGCGTGGCGTGCGGCAAGCGGCTGGCCGGCGCCGGACCAGTAGCCGATCCGCACATTGGCTGCCTGACCGATCGCGAGCGGCACCATGAAGGCCACCGAGGCGACGTTCAAGGCGATCTGATGCGCGGCCAGTTGCGATTCGCCGAGCAGGCCGACCATCAGGCCGGTGGCGAGGAACAGCGTCGATTCGACGCCATAGGTGATCGCGACCGGCCAGCCGATGCCGAACAACTCGCCCATTAGCGGCACGTTCGGCCGCGTCGCGACGACGAAATGCTTATAGCGTGGCCGCAGATGCAACAAGGCCATCAGCACGAGCGCGCTTAGCCAGACGGTGATCGAGGTGGCCGCCGCCGAACCGAGAAAGCCCAAGCGAGGCAGTCCGTGGACGCCGTGAATCAGCCCGTAGTTGAGAAAGCCGTTGACGAACACGCTGACGAGCGACACCCACAGGAGCCGCTTGGCCGCGCCGATGGCTGGCAGGAACGAGCGCATCAGGCCGACGCCGATCAGACTGCCGAGCGAGCCCCAGCGCAGCACCGCCGCGTATTCGCCGACGTTGTGCGCGAGCAGCGCGGGTTCGCCGAAGGCCAGCAGGATCGGCGTGGCGAACGACAGCAGGAAGAACGCGGGCACCGACAGCAGCACCGACAACACGAGACCGGTCCAGTAGATATGCGGCACGCGCCCTTCGTCCTGCGCGCCGCGCGCATGCGAGACGCTCACGCTGACGGAGGTGAGCACGCCCTGCAGCAGCGTGACCACGACGAAGAACAGGTTGGCGCCGAGGCCGCCGGCGGCCAGCGCGTCGGGGCCGAGCGAGCCGAGCAGGATCGTGTCGGTGACGCCCATCGCCATTTGCGAAAGTTGCGCGATGGCGAGCGGCGCGGCGAGCCGGGCGGTGTCGGCGGCGTGGCGGGTCAGGGTCGGCGGCCGGGCGGCCACCCGGGTGAAGCCGGATTGAGTCATGGAGCGCTTGGAAGCGGAAGGGGCGACAGCGTGGCGGAGGGCGCAGCCCGGCCGATTCGCGGGGCTTGCGTGCTGCCGGTGAGGCGGCGAAATGCGGTGGCTCACCGGAGCGTAGGGCGGCTGTCAGCCGATTGTTTGTCTGTCGAAACTGACAGCTTATTGCTTAGGCGCGGGGATGTCGATGGAAGAGGCACGATTTTGGTGCGCGCGATCCCCCGAGTTTTCGGACTTGGCGCGTCAAGCCTCGTGCACCGCGATGCGCGTATCGCCCAGCAGCACGACCTGGCCCGCGCGGATTTTGCAGGTTTTACGCGTTTCGACCCGGCCGTCGACGGTCACCGCGCCGTCCGCGACCATCATTTTTGCCTGTCCGCCGCTGTCCGCAAGCCCCGTTATCTTCAGGAGATTGTGCAGTTCGACGTAGTCGCCGGTCAGTGTGAAATCGAGGTTGGGCATGGCGTTTGCGCCTTGAAGCAAAGGGTTCGCATGATAAGCCAGAAGCTTGCCCTGAATGAATAGTCCCCCGTGCTCCCGGACCGGATTCGGGCGATTGCAAGCAGATGTTATGTAGTTGTCAGAAAATGAAACGTTCCGTAACACGGGTCGCATATCACGAACTTCACTCGTAAAGTGCGGGTCTGTAGGAAAGCTTGCTGGATTTTTCCAGCGACGAATAGACCGGGCGAGGTGCGCATTGGATGAAGCGCACGTCAATGTGCCGCGCCGGATACGGCGCCCGCGTCAGAACAACCTTAGAGAGGATTTAGCCATGACTCAGATTCGTACGCTCCTGATTGGTACCGCCCTGACTGCTTTTGCCGCTACCGCGGCGTTCGCGCAGACCGCGCAACCGGCCGCCGGTGTGAACGGCCAGGCACAGGTCCAGGCCCAAGGCGCCGATGTCGCACCCGCAGCACCGGCCGCGCAAGGTGTGCAGCCGGTGACGCCGGCGCCGACGCGTCTGACGGCATCGGGTTCGACCGATCCGCTGGTCCAGAAGCGCGACGCCAACGCACAGGCTAACGCCGAGTACAAGGCGTCGAAGAAGGCGTCCAAGGCGGAATTGGCGCAGCAGCAAAAGGCTGCCAAGTCGCAGTACAAGGAGCAGGTGCGCGACGCCAAGGTCAACCAGAAGGCTGACAAGCAGGCAGCCAACAACGAAATGAAGATAAATATGCAGGGTCAGGCTTCCGATCAGGACAACGGCGCCGACGTGAAGCACTAAGCCAGAGTTCTTCTGAAACACAAGGCGCTTCGACAACAAGCTTAGCCGTTGCCTCAGCCAACCTTGCTGCGGGGCTTCGTCAAAGTCTCGCAGTGCCCTCGCGAAGAAATGGCCCGGAGCGCGTAAGCGCCCGGGTCATTTCTTTTGGGGGCGGCAGGGAAAAAAGGGCCGCTTGTCTCTGATACTTGTATGGATATACAGTATGCGTCGCCGCGTCAATTCCACCTCAGGCCCGAATCCACTGTGCTCTCCGTCGCTGAATCTTCGCCACCGTCTGCTTCCGGTACCGATAACGATACCGATACCGCCTCCTGGCTCGCAAAGCTCAACGACGCGCAACGCGAAGCCGTCGAATACGGCGCCGACAGCCCCAACGCGCCGCCGGGCGCGCTGCTGGTGATCGCGGGGGCCGGCTCCGGCAAGACCAACACGCTGGCGCACCGGGTCGCCAATCTGGTGGTGAAGGGCGCCGATCCGCGCCGTATTCTGCTGCTCACTTTCTCACGCCGCGCCGCGCTCGAAATGACCCGCCGCGTCACGCGCATCGCTGGTGCGGCGCTCGGTACGCGGGCTGCGCTGGCGCAAGGGCTGACCTGGTCAGGGACCTTCCATAGCGTCGGCGCGCGGCTTTTGCGCGAATACGCCGACCTGATCGGCCTCGCGCCCGCCTTCACGATCAACGACCGCGAGGATTCCGCCGACCTGATGAATCTCGTGCGCCACGAGCTCGGTTTGTCGGCGAAAGAGCGGCGCTTCCCAGCCAAGGGGACCTGCTTTGCGATCTATTCGCGCGTGGTGAACACCGGCGCGTCGCTTGCCGACGTGCTCAACAGCGCGTTTCCGTGGTGCCGCGAGTGGGAAGCCGATCTGCGCATGCTGTTCGCCGCGTACGTCGAAGCCAAGCAGAAGCAGAGCGTGCTCGACTACGACGACCTGCTGCTCTACTGGTCGCATATGGCCGCGGAGCCGGCGATCGCGGCTGATCTGTCGGCGCGCTTCGATCACGTTCTGGTCGATGAGTATCAGGACACCAACCGCCTGCAGGCGTCGATCCTGCTCGCGCTGAAACCCGACGGCCGCGGCTTGACCGTGGTCGGCGACGACGCCCAGTCGATCTATTCGTTTCGCGGCGCGACCGTGCGCAACATTCTCGACTTCCCGGCGCACTTCAATCCGCCCGCGCGGCAGATCACGCTCGAGCGCAATTACCGCTCGACCGGGCCGATTCTGGCGGCGTCGAATGCGGTGATCGAGCTCGCCAGCGAGCGCTATACGAAGAATCTGTGGACTGACAAAGCATCGGCGCAGCGCCCGCGTCTGGTGACGGTCGCCGACGAAGCGGATCAGGCGCGCTATATCGTCGAACAGGTGCTCGAAGCGCGCGAGCAGGGCATGAAGCTCAAGTCACAGGCGGTGCTGTTCCGCGCCGCGCATCACAGCGCCGCGCTCGAGATCGAACTGACCCGGCGCAACATTCCGTTCGTGAAGTTCGGCGGCCTGAAGTTTCTCGATTCGGTGCACGTCAAGGATATGCTCACCGTGCTGCGCTGGGCGGAGAATCCGCGCGACCGTGTCGCGGGTTTTCGCGTCGTGCAATTGCTCCCGGGCGTCGGCCCCGCCACCGCTGCTAAGGTGCTGGACGAGGTCGTGGCCCGGGTGGGCGCCGGCAATCCGGCCGATTTCACCCATAGCGCCGGTGGCGCGCTGGCCGCCTTTGCGCCGCCCGCTCGCGCGCAGGAGGACTGGCATCCGTTCGTCAAGCTGATGTCGAGCGTGTACGGCCGGCAGACGCCGTGGCCGGCGGAGTTCGAAATGGTGCGGCGCTGGTACGAGCCTCATCTCGAGCGCAACCATGAGGACGCGGCGATCCGTCATGCGGACGTGCTGCAGATGGAAAGCATCGCGGGCACCTATGCGTCGCGCGAACGCTTCCTGACTGAGCTGACACTCGATCCACCCGACGCGACGAGCGACGAATCCGGCGTGCCGCTGATCGACGAGGACTACCTGATCCTGTCAACGATTCATTCGGCGAAAGGGCAGGAGTGGCGCAACGTGTTCGTGCTGAATGGCGTCGACGGTTGCATTCCATCCGATCTCGGCACCGGCAGCGAAGAGGAAATCGACGAGGAACGCCGCCTGTTGTACGTGGCGATGACGCGCGCGAAGGAAGACCTGCATATCGTCGTGCCGCAGCGCTTTTACGTGCACAACCAGACCCATATGGGCGACCGTCACGTGTGGGCGTCGCGCACGCGGTTCATTCCGGCGCATCTGATGCCCTTGTTCGACGCCTACGCCTGGCCGCGCGTGCCGTTGCCGAGCGCGCCGACAGCGGCGGGACTGGCAACGGCGGCGCAAGCGAAGATCGAGATTGGGGCGAAGCTCAGAAAGATGTGGGATTGAACCTGCTTTTACCGTGACTGCCGTTGTTGTTGCTGTTGCGGCACCGGCCGTGGCGGCACAAAGAAATTGCGCAGCCAGGCGGCGAGGCGTGAGAACACGTCATACGGTTCTTCGACGAAAATCTCCGGCTTCAGCAGGCGCAAATACTCCATGATCTGCTGCGCTTCCTGCTTCTGGAACGAGCCGTGCGAAATGCCCAGGCGCAGCAGTCCTCGCAGTTCGCCGAGCTTTTCGCGCGCAGTGCTGCCCACGCTCGTTTCGCACGCTACTTTGGCTTCGTAGACGCGCTGACGCAGCGATTCCACCAGACGCCAGGCCGGCGTCTGCATGACTTCCTCGAGCGCCTGGATGTCCTGCGCGGCGCTCTTGATCTGCGCCGCGAGAGGATCGATCAACGCCGCGTCGCCTTCCGCTTCCTTGACGATGGCAGCGGCCCAGTCGCGGCACTGCTTGGCGAGCTCTTCCGGCGTCCATTCCGAACGGGCTGCAAAGCCGAAACCGAATTCCCCCGCCTGCCTCATCAGGATCGCGACGACGTCCGGGAATTCCTTGTCCAGCGTGCGTTTCGCCCATGCGTACTGGCCGCCCTGCAACATCCGCTGAACCGCGTGTTCGGTTAGCGGCACCATGTTGTCGAGCAGCTTGGCGCGCAAAAAGTCCTCAAACGACGGCGTCGCGAACTGCGGATCGAGCTTCAGCGAAACCCGCAGAAATGCGTCGAAGTCCTTGCGTAGCGTCGCAATGGTCTCGTCTTTGAGTGTGAGGGTGATCTGACCCATGTGTTATCCCGTTTGGTCCTGCCGCGCTGCTTCGTCATGTCGGCGTTCGCGCACGGACCCCGTGAGACGCGACGCCTATGCCGGCGCGGTTGATTGCTGCCTGTTGCCGCGTAACCAGCGGGACGTATCCCGACGAGCGGACCTCGACATCTTATCGGCGGATTCAGGGAAAACTTAAGGGTGCGCGAGGCGCCGGCGGCGGCTTTAGAGGAATGCGTCGCCTGCTAGGGCAGCGCATGGCGGGCGCCACCCCAATCCCGAGCCCGCCGCGCCTGGCGCCTATGGCAATCTGGGCGCCGTTTGCACGCGATGTAGGCGTCGAACAGCGCCTATTTAAGCACAACGCCTTGCCAGACAAAAAAGACTGTCAGGCCGACCGCGATGGTCAGGAGCGGTCGGCGCGTCAGCGCGCTGACTACGATGGCGGCCAGCGCCCCGACCAGTTGCGGATTGCGCCAGGTCAGTTCGGCGCCGGCGCCGTGCGGCGAGACCGCCATCGGGACGATGATCGCCGTCAGCACGGTAACGGGCACGAAGCCGAGCGCGGTGCGCACGAGCGGCGGAAACACCAGCCGGTCGCCGAGCACGAAGACGGCGGCGCGGATCACCCACGTAATGGCGGCCATGCCGAGGATCAGAACGACGTAGTTCATCGCGACGCCTCCATGGTTTCCTTTGAGGTTTTCCGCGGGGCTTCCCGGTGGGGGCCCTGTGAGGTTTCGCGCGAAGTTGCTCGCGAGGATTCGCGATTTCCCCGCGCGCCTCGCCCAAATCGCGGCGCCGACAGCAAGACACCGATTGCCACACCCGCGAACACGGCGCCGAGCAGGCCGAGCTTGTACGGCCACGCCTGCCAGAAGAAAGCCAGCGTGCCCGCGGTCGCGGCCGCAGCGATATAGCGCAGCGCGACGAGCTGCGGCACGACGATCGCGATGAAAGTGGCGACCATCGCGAAATCGAGCCCGAGCGACTGCAGGCCCGGAAAGGCCGCGCCGAACAGCAGGCCGGCGACGGTCCAGATCTGCCAGTTCAGGTACATGGCCAGACCCGCGCCAAAGAAGTAGTGCGGGCCGACCGTGCCGGGCTCCCGATGCCGGTAATGTTCCCACGCGACCGCGAAGACTTCGTCGGTGAGCAGCGCGCCGAGCGCCCAGCGCCAGCGCGAGGGCAGGTGCGCGACGTGCGGCGCGAGCGTCGCGCTATACAGCACGTGACGCAGGTTGACGACGAGCGTGGTCGCCCAGATCACCGCAAAACTCGCGTGGCCGGCGATCAGGCCCAATGCGATGAATTGCGCGGAACCGGCGAACACGACGAGCGACATCAGTTGTCCATGCCACAGATGCAGCGGGCCGGACGCGACCAGGGTGCCGAAGATCACGCCGAAGGGCGCCGCGCCGACCATCATCGGGATGATGTCGCGCGCGCCGGCGGTGAATTCTTTTAAGTGGCCTGTGCTTGAGGGCTGGCCTGGGTTGGAATGGGTCAATCTTGCCTCCTTGATGCGCAAAGGATAGCGGGCAAGGCTGGGCGGGGGCTTGTACGTTCTTGCGGTGGATGGGGGCGAAGCGTGCGTCAACTGCCTTGCCAGCGCCCCGGCGGCACGCCGAACATGCGCCTGAAATGGCGCGTGAAATGGCTTTGATCCGTGAAACCGCTTGCCGCGGCGACATCGGTCACCGAAACGCCCGCTCGCAATGGCGCGAGCGCGCGCTGCAAGCGCACCTGATTGCGCCACGCGTGCGGCGGCAATCCGGTGGTCTGCGTGAAAAGGCGCGCGGCGTGGAAGGGCGAGAGTCCCGCTGCCTGCGCGACCTCGGCCAGCGTGACAGCTTCGGCGAGGTCGCCGGTCAGGCGCTCCTGCATCGTCGCGACGCGGGCGTCGTCGGCGGCGAGGCGCCACGCTTCCGGCTGCGTTTGCGAGTAGCGGACCAGCAAGGTGGACAGCGCGTCAAGCATCGCGGCCTCGGCGGCGAGCGGATCGTCGCCGGCCTCCAGCAGACAGTGCGCGCGCGCCAGCCGCTGCGCCAGATCGGGATCGCGGATGACGCCCGGCGCGAACCACGGCAATGCTTGCGGCTTGCCGGCAACGTCGTTGGCAAGCTCGTGAATGAAATCCACCGGCGCATACATCACGCGATAGCGCCAGCCTGCCTCGACAGCCTTGGAGCCCGTGTGCAGTTCTCCCGGATTGATGATCGGCACGCTGCCCGCTTCGGCGACATAGTCCGAGCCGAGATACCGATAGCCCTCGGCGCCGGCGACGATCACCGGAATCGTGTACGCATCGTGCCAATGCGGCGAGAACTCGTGATCGTGATATTCCGCTGTGAGCAGATCCGCGCCGGGCAAAAGCGGCGTACGCCAGTAGCGGGCGGAATCCTGGAAACGATGGGCGGTCATGGTGAAAGTCTGGCGATCCTGCGGTCCGGTAGTACCGGCGATCCGGCATGACCAGTCAGTGTAGCGCGCCGTGGCCTTTGCGGTGACTCACGCGTGTATGTCTTTGCGCTGTGAGCTTTGCCGCGGGGCGGCGGTTACTTGACCGGAATTGTCGTGCCGGCCGGCATCGGCACGGCGCTCACGCTGTTCTTCGCACTGCCGCTGACGATGCGGTCGCTGTAAGTCATGTACACCAGCGTGTTGCGCTTCGCGTCGACCACCCGCACCACATGCAGCGATTTGAAGATCAGCGACATGCTGACCGAGAACACATCGGATTGCTGCTTCACGGGGCCGGTGAAATGAATCGCGCCCACTTGCCGACAAGCGATCGACGCCTCGGTCGGATCTTCGGCGATGCCCAGTGTCCCCTTGACGCCACCCGTGCGCGCCCGCGACACGTAGCAGGTCACGCCCTGGACGAGCGGATCGTCATAGGCCTCGACGACCACGCGATCGGAACCGGTAATGCGGAAGTTGGTATTGACGCTGCCGACTTCTTCGCTGTGGACCGAGGACAGGAGCAGGGCGGTAGTGACTGCAAGTGCGATGCGCAACACGGTGGGATTCATGGGAGGGCCGGGAATGAGTGCTTGGGTTGGGCGCGAGAGATCGGCGTCGATAAAGCGCCATCGTATAACGGCGTGTCCGCCAGAGGGTCAGTGCAAATGCTCTGGGGCATGCGCAATCTTCCGGCCGGAACGGACCGTCGCCCCCCGATTCAAGCCACCGGATCCGGCATTCAAATAGGCCAGACCAAAACAAAAAGGCCCGCACGAATGCGGGCCTTTCAAAATTTTGGCTCCTCGACCTGGGCTCGAACCAGGGACCTACGGATTAACAGTCCGGCGCTCTACCGACTGAGCTATCGAGGAACAGCAGTACAACTTGATCTACATAAAAAAGCCCGTATTGGTTAACGGGCTTTTGCAATTCTTGGCTCCTCGACCTGGGCTCGAACCAGGGACCTACGGATTAACAGTCCGGCGCTCTACCGACTGAGCTATCGAGGAACAGAACAACAAACAGCAGAGAAGCGAAATTGTAGGAGGTGACTAGGCGCCTGTCAATACCCTGCATTCATCTCGATTTGGTCCGAATGCAACAGCGGGGTGCAGGCCGCGCCGCTCAGCGTACGAGCAGGGCCAGCTTTTCCTTCACGTCCTTGAATTCGTCGGCTTCCGGCAGCGGCGCTTTGGTCTTGGTGATGCTCGGCCAGTTCTTCGCGAGATCGGCATTCAGCTCGGTGAAGTGCTGCTGGTCGCCCGGCACGTCTTCTTCGGCATAAATGGCGTTCACCGGGCATTCGGCCACGCACACGGCGCAGTCGATGCATTCGTCGGGGTCGATCGCGAGGAAGTTGGGACCTTCGCGAAAGCAGTCCACCGGGCACACATCGACGCAGTCGGTATAGCGGCACTTGATGCAGCTTTCGGTCACAACGTGAGTCATTCAGGCAGCTCCTGCATGCGGAATCAGGGGAGGCGAAACGCCAAAAACGCTATTGTAACGTAACGTCAAGAGCCGCATGCAGCATCGGGCAACGGCTTTTATACGTTTTTGTGATTAGTTTATGGCGTCCGGCGAGCGCCGCCCGCCGGCGTGCTGAATCCGGATGCATTCGGGTAACATGCGTCAGGTTGGCGCGCACGGGGCGCGCCGCACGCGCATGGGTTGACGCGGTTGGTCGAGCCAAGCCTTCCGTTTTTCCTGCAGTCCAGTTCGCACCATCATGATTATTACTTCGCTGCTCGACACCGATCTGTACAAGTTCACGATGATGCAAGTGGTGTTGCATCACTTTCCCGCGGCGAACGTCGAGTACCGGTTTCGCTGCCGCACGCCGAATGTCGACCTCGTGCCGTATATCGGCGAGATTCGCGACGAAGTGCGCAAGCTCTGCGATCTGCGCTTCACCGACGACGAACTCGACTACCTGCGGCGCATGCGCTTCATCAAGGGCGACTTCATCGAGTTTCTCGCGCTGTTCCATTTGAACGAGAAATACATTTCGATTTCGCCCTCGCCGAAGGGCAATGGTGAAATCGACATCGAGATCAAGGGGCCGTGGCTGCACACGATCCTGTTCGAGATCCCGATGCTTGCGATCGTCAACGAAGTCTACTTCCGCAACACCCAGCAGAAACCTGACTACAGCGAAGGGCGCGGCCGTCTCGTCGAGAAGATCAAGCTGCTCGGCGCGCGCCCGGAATTCGCCGACTGCAAGATCGCCGACTACGGCACGCGCCGCCGCTTCTCGAAGCAATGGCACGAAGAAGTGATCCTCACGCTGAAAGACGGCCTCGGCGAACAATTCGCCGGCACCAGCAACGTCTTCTACGCGATGAAGCACAGCCTCACGCCGCTCGGCACGATGGCGCATGAATACCTGCAGGCGTGTCAGGCGCTCGGTCCGCGGTTGCGCGATTCGCAGATCTTCGGCTTCGAGATGTGGGCGAAGGAGTATCGCGGCGACCTGGGTATCGCCCTGTCGGATGTGTACGGCATGGAGGCGTTCCTGCGCGACTTCGACATGTACTTCTGCAAGCTGTTCGACGGCGCGCGCCACGATTCCGGCGACCCGTTCGACTGGGGCGAGCGCCTGCTCAAGCACTACGAGGCGAACCGCTGCGACCCGCGCACCAAGATCCTCGTGTTCTCCGACGCGCTCGACATTCCCAAAGTGCTGCAACTGTACGAGCGTTTCCGCGGCCGCTGCAAGCTGGCATTCGGCGTAGGAACCAATCTGACAAACGACCTGGGCTACAACCCCTTGCAGATCGTCATCAAGATGGTTCGCTGCAACGGTCAGCCGGTGGCGAAGCTGTCGGATTCGCCGGGCAAGAACATGTGCGAAGACAAGGCCTATCTCGCGTATCTGCGTCAGGTGTTCGGCATTGCGCAGCCCGAGGAAGACGCTGCGAAGTAACGTGGCGTCTGCGCGGCGCGTGTGCGACTTATGCGCCGCTGTCTTGTGTCGATATCTTGCTGAGATCGTGTTCGCCGCGTGGTCGATACGTTGCCCCAGGCCGTTCGGCCAGGGTGTTCGCGCCCAGGGTGGCCGGTATAATTCCCGCCATATCGCACGGCTGTCGACACGAGGATTTCGCATATGGACACATCGATTGCCCGCCGCAACATCCTGGCGCGCATCCGCGCAGCGCAGGGGCGTGAGCCTGAACCGTCCGCTCCCGAGCGCGAGGCGGCTGCGGATTATCTGGCGCGCCATCCCGAGGGTCCGCGTCCGGAGATGCCGGCCGATCTGACCACGCGCTTCATCGAAGAAGCGCAGAGAATGGCGACCACCGTCGATACCGTCGAATCGCTGGGCGACGTGCCTTCCGCCGCGCATCGCTACCTCACTGAACACGCTTTGCCGCTGCAGGCTATCGCATGGCAAACCCTGCAAGATCTGCAATGGGCCGAAGCCGGCCTCAACGTCGAATTCCGCAAACCTGAAGACGGCGACGTGGTCGGGCTCACTGGCTGCTTCTGTGCGACCGCCGAGACGGGCACGCTCGTTCTGTTGTCCGGACCGGAAACCTACGCATCGGCAGGTCTGTTGCCGGAAACGCATATTGCAATCGTGCCGGCTTCGCGCATCGTCTCGGGACATGAAGAGGCGTTCGGGCTGATCCGTAGCGAACGCGGTGAACTTCCGCGCGCCGTCAATTTTGTCTCCGGGCCATCGCGCACCGGCGATATCGAACAGACTATCGTGCTTGGCGCACATGGGCCGTATCGGGTGCATGTGATCGTCGTACGTGGCGCCTGAGCGCGGCACGCGTCGCTGTCTCCTTGCGGCGCGCACGGCTGCCCGCAGTTACAAGGACTTCAAGAATATGAAACGACATGCCGTAGGGGCGAGCATGGTGCTCGCCGCTGCATTGACGCTGGCAGGGTGGCCTCAACTGGCATCGGCGGCTACGATCGACGGCGCGAGCTTGTCGGCATTGTGGGGCTTGCCCTTTGCGGGCGTGCTGTTGTCTATCGCGGTGTTTCCGTTGGTCGCGCCGGCATTCTGGCATCACCATTTCGGCAAGATCGCGGCAGCGTGGGCGTTGCTCTTCCTGGTACCGTTTGCGCTTGCTTTCGGCACGGGCGCCGCATTCGGAACGCTGGTGCACGCGGTGCTCGAAGAATACATTCCGTTCATCGTGTTACTGACGGCGCTTTATACGGTCGCGGGAGGCATCTGCGTGCGCGGCAATCTGCATGGCACGCCGCGTCTGAATACCGCGATTCTCGCGCTCGGCACACTATTGGCCAGCATCATGGGCACGACCGGTGCGGCGATGCTGCTGATCCGCCCATTGCTGCGCGCTAACGACAATCGCAAGCACGTCGTTCATGTGGTGGTGTTCTTCATCTTTCTGGTCGCGAACGCGGGCGGCTCGTTGTCGCCGCTCGGCGACCCGCCGCTCTTTCTCGGCTTCCTGCAAGGCGTCAGTTTCTTCTGGACCACCACGCATCTGGCGTTGCCGATGCTGTTTGTCTGCGTCGTGCTGCTGGCCGCGTTCTATGCATTGGATTCGTACTATTTTCATCGGCGTGAAGAAGAGCGTTCGCGCTTTCTCGACCCGACGCCGGATTCGCCGCCGCTAGGCGTCGACGGCAGGATCAACTTCGTGCTTCTCGCTGCCGTGATTGCGCTGGTTCTGATGAGTGGGTTCTGGAAGTCAGACATCGTGTTCGACGTTTTCGGTACGCACGTCGCGTTGCAAAATGCCGTGCGCGATGTCGCGCTGATCGGCGTCACCTTGCTCTCGCTGGCACTGACGCCGCGCGCGGCACGCGCGGGTAATGACTTCAACTGGGCACCGATCGAAGAGGTCGCCAAACTGTTTGCCGGCATCTTCGTGACGATCGCGCCGGTCATCACGATCCTGCGTGCCGGTGAGGCGGGCGCGTTCGCCGGCATCGTCCATCTGGTCAACCCGTCCGGTCAGCCCCACGACCTGATGTACTTTTGGGCGACTGGCCTGCTATCGTCGTTTCTCGACAATGCGCCGACCTACCTGGTGTTCTTCAACCTGGCCGGCGGCGACGCGCAGACATTGATGACCACCGGTGCCACGACGCTCGCGGCGATCTCGGCCGGCGCGGTGTTCATGGGCGCCAACACGTATATCGGCAATGCACCGAACTTCATGGTGAAAGCGATCGCGGAGTCGCGCGGCATTCGCATGCCGAGCTTTTTTTCGTATCTCGGCTGGTCGGTTGTGGTGCTCATGCCGCTGTTTCTCGTCACCGGCTGGCTGTTTTTTTGACGCCTGATTTCACGCTTATCCTGACGCCGAGGTCGTTGGACTCGACGCGCTTTCCGGAGAATTGCAATGCAGAAGATCCTCGTCGCCCGTCCGATCTTTCCCGATGTGATCGAACGGCTCAAACAGTATTTCGATGTCGACTGGCACCAGGGCGATGTGTTGCCCGCAGACGAGTTGACGCGACGTCTCGCGGATAAAGACGGCGCGCTGACCGCGGGCGATCCGGTCGGCGCGGCGGCGCTCGCAGCGGCGCCGCGTCTGCGCGTGGTGTCGAACATGGCAGTGGGCTACAACAACTTCGACATGGCTGCGTTCAACGCGGCGAACGTACTCGGCACCAACACGCCGGACGTGCTGAACGAATCGACCGCCGATTTCGGCTGGGCGCTGATGATGGCCGCGGCGCGCCGCATTGCCGAATCGGAGCACTGGCTGCGCGCCGGCAAATGGCAGAAGTGGGCCTATGACGGTTTTCTCGGCACCGACCTTTACGGTTCGACACTCGGCGTGATCGGCATGGGCCGGATTGGGCAGGCGCTGGCGCGTCGCGCGAAGGGTTTCAACATGCAGGTGATCTATCACAACCGTTCGCGAGTCGCGCCGGAGATCGAGGCGGAGTTGAACGCGGAATACGCGTCCAAACAGGACCTGCTGCAGCGCGCCGATCACGTGGTGCTCGTCTTGCCGTACACGAAGGAAAACCACCATACGATCGGCGCTGCCGAACTCGCGCAGATGAAGCCGACCGCAACGCTTACCAACATCGCACGCGGCGGCATCGTTGACGATGCGGCGCTGGTCGAAGCACTGCGTACGAAGCAGATCGCCGCCGCCGGTCTCGATGTCTACGAAGGCGAGCCGAATCTGAATCCGGATCTGCTGACCGTGCCGAATGTCGTACTGACGCCGCACATCGCCAGCGCGACCGAGGCAACGCGCCGCGCCATGGCAAACCTCGCCGCGGACAATCTGATCGCAGCGCTGGGTGAAGGCCCGCGCGCCGGCCGGCCACCGAATCCGATCAACCCCGAGGTCATCGGCAGGGCGCGTTCATGACAATGATTCTGGTGGCGGCCGTTGCCGTGCTGGCGGTCGCCTTGGTCATCGCGTTGGCATTGCTGATGCGCGGCCTTAGTCGCGCTGACGGAAGCGAGCAATTCGAGAATCTCAGCGAACGTATCGACACAGCGGCGGATGCGCAGTCGCATGCTTATGAGCGGCTCGAGCGGCAACTGCGCAATGACATCACCGAAACGGCGCGCGTCTCGCGTACCGAGCAGAGCAGCGGATTCGCACACTTTCAGCAAACGCTGGCATCGCAATTCAGCAGTATGACGACGGTGCAGGGCGGCAAGATCGATGGCTTCGCGCAGCAACTCGACGCAGTGCGCCACAGCCTGCAGCAGCAGGCCCAGCAGGCACGCGATGAGCAAGGGCGCACGCTCAAGCAGTTCGGCGACACGCTGACCCTGCAACTGGGTCAACTCACCGAGGCGAACGATCGCCGCTTCGCCGAAGTGCGTGCGACGATCGAGCAGCGGCTGAAAGACATCGAGGCCAACAACTCGACCAAGCTCGACGAGATGCGCCGCACCGTCGACGAAAAATTGCACGCCACGCTCGAACAACGCCTGGGCGAATCGTTCAAGCTGGTGTCGGACCGGCTGGAACAGGTGCATCGCGGTCTCGGTGAAATGCAGACGCTGGCTGCGGGTGTCGGCGATCTGAAGAAAGTGCTCACTAACGTCAAAACGCGTGGCACGTGGGGAGAAGTGCAGCTCGAAGCATTGCTCGAACAACTGCTCACGGCGGATCAATACGCAAAGAACGTCGCGACGGTACCGAAGAGCGCCGATCGCGTCGAGTTCGCAATCAAACTGCCGGGCCGCGCGGAGGTGGGTGGTCCAGCTACGCCGGTCTGGCTGCCGATCGACGCCAAGTTCCCGCGCGAAGACTACGAGCGGCTGATCGAGGCTCAGGAACGTGCCGATCCGGTTGCGGTGGAGGAGGCGTCGCGCGCGCTTGAAGCGCGGATTCGCGCCGAGGCGCGCACGATCGCAGAAAAGTACGTGTCGCCGCCGCACACCACCGATTTCGCGCTGCTATTTCTGCCGACCGAAGGCCTGTACGCAGAAGTCCTGCGTCGGCCGGGCCTGACGGACCTGCTGCAGCGCGACTATCGCGTGACGATTGCCGGCCCGACCACGCTGACCGCTTTGCTCAATAGTCTGCAAATGGGTTTCCGAACGCTAGCGATCGAGAAGCGGTCGAGCGAAGTGTGGCAAGTGCTCGGCGCGGTGAAAACAGAGTTCGGAAAATTCGGTGACGTGCTGGCCAGGACCAAGGCGCAGCTTGAAACCGTTACGCGTTCGATCGAAGCCGCGGAAACGCGCACCCGCGTCATGAACCGTAAGCTGCGTGACGTCGAGGCGTTGCCGGGGGAAGAGGCGAGCGGGTTGCTCGGCGATGCGCTGACGGGCGTGGATCCCGACGAACAGTAGAGTCTGACGGTTGGCCCAAACTAAAACTCAGGAGGCGGCTGCTGCGGCCAACTGTTCCAGCGCGTCGCCCGTCAGACGCACGACGCGCCAATCCGGCATCACTGTCGCGCCCAATTTTTCGTAGAAGCTAATGGCCTGCTTGTTCCAGTCGAGCACGGTCCATTCAAAGCGTCCGCACTGTCGCTCTACTGCCAGTGCCGCCAGCCTAGCCAGCATCGCGGCGCCTAGACCACTGCCGCGTTGACTCGGTTGCACGTAGACATCTTCGAGATACAGCCCGCGCTTGCCGGCGAAGCTCGAGTAATTGTGGAAGAACAGCGCATAGCCGACGATGCGTCCTTCGTTTTCCGCGACGAGCGCTTCGATCGAGGGCCGCGCGCCGAACAGGGCGTCGCGCAATCCGTCCTCGGTCGCGACAAATACGTGCGTGAGGCTTTCGAATTCGGCCAGCTCGTACGTCAGCGCGAAGATAGCGCTCGTATCCGCGGGTGTCGCGGTGCGGATCGTCGCGGGCATTACGCTTCTTCCGGCGCGTCGGTCAACTGGATTTCGATGCCGCCAAAGCGCGAGGCCACCCAGTTGTAGGCGTGGCACGCAATCCACAGCAGGATGAAGCCGAGAATCGCGTTCAGCAGCAGCGCGCTGAACACGGTGCTCAGTTCGACCGAGCCATAGCGGATGAACGCCACCAGCACGCCGAGCAGCACGATCGGCACCGAGAATGTCAGGTACACGAGGATAAGCGCTTTGGCCGTCTGTCCCGGTGCAATGAACGAGATCTGTTTTTTCATGTAAGTCAAACCCGTGTGTCGTAGTGGTAATGGGTAAAGCTGCAAATGCGGCTGCCGGCGCGGCCGTAAAACGCCGCCGTGAAAGCGTGCAGTCAGGCGTCAGATCAGGCCGTCGAACAACATGATATCGACGTGCTCGCCCTCGCCAATATCGGCTTCATCGTGCCCGAGAACGATGAAACAATTTGCTTCGCTCATAGAACTCAAGACGCCGGAGCTTTGCGAGCCGGTCGGCGTGACATGCCATTGGCCGTGCGCATCCTGCCCGGCGACGCCGCGCTGGTACTCGGTGCGGCCGGCGCGCTTGCGGATGGCCTGGCGGCTGGCGGCGCGCAAGACCGGCAGCGCCTGCGGCGTCGCGCCGGACATCAGCAGCAACGCTTCGCGCACGATCTGGTAGAACGTCACCATCACGGCCACGGGATTACCCGGCAAGCCGAAGAATAACGCGGGTAGCCCGAGACCCGGATGTTCGCCGGACCAGACGCGGCCAAAAGCGAGCGGCCGGCCCGGACGCATCGCGAGACTCCAGAAGGCGACGTCGCCGAACGTCTGCAGCAATTGCTTGGTGAAATCCGCCTCGCCCACCGAGACGCCGCCCGACGTCAACACCACGTCGGCGCTGGCTGCGGCGCTGCGCAATGCAGCCTCGAGCGCCGCGGGTTCGTCGCGCACCACACCCAGATCGAGCGTATCCATGTTCAGGCGCCGAAGCATCGCAAACAGCGTGTAGCGGTTGCTGTCGTACACCGAACCCGGGTCGAGCGGCTCGCCGAGCGAGCGCAATTCGTCGCCGGTTGAGAAAAACGCGACGCGCAAGCGTCGCCGCACGTTGACTTCACCAATGCCGAGCGAAGCGAGCAAACCGAGGTCCGACGCGCGTATGATGCGGCCGGCGCGTAGCGCGGCATGGCCGCGGGCGAGGTCTTCGCCGGCGAGGCGCCGATTGGCGCCGCCCCGCAAGGCGTTGGCCGCAAAACGGATCGAGGTGGAATCGGCGCTGCGCTCGACAAGCTCCTGCGGCACGACGGTGTCGCAGTCAGCCGGCATAGAGGCGCCCGTCATGACGCGTACGCATTGCGTCGTGTCCACGAGGCCCGGGAACGGATGACCGGCCAGCGCTTTGCCGACGATCGTCAAATCGATCGTGGATTCACTGGTTGCCAATGCCGCGCCGTTGAACGCGTAGCCGTCCATGGCCGAATTGTCGTGCGACGGGACGTCGATCGGCGAGACGATATCGGCCGCCAGCACGCGGCCGAGCGCATCGCGCAATGGCACGCGTTCGACCGCCGTGACGGGCGTGGCCCACTGACGGACGATCGCCTGGGCGGCCGAAACAGGTAGCGCATGAGGATCGTACTGCGCGACGCAGCGGGAAAATTCGTTAAGCGTGGTCATGAAGGGCTGGACGTCGCGATCGGCGGCGGAAGCGGCTGTTGCCGTGCGGCCGGAGCGGGATTTCAACCGGGGCCTCAACAACGCTCGAGGTCGGCGAGTTCTTGTAACGAATTGATATTGTAAAACGCGCGCTCGTCGGTAAAGGCGACTTCGACCGTCTTGTGGCGCGCGTACCACGCGCGGACCTTACGCTCGCCGGCTTCGAGAAAGGCCGCCAGGTCGTCGGCGAGGCTCGTGCGCAGCAACGCGAACACGGGATGGAGCGAGACGTGGCCTTCGGCGTCGGTGGTCGTGACGGTGGCGATGTCGGCCTGATTCGAGTCGAGTGCTTGCGTGAGGCGGGCTGCGAGTTCGGCGGGCAGTCCAGGCGTGTCGCAGGGTGCGCTTAGTACGTACGCGGTGCCGGCCGCGCGCAGCCCGGCGAGCAGGCCCGCCAACGGTCCAGGAAAGCCGGGTAGGGTATCGGCAAGCACCCTGGCGCCGAACGGCGCGCCCAGCGCCGTGTAGGCCTCAGGGTGACGATTGGCGCTGATCAGGAGGGCGCCGGTTTGCGGTGCGAGTCGCTTCAGCACGTGAGCGGCGAGCGGCTCGCCGTGCAGCGTTTGCAGTCCCTTATCGACGCCGCCCATACGCATGCCGCGTCCGCCCGCCAGGACCAGACCGGTGATGTGTTCGCGAGCCGGGTTCATGGGCGCGGCCGCTTAGCCGCCGATGTACGACATTTCCACGCGGCGGGCGTCCTGCGCGCGGGGTGCGGCTGCATTGCTGCCGCGCAATTGCGAATAACGGTCGCTGCGGCCTTGCCAGATTTCGGCGACGGCGGTGGCGATATCGGCGTCGCTCGCGCCGCTGCGAAGCAACGCGCGCAGATCGTGACCGGACGAGGCGAACAGGCACAGATACAGCTTGCCCTCGGTCGACAGACGCGCTCGCGTACAACTGCCGCAAAACGCGCGTGTCACACTCGAAATCACGCCGATTTCGCCACCGCCATCCACGTAACCCCAGCGCTGGGCGGTTTCTGCCGCACTGTGCGCTTCGAGCGGCATGAGCGGGAAATGCTCGGCGATGCGCGTCACGACGTCGGCGGAAGGCAGCACCTCGGTCATGTTCCAGCCGTTCGACGTGCCCACGTCCATGTACTCGATAAAGCGCAGTACCGAGCCCGAGTCCTTAAAATGACGCGCCATTGGCACGATTTCGCCGTCGTTGGTGCCACGTTTGACGACCATGTTGACTTTCACCGGCGCGAGCCCCACCGCTTGCGCCGCGGCGATCCCGTCCAGCACGTCGGCGACCGCGAAGTCGGCGTCGTTCATGCGGCGAAACAGGGTGTCGTCGAGCGCGTCGAGACTCACCGTCACGCGGGTCAGGCCGGCGTCTTTCAGGCTGCGCGCCTTGCGCTCCAGCAGCGAGCCGTTGGTGGTCAGCGTCAGATCGAGTGGGCGGCCTTCCGGCGTGGCGAGTTGCGCGAGCCGTTCGATCAGGAATTCCAGATTTTTGCGCAGGAGCGGCTCGCCACCCGTAAGACGGATTTTCTCGACGCCATGTGCGACGAAGAGCCGCGCCAGCCGTTCGATTTCTTCGAAGCTGAGTAATGCGCTATGCGGCAAGAACGCGTAATCCTTGTCGAACACCGCGCGCGGCATGCAGTAGACGCAGCGGAAATTGCAGCGGTCCGTCACCGAGATGCGCAGATCGCGCAGCGGGCGCGCCAGCGTGTCGTGCAACGCGCCGCTAGGCGCCTGCACGGGGCCGGTAATGACCGGCACCGCACTGAGATCGGCAACAGGGATGATGCGTCGGGACATGAATTGCTTCGCTTGATGCTTCGTTTCGGGCTGCTCAAGTGCTGCTGCGATTGGAACCTAGATCTTCATTCTAGCGGAAATGCATCCAGCGGCTGCCGGCCTCCAGACGCCGTCCGGGTATACGGGGAGTGGAATAAAGCCCGCAAGCGGACGGGTGCGCGGCGCCCATAAAACAAAAAGCCCGCCGGTGAGGGCGGGCTTTTTGCATGGTGGCGGTTCGCTTACTGCGGATGCTTACCGGTTTCTACCATTTGCATCGGCGCAGTTTCGACCGGCGGCAATGCCTTACGCTCGCGACCCACGCGAACCGGCTTGGCCGCTTGCGCAGCAGCTTCCTGCGCGGCCCGCAGCTTGTCGGCGTCGGTGTTCACCCAGACGAGACCGGCTTGTTCCAGCACCGGCTTCAGGGCTTCAGCCGACACACCGGCATAACGTGGCGCTTGCGGCGCTTGCGGCACAGCAACGGCAACGGGCGCCGGCTCGACTGCTGCCGGTTCAACGACCGCTTCAACTGCCGGTGCGACCGCTGCAACGACCGGTTGCGCTTCGAAGATATCGGCTTGCCGTGCCGGCTGGGCGGCCGGTGCTTCGACCACTGCTGCCGGAGCGATGGTTTCCACTGGAGCCGGTGCGGCTTGCGCCTCAACTGCCGGAGCAACTGTCGGCGTTTCGACCCGAGCTTCAACCGGGGCTTCAACCTGAGCTTCAAAGCGAGCGACCGGTTCGGCGAACGAAACCGTCTCGCTGACGGCCGGCGCAACTTGCGCGGCTTCGACCGGCGCGGCAACGGCTTGCGCCACCGGCGCTTCCACTGCCTGCTCGAACGCAACCGGCACCACCGGCGCTTCTGCGACCGGCACAACCGTTTCCGCCTTCGCAGCCTGCTCGACGGCCAGAGCCGGCGTTTCGGTTACAGCGTGCAATTCGCTGACGACAACGGTTTTCGTCGCGACAGCAGCGACAACCACTTCCACCGGCTTAACAGCAGTCGCTTCGTTGACTTCAGCCTTGTGCTCGACCGCTTGATGCGCGGTGCGCACCGGTGCGTCATCGGTCACATTGGTGTTGTCGCCTTCACCTTCCGCAACGTCCGCAGCCAGGTTGCCGTTCACGTCTTCTTCACGCTCACGACGACCACCACGACGGCCGCGACGGCGACGACGACGCTCTTCACCTTCACGCGCCACCGCTTCCTGATCGACCGGCATACCGTTTTCGCCCAAGGCGGTCTGGTTTTGCGCCAGTTCTTCAGCCGTTTGCGTGTCGTTCTGCGTCAATGCATCTGCGGCTTCCGGCTGCTGCTTGCGGCGTTCGCCACGTTCAGCGCGCTCGCCACGCTCACGGCGTTCACCGCGTTCCTGACGCTCGCCACGTTCGGCGCGCGGTGCGCCCTCGACGGTTTCCGCACGATCGGTGCCGCGATTGTCGCGGTCACGGTTTTCGCGGCCCTCGCGACCTTCACGCGGCTCACGAGCCTCGCGCGGTTCGCGTCCTTCACGGGCCTCACGCGGTTCACGCTGCTCACGATTAGCACGCGGCTCGCGCGATTCACGTGCTTCACGCGGCTCACGACCTTCGCGTGCTTCACGCGGTTCGCGTTCCTCGCGACGCTGCGACGGCTGCGGCCCCTGAGCCTGACGGCCGCCGGTCGTGCCTTCGCCACGGCCTGCTGCATCGCGGCCGCCTGCGCCGCTACGGCGGTTGCGGTTGCGATCGCCGCCGCGTTCGCCGGTGCGCTCACCGCGCTCCGTGCGTTCGCCGCGTTGCGGACGCGTCTGCTTTTCGGTCGTAGCCGGTGCGACAGGCGCTGGCGCGACCGGCTGCATGCCGAACAGATTCTTCAACCAGCCGATAAAGCCGCCGCCGGCCGGAGTGACGGCCACCGGTGCCGGAGTTACCGCCGGACGGACCGGCGCGCTCGGGGCCGGCTTCTCGGGCGTAATGCCCTTGACCGCGGCTTCCTGCTTCGGCTTCACTTCCTCGGCGCGCTTGCTGTAACCGGTTTCCGATTCCAGTTCGCGGGCTGCTTCTTCGGCCATCTTCCACGAAGCGCGCGGCTCGTCGAGGCGTGCATCGTCGTGACGCAGGCGCTCGAGCTTGTAATGCGGCGTGTCGAGATGCTTGTTCGGGATCAGAACGACGTTGACCTTGAAACGCGATTCGATCTTGTTGATTTCGGCGCGCTTTTCGTTCAACAGGAAGGCGGTCACTTCGACCGGCACCTGGCAATGGATCGCCGCGGTGTTTTCCTTCATCGCTTCTTCTTGAATGATCCGCAGCACTTGCAGCGCGGACGATTCGGTATCGCGGATGTGGCCCGTGCCGTTACAGCGCGGGCAGGTCACATGGCTGCCTTCCGACAGAGCCGGGCGCAGACGTTGACGCGACAGTTCCATCAGGCCGAAGCGCGAGATCTTGCCCATCTGGACGCGTGCACGGTCGTGCTTCAACGCGTCTTTCAGGCGTTGCTCGACTTCGCGCTGGCTCTTGGCCGATTCCATGTCGATGAAGTCGATCACGATCAGGCCGCCCAGGTCGCGCAGACGCAACTGGCGGGCCACTTCGTCGGCGGCTTCGAGGTTGGTGCGTGCAGCCGTTTCCTCGATGTCGGCGCCCTTGGTGGCGCGTGCCGAGTTCACGTCGATCGCGACCAGCGCTTCCGTGTGGTCGATCACGATAGCGCCGCCCGAAGGCAGTGGGACCGTGCGCGAGTACGCGGTTTCGATCTGGTGTTCGATCTGGAAGCGCGAGAAAAGCGGCACGTCGTCGTGATACCGCTTCACCTTGCTGACATTATCCGGCATCACGATATCCATGAAGGCGCGAGCCTGGTCATGGATTTCGGTGGTGTCGATCAGGATTTCGCCGATATCCGGCTGGAAATAGTCACGAATCGCGCGAATAACGAGGCTCGATTCGAGATAAATCAGCATCGGCTGGCCGCTCGAACCGCTTTGCGACGCAGCTTCGATGGCGCGCCACAGTTGCATCAGGTAGTTCAGGTCCCACTGCAGTTCTTCGGCGGAGCGGCCAATCCCGGCCGTGCGCGCGATGATGCTCATGCCTTCCGGCAATTGCAGTTGCGCCATGGTTTCGCGCAGTTCCTGGCGGTCGTCGCCTTCGATCCGGCGCGATACGCCACCGCCGCGCGGGTTGTTCGGCATCAGAACCAGATACCGGCCGGCGAGCGAGATGAAGGTGGTGAGGGCCGCGCCCTTGTTGCCGCGTTCTTCCTTTTCGACCTGAACGATCAGTTCCTGGCCTTCACGGAGGGCGTCCTGAATGCGCGCGGAGCGCATGTCGACGCCGTCACGGAAATACTGGCGGGCGACTTCCTTGAACGGCAAAAAGCCGTGGCGGTCTTCGCCGTAGTTGACGAAACAGGCTTCGAGCGACGGCTCGATGCGGGTGATGATGCCCTTGTAAATATTGCCTTTGCGTTGTTCGCGCCCGGCGGTTTCGATGTCGATATCGATGAGTTTTTGCCCATCGACGATGGCGACGCGCAGTTCTTCCTGCTGCGTCGCGTTGAACAACATTCGTTTCATTGAACGGCTCCAGGCGGCTTAGCTAGCCCTCAGCTGCGCGGTTGTCAGTCGCGAGAGCCACGAGGGCAGCGGCATGCCGCGCCTTATTGTGTTTTCACAAGCACGCTGGAGCGGGAAAAATGGCGGGAGAATTGCCTGAGAGGGCCCGGCCCCATTGAAAAATGGGCACGGTGCCGCAGGGCACATGCGAACACGGCTTCAAATAACGACCCGACACGCCGCGGGTTCTGCCAGCAGACCTTCATAAGCCTTTCGTCCACTCGCGCCGGTGCGCCAACTGGGCGCGTGACCGGAGGGCCGGAGGCTGCGGTCATGCCGCAGCGGGAAGTTCGCGCAGTCGGCGCGTCTTTTCTCGCTGGGGGTGTCTCGCCTCATTTTGACGTCGCCATGTCTTGTATTTTCTACAAGACGCCTCGGGCGCACGCCGTATTTTCGCAACTCGCAGCTTCCTACAGCAAGGCGTCAGACCGCCCGATACCGAAGCTGAAAGTTAAATTCTTTTTTACCAAAATTCCGTTACCGTCGAAGCCGACCTTGACCGAACGCGCCTGTGGGCGCCGTCCCTGCCGGGCACTGACTTCGTGCGTGCAACATGTTGCATCTCATTTTCAGGGTGAGCAACCAGACCCCGGCGCAAGTAAAATAACGGTTTATCGCTTGCGCCTGCGCAATCCGCCCGAATTCCGGACACTGCGCCGGCCGCCGCAGACTGCTGGGCAAATTATATTCATAATGAAAGAGTTAGGCAAAATATCCCAGAAATCGGTCGCAAGCGACCAGGTCTCGATGATCGAGATCGACGACAGTGCGGCCGGACAGCGCATTGATAACTTCCTTTTGCGCGTCTGTAAGGGCGTGCCAAAAAGCCATATTTACCGCATCCTGCGTAGCGGCGAGGTGCGTGTGAATAAGGGTCGGATAGACGCGCAGTACCGCCTCGAACTGGGCGATCTGGTGCGCGTGCCGCCCATCCGCGTCGCTCAACCGAACGAGGCGATCGCCCAGGCGCCGGTGCCGAGCGCCGATTTCAAAATTATTTTTGAAGACGAGCATATGCTCGTGATCGACAAACCGGCCGGTGTGGCGGTTCACGGTGGGAGCGGCGTCGCGTTCGGCGTGATCGAACAGATGCGCGAAGCCCGGCCCCAGGCGAAATTCCTCGAATTGGTGCATCGGCTGGACCGTGAAACGTCCGGCATCCTGATGCTCGCCAAAAAGCGCTCCGCGCTCGTCAATCTGCACGAGCAGATTCGCGAGAACAAGATGGATAAGCGCTACTATGCGTGCGTCCACGGCGAATGGGCGAGTGACTGGGGCCGCCGCCGCGCGGTCAAGGAGCCGCTGCATAAGTATTTGACTGCGGACGGCGAGAGGCGCGTGCGCGTCCAGGCCGACGGCCTCGCGTCGCACACGGTTTTCAATCTGATTGACCGCTGGCCGGAGTACGCGCTGCTCGAGGCGGAACTGAAGACCGGCCGCACGCATCAGATTCGCGTCCATTTGCAGCATCTGGAACTGCCGATCGTCGGCGATGCCAAATACGGCGACTTCGCGCTGAACAAGGCGCTGGCCCGCGCCAATGCGAAGCCTGGCCTGAAACGCATGTTCCTGCACGCATACCGCCTTAAGCTGACGCATCCGGCAACCGGCGCGCCCGTGCAGTTCGAGGCGCCGCTGCCGGCCGAATGCCGCAGTTTCGTGGCGCAGCTCAATGAATTACGTGAATTACGAAATGGGTCAAACCCGGAGACGACACCGCATGGCTAGAGAGCAATTTGATCTGATCGTCTTCGACTGGGACGGAACGCTGATGGATTCGACCGCGCACATCACGCGCAGCATCCAGTCGGCATGCCGCGATCTCGGTCTGCCGGTTCCCGCCGATGAGGCCGCCAGCTACGTGATCGGCCTCGGCCTGCGCGACGCGCTGCAAATCGCCGCGCCTACGCTCGCTCCGTCCGACTACCCGCGTCTGGCGGAGCGCTATCGCTTCCACTATTTAGTGAAGGACCAGACCACCGAGCTGTTCGTCGGCGTGCGCGAGATGCTGCAGGAATTGCGCGATCAGGGTTATCTGCTGGCGGTGGCGACCGGCAAGAGCCGCGTCGGGCTGAACCGCGCGCTCGACCAGTCGCGTCTGACGAGCCTGTTCGACGGCACCCGTTGTGCGGACGAAACCTTCTCGAAGCCGCATCCCGCGATGCTGCACGAGCTTACGCGTGAACTGGGGCAGGATCCGGCGCGCACGGTGATGGTGGGGGATACGACGCACGATCTGCAAATGGCGATCAATGCGGGCGTCGCGGGCATTGGTGTCACATACGGCGCGCATCCTGCCGGCTCGTTGACGGCTTTGTCGCCGAAATTCGTCGCCTCCAGCGTGACCGACCTGTCCGGCTGGCTGCGAGAGAACGCGTGAGTACGGGTATGACCGAGACGGCGACGGAAGCGGTTCGCATTTGCGCGTCCGAAGAACTGGTCGATGGCGGCGCCGGCGTGCGGCGCGCGGCCAGGCTCGGCGGTGGCGACGTCGTGATATTTTTTGTTCGCTATGATGGCCGTGCATACGGCTATTTGAATCGCTGCGCGCACGTGCCGATGGAACTCGACTGGGCCGAAGGGCAGTTCTTCGAATCGTCCGGTTTATACTTGATGTGCGCCACACATGGCGCGATTTACGCGCCAGATACGGGCAAATGCGTCGGCGGCCCGTGCCGAGGCGGCCGGTTGCGTCCCGTCCAGGTTGACGAGCGGGACACACCTGAAGGCCGTGCCGTGTTCTGGCTGCCGGACGGTGAACTGCGTCCGGCCACGCCCTGATTTTTCTCCTCTTCGACCTTTCCACTGCACCGCATGTCCGACAATTTGACTCCCGAACCGAAGGAACCGTCCCTGACAGGCCGTCCCCGCACGCCTGCCGATGAGCCGGGGTGGGAGCGCGCCGCGCTCGAGCGCATCGCGCTTGCGGCAATCACCGAGCAGCGCGCGGCACGCCGCTGGAAGATTTTCTTCCGATTTGTGTTCCTGATCGTCCTGCTGCTGGCGGTATGGGGCGCGTTCGAATTCTCGGGCGACAAGGTGACGGCCACAGGCCGGCATACGGCCATGATCACGCTTGACGGCGAAATCTCTGCTGATACGAACGCGAACGCGGAAGATGTCAACACTGCGCTTGAAAGTGCGTTCGGCGACGCCGGTACGGCAGGCGTGATCCTGCGCTGTAACAGCCCGGGCGGCAGCCCGGTGCAGGCCGGCATTATCTACAACGAGATCCGCCGGCTACGCGCCAAGTATCCGTCGATCCCGTTGTATGTCGTGGTCGGCGACATGTGCGCATCGGGTGGCTATTACGCGGCCGCGGCGGCGGACAAGATTTACGTGGACAAGGCGAGCATCGTTGGTTCGATTGGCGTGCTGATGGATAGCTTCGGCTTCACGGGCTTGATGGATAAGCTGGGGATCCAGCGCCGCCTGCACACTTCGGGTGAGAACAAGGGCTTTTTCGACCCGTTCTCGCCGGAAACCCCGAAGATGGACGAACATGCGCAGGACATGCTCGATCAGATCCACGCGCAGTTCATCGACGCCGTGCGTGAAGGTCGCGGCAAGCGCCTGCACGAAACGCCGGACATGTTCTCGGGCCTTTTCTGGACGGGGCAGAAGAGCGTCGAACTGGGGCTTGCAGATGGTTTCGGCGACGCGGACTACGTCGCGCGCGACCTTTTCAAGGCGCCGGATATCGTCGACTACACGGTCAAGGAGAGCATTACGGACCGCGTAGCGCGCAAGTTCGGTGCGGCAGTCGGCAGTGGCGCCGTTCATGCGATGGCGCTTGGCGGGAAGATGAATTTGCGGTGATCTAATGCGGAAAAAGCCCCGTGCGGTTGAGTGTCGACCGCGCGGGGCTTTTTTGTTTTTGCCGCTAGTTAAACCGCGACCGATCGGCAAGCTGATCTGCTTGAGCCGCAGCAGCGGTCAGACGGCGAGGATCAGGAAAATTGCCGGCCGCTTGTGGAGATCGAGAGCCGGTTTCTTTTTCCAGTCGGCCACAGTGCGGCTGGCGATGGTTTCCGTTTCCAGCGTCAGATCGACGGCGACGCAGACCAACGTGGACGGCGCGCACGTCGCCAGCAACGTGTCGAGCAGTGGCTTATTCCGATAGGGCGTCTCGATAAAGATCTGCGTTTGTTTGGCTTTGCGCGACTGCTGTTCCAGGTCGCGCAGGCGCTTGGCCCGTTCGGTGGCGTCGACCGGCAGATAGCCGTGGAACGCAAAACTCTGGCCATTCAGACCGGAAGCCATCAACGCCAGCAGAATCGAACTCGGTCCGACAAACGGCACGACCTTCACGCCGCGCTCATGCGCACGGCGCACCAGCAGGGCGCCCGGATCGGCGACCGCCGGACAGCCGGCTTCGGACACGAGACCCGCATCCGTCCCCGCAAGCAAAGGCGCGAGCAGTTTGTCGATCTCGCCGGCCGGCGTGTTGACGTTCAGTTCGCGAATCTCGATTTCCTGGATCGGCTTTTCGGTGCCGACTTTTTTCAGGAAGGCGCGAGTGGTTTTCGCGTTTTCGCCGATGTAATAGCTGAGCGACGCCGCGCGGGCGCGCACCGGCGCGGGCAGGACGGCGTCGAGCGCGTCGGCATCGCCTTCGCCTAGTGTGTTCGGGATCAGATATAAGGTGCCGCTCATTGCGCCCCCAGGAGTGGATAGCCCACTGCGAGCAGCATGCGCGACAGTGCGATCAGCGGCAGTCCGACCAGTGCGGTCGGGTCGTCCGAGTGAATTGCTTCGAGCACGGCGATGCCGAGGCCCTCGGATTTGGCGCTGCCCGCCACGTCGTAGGGCGTTTCGGCACGCAGATAGGCGTCCAGCGCGGCGTCCGGCAGGTCGCGGAATTGCACGCGAGTGATGACGTCGACGGCTTGTGCCGCCCCCGAACGGCTGTCGAACAGGCACAGCGCACTATGAAACAGCACTTCGCGGCCGCGCATTGCCTGCAGTTGGGCGAGTGCCTTGTCGTGCGTGCCGGGCTTGCCGATCTGCAGGCCGTTGTAGGTGGCGACCTGATCCGAGCCGATGACGAGTGCGGCTTCACCGGCGCCGAGGTTGTTTGCCACCGCACGGGCTTTTGCCTCGGCGAGGCGCAGGGCCGTCACTTCGGGCGTTTCGCCGGTGAGCGGCGTTTCGTCGATCGCCGGCACGACGACTTCGAACGGAATCCGCAGGCGCTCAAGCAGCTCGCGGCGATAGGGTGAACTCGACGCCAGGATCAGGCGTGGCGGGCGATTGAGGGAATCTGGCATGTGCAACCAACGGCTAGAGAGGCGGGTCGTACGGGGTTGTGCGGGTAGCGCACGTGTACGGGCTTAAGTGTTTGACTCGAAAAGACAAAACGGATATGATTTCGGGCTTTTCATCGGTATGCTATTGCACAGGCGGGCCGCTGCTTAGGTAACGCGCTTGGGCATACTGAGCAACGCCGGGCAGCGCATGAGTTCCGCGGACTGCTTTGCAAACCGATTTACCCCCGGCGAAATCCTTGCCGACGCAGGAGCGCACATGACTCAACATCCTGGCAACCCTGCTGGTCTGTCCGACCCGCACGATATCGATCTGTTCGAATTTGCGCGGAGTGGGCGTCAGGCCGCGGGTGTCGTGCGCGTCTCGCAACTGCCGCGCATGTTAAACGAAGTCCCGGTTGAAGCGCCAGACCGCGATACCGCGTTCACCTGGCAAGCCGAAGGGGCGACGCAGCCGGAATTGCAGGACGACGGCACCGAGGGTCCGCAGCCTTATCTGAGGCTGGCGATTCACGGTGCTGCATGGCTCGAATGTCAGCGGTGCATGACACCGTATCTGCAGGCGTTCAATGTCGATGCAACTTACCGGATCGTCAGCACTGAGGCGGAAGCCGAAGAGTTTCCGCTCGATGAGGATGAAGTCGAAGTGATCGTGGGCTCGCGCCAGTTCGATCTCATCGACTTGATCGAAGAAGAGTTGCTGCTTTCCTTGCCGCTCGTGCCCAAGCACGAGGTGTGTCCCGAAGTGCACGAGAGCCTCGTCTCTGGTGTGGCTGGAGCAGAAGGCGAGGGCGACGAGGCTGCGCCGGACGAAGCTGGTGAGGGCGGTGAGCCCGAACGGCCTAATCCGTTTGCGGCGCTCGAAAGTCTCAAGCGCGGTGAGCCGGGCGACAAGAAGCACTGAACAGTTGCATGGGAGCGCGAAGCGGGCGCATTGGCCATTCGGTCAATGGCGGACACCGGGTCGGGCTGTGTTAGAATTCGGAAAATTTTTAGGAGTTAGTCATGGCAGTTCAACAAAATAAGAAGTCGCCGTCGAAGCGCGGCATGCACCGTTCGCACGATTTCCTGACGGCAGCGCCGCTGGCCGTGGAACCGAGCACGGGCGAAGTGCATCTGCGTCACCACGTTAGCCCGAACGGCTACTATCGCGGCAAGAAAGTCGTCAAGACGAAGAACGACTAATCGTTTCACTGCGTTGCGCCCCTTGGCGTTTCGCGTGGCGATCGGCTCGCTTGACATTTTCCCGGCTCGGCAAAAAGGCGGCATTCATCTGCCGCTTTTTTGTGTCGATCGCAGTTGGCGCTGTAGCGCTTACTGTGGTCCCATGCAGGGCGCCTGAAATTCGTCGCACTCCATGACAGTAAAGCTCACGATAGATTGCATGGGAGGCGACCACGGCCCGTCCGTGACCGTTCCCGCAGCCGTCAACTTCGTTCGTTCGCATCCCGATGCTGAGCTGCTGCTCGTCGGCATTGAAAGTGCGATTCGTGCGCAGCTAAAGAAGTTGAAGGCTCAAGACCTGCCGGCGCTGACCGTCGTACCTGCTTCCGAAATCGTCGCCATGGACGATCCGGTCGAAGTCGCGCTGCGCAAGAAAAAAGACTCATCCATGCGCGTAGCGCTGAATCGCGTCAAGGAAGGCGAGGCGCAAGCCTGCATTTCCGCCGGCAATACCGGCGCGCTGATGGCGGTCTCGCGCTATGTGCTGAAAACGCTGTCGGGCATCGAGCGCCCGGCCATTGCGTCAGCACTGCCCAATCCCAATGGCTACACGATGATGCTCGACCTGGGCGCCAACGTCGATTGCGAGCCGCAGCATCTGCTGCAGTTCGCGGAGATGGGGCACGCGCTCGTGTCCGCGCTCGAAGGCAAGGAGCGGCCCACCATCGGCCTGCTCAACATCGGCGAAGAAGTCATCAAGGGCAACGACACCATCAAACGTGCCGGCGAACTGCTGCGCGCGAGTACACTTAACTTTCACGGTAACGTTGAAGGCAACGACATCTTCAAGGGCACGGTCGACGTGATCGTCTGCGACGGTTTTGTCGGCAATGTCGCGCTGAAGACGTCGGAAGGCCTCGCGCAGATGCTCTCCAACATCATCAAGGAAGAGTTCGGCCGCTCGTGGCTCACCAAGGTGATGGCGGTGCTCGCCTTGCCGGTATTGATGCGTTTCAAGAAACGCGTCGATCATCGGCAATACAACGGCGCCGCGTTGCTGGGCCTGCGTGGGCTGGTGATCAAAAGCCACGGTTCGGCGGATGCCTACGCGTTTGAGTGGGCTATCAAACGCGGGTATGATGCCGTCAAAAACGGCGTGCTGGAACGCCTTGCGCGAGCAATGGAAGAGAATGCAGGTTCTCTCGAACAGGCAGCGCGCGATGCAAGCGGTGCGGGTCACGCAAGCCCGATCGCAGGCCAGCCAGCCGAGCCCTACGCTGCGCAATCCTCGAAGGCATAATGGCTCAATCGACAATTTATTCCCGCGTGCTGGGCACCGGCAGCTACCTGCCGCCCGGGCGCGTCACCAATCAGGATCTGGCCGAACGTCTCGCCAAGCAAGGTGTCGAGACGAGCGACGAGTGGATCGTTGCCCGCACGGGCATCCATGCACGCCACTTCGCCGAACCCGATGTCACCACCAGCGATCTGGCGCTCTTCGCCTCGCAGCGCGCGATCGAAGCGGCCGATATCGATCCGCAATCCATCGATCTGATCATCGTTGCAACCTCCACGCCTGACTTCGTGTTTCCGAGTACGGCGTGCCTGTTGCAGAACAAGCTCGGCATCAAGAACCACGGCGCGGCATTCGACGTGCAGGCCGTTTGTTCCGGCTTTGCTTACGCGGTGGCAATGGCGGATAGCCTGATTCGCGGCGGCCAGCATCGCACGGCGCTCGTAATCGGCGCGGAAACCTTCTCGCGCATTCTCGATTTCAAGGATCGCACCACCTGCGTGCTGTTCGGTGACGGCGCCGGCGCGGTGATCCTGCAGGCGTCCGAAGAACCGGGCGTGCTGGCGAGCGCTTTGCATGCCGACGGCAGCCATTCGAACATTCTCTGCACGCCGGGCAATGTGAACGGCGGCGTGATCGAGGGCAGCGCGTTCCTGCATATGGACGGCCAGGCTGTGTTCAAGCTCGCGGTCAATGTGCTCGAAAAGGTTGCAGTCGAGGCACTCGCAAAAGCGAATCTGTCGGCCGAGCAGATCGACTGGCTGATTCCGCATCAGGCCAATATCCGCATCATGCAAAGCACCTGCCGCAAGCTTGGCTTGCCGCAGGAACGCATGGTCGTCACGGTGGGCGAGCACGGCAATACGTCGGCTGCGTCCATTCCGCTCGCATTCGACGTCGCGGCGCGCGACGGCCGCATCAAGCGCGGCCAGAACGTGCTGATCGAAGGCGTTGGCGGCGGCTTCACCTGGGGCGCGTCGGTTATCCGCTACTGATAGCGGCGACGTTATGGCGAGCGCTCCTTGCGGCGCTCGGCTACGCTTGAGCGCGCTTGCCATCAACCGGGCGCGCCACCCACATCTGACAACACCGATTTTGGGGACGATATGAAATTTGCGTTCGTTTTTCCTGGGCAAGGTTCGCAGTCGGTCGGCATGCTCAACGCATTCGCTGATCACGCGGTCGTGCGTGAGACGGTTCAGGAAGCGTCCGACGCGCTCAATCAGGACCTCGGCAAGCTGATCGCCGAAGGCCCCGCCGAAGATCTGAACCTCACCACCAATACCCAGCCGGTCATGCTGACCGCCGCGTACGCGATTTATCGCGCGTGGCAGCAGGCGGGCGGCCCGAAGCCGGCTATCGTCGCCGGCCATAGCCTCGGCGAATACACCGCGCTGGTCGCGGCGGGCGCGATCGCGTTTCGCGATGCTGTGCCGCTCGTGCGGTTTCGCGCGCAGGCTATGCAAACGGCCGTGCCGGTCGGCGTTGGCGGCATGGCCGCGATTCTCGGCCTCGATGACGACACAGTCCGCGCGGTTTGCACCGAAGCGTCGGTCGCGGGTGTCGTCGAAGCAGTGAATTTCAACGCGCCGGCGCAAGTCGTGATCGCCGGTCACAAGGCCGCTGTCGAAAAGGCCTGCGAAGTCGCGAAGGCGAAGGGCGCAAAGCGCGCGTTGCCGCTGCCGGTGTCTGCGCCGTTCCACTCGTCGCTGCTCAAGCCCGCGTCGGATCAATTGCGCGAGTATCTGGCCAGCGTCGACGTGCAGGTGCCGTCGATTCCGGTGATCAACAATGTCGACGTCGCCGTAGTCAACGAGCCGGCAAAGATCAAGGACGCACTGGTGCGTCAGGCAGCAGGCCCGGTGCGTTGGGTCGAAAGCGTGCAGGCAATGGCGGCGCAAGGCGTCACGCATGTGATCGAATGCGGCCCCGGCAAGGTCCTCGCGGGCTTGACGAAGCGTATCGACGGCAATCTGGTCGGCGCCTCGGTGTTCGACCCGGCTTCGCTCGAAGAAACGCTCAAGCTGGTGACGGCAGGCTGAACGCCGCTTCATAGGGCGCAAGCAAGGCGCCAGGCTCGACATCAAGAATCAATCAGCCCTCCGAAAGGGCATCCGGACTGACAGATGGAAAAGACTCTCGACAAGCAGATCGCAATCGTGACGGGCGCGTCGCGCGGCATTGGCCGTGCAATCGCGATGGAACTGGCGCGCCAGGGCGCGACAGTGATCGGCACGGCAACCAGCGAAAGCGGCGCGGCAGCGATCAGCGAAGCCTTTAACGCGGCTGGCTTGAGCGGCCGCGGCGCGGTGCTCAACGTGAACGACGCCGCCGCAGCCGAAGCGCTGATCGACGGCACCGTGAAGGAATTCGGCGCGCTGCACGTGCTGGTGAACAACGCCGGCATCACGCAGGATCAGCTCGCCATGCGCATGAAGGACGACGACTGGGATGCGGTGATCGACACCAATCTCAAGTCGGTCTTCCGCCTGTCGCGCGCAGTGCTGCGTCCGATGATGAAGGCCAAGGGCGGCCGCATCATCAACATCACGTCGGTGGTCGGCTCGGCAGGCAACCCCGGGCAGGTCAACTATGCAGCCGCGAAAGCGGGCGTAGCAGGCATGACGCGCGCACTGGCACGCGAGATCGGCAGCCGCGGCATCACGGTGAATTGCGTCGCGCCGGGCTTCATTGACACCGACATGACCAAGACCCTGCCGGAAGAGCAGCAAACCGCGCTGAAGACGCAGATTCCGCTCGGCCGCCTTGGCAGCCCGGACGATATCGCGCATGCCGTGGCGTTCCTCGCGTCGCCGCAAGCGGGCTATATCACCGGCACGACATTGCATGTGAACGGCGGAATGTACATGTCGTAACCAAATTCGGTTACTATCCGCGCCTTGATGCGTTTGCAAAAGCGTAAGGCGCATGCCTTGACAGGAACCCGATGCGCCGCTTTTTTGCCGGGTCAAACCTGATAAAATGCGCGCACCTGTATTTTTGAACTTCTTTTCCCTTGGAGGGGTAATGGACAATATCGAACAGCGCGTCAAGAAGATCGTCGCAGAACAACTGGGCGTTGCAGAAGCTGAGATCAAGAACGAAGCTTCGTTCGTGAACGACCTCGGTGCCGACTCGCTCGACACCGTTGAACTCGTGATGGCCCTCGAAGACGAATTCGGCATGGAAATTCCGGATGAAGAAGCCGAGAAGATCACTACCGTTCAGCAAGCGATCGACTACGCTCGCGCGAACGTCAAGGCCTAAAGTCATCCGCGCCTGCGTTCCTGCGTTGGCGGCGTATGACGCCCTGCCGTGTCGGTTTCCGACGCCAGCAGGGCTGGCGCTTTTTGCCGTGCAGGAGGCAGCGATGTTGACAGCGCAACTTTTCGCGCGATTGCCGACTTTCAAGAAAACGCCGGGCCGCCCTGCGTTTTCCGCCCCGAAGGAAGTCCCCTTGGGGGATTGCCCCCCTCGGGGGCACCTGGTGCGAAGCGCCAGGGGTAGGGGCGGCTAACAGCCACAGGGCACACAGGGCAGGTTCCTGTGGCCGCTGTGGCTTTTGTGCTTTTGTCATCTATGAAAAAGGGGTTACCGTGAGCCGCCGTCGTGTTGTTGTTACAGGCCTGGGGCTGATTTCGCCTGTTGGCAATAATGTTGCCGACGGCTGGGCCAATCTGGTCGCCGGCAAGTCGGGTATTGCCAATATCACGAAGTTCGATGCGTCGAACTTTTCGACTCGTTTCGCCGGCGAGGTGAAGGGCTTCAATATCGAGGACTACATCCCCGGTAAGGAAGCGCGCCACATGGATACGTTCATCCATTACGGCGTCGCGGCCGGCATCCAGGCGATGCAGGACAGCGGCCTCGAAGTCACCGACGAGAATTCGGAGCGCATCGGCGTGGTGGTCGGTTCGGGCATCGGCGGCCTGCCGATGATCGAAGCGACGCAAACCGAGCTGCTCAATCGCGGCCCGCGCCGTATTTCGCCGTTCTTTGTGCCGGCATCGATCATCAACATGATCTCCGGCCACCTGTCGATCAAGTTCGGCATCAAGGGTCCGAATCTCGCCATCGTTACCGCGTGTACGACGGGTCTGCACTGTATCGGCGAGGCTTCGCGCCTGATCGAATACGGCGACGCCGACGTGATGATCGCAGGCGGTGCCGAATCGACAGTGTCGCCGCTCGGCGTCGGCGGTTTTGCGGCGGCGCGGGCGCTGTCGCAGCGCAACGACGATCCGGCAACGGCGAGCCGTCCGTGGGACAAGGATCGCGACGGTTTCGTGCTGGGCGAAGGCGCTGGCGTGATGGTGCTCGAAGAGTACGAACACGCGAAGGCGCGCGGCGCGAAGATTTACGCCGAAATCAGCGGCTACGGGATGAGCGGCGACGCCTATCACATGACCGCTCCGCTGGAAGATGGTGACGGTGCGCGCCGCTGCATGCTGGCCGCCTTGAAGAACGCGGGCATCAATTCGGATCAGGTGAATTACCTGAACGCGCACGGCACGTCCACGCCGCTGGGCGACCTGGCTGAAACCACCGGCATCAAACGCGCTTTCGGCGACCACGCAAAAGACATGGTCGTGAATTCGACCAAGTCGATGACCGGTCACCTGTTGGGCGGCGCCGGCGGTCTGGAATCCGTGTTCACCGTGCTTGCCGTGCATCATCAGGTGTCGCCGCCGACGATCAACATCTTCAATCAGGATCCGGCCTGCGATCTCGATTACTGCGCCAACACTGCGCGGGAGATGAAGATCGACGTTGCGCTGAAGAACTCGTTCGGGTTCGGCGGCACAAACGGCACGCTGGTCTTCAAGCGCGCCTGATCGCCCGATCGTTTGGTGACACACCAGTCGAAAACGCCGGCTTGCCCGGCGGTTTCCCTCGAATCGGCAACGCCCGACGGAGCGCCGCAGCGGATTACGTTGCGGCGCTCCGTTGCCATGTGCGCCGCTTTGGGGGTGTTCGTCCTGATGGCGACTGGCGCGCTGTCTATACCTGCTTCGCGTCGCATCTGGGCGCCTGGCAGGCGGTTCCCTTGACGCTTGCCGTGTGGACGCTGCTGACGCTCTGTGCGGTAAAACATGAGCATGCGCAGCCGGTCGCGCTGAAAATCGGCCCGGACGGATTGTCCGCCTGGAACCGGGCCGGCAATTTGCTGGCGCAAGGCCGCATTGCCGGCTGTGCGCAATGGAGCGGTCGCCTGCTCGTTTTGGCGCTGGCGCCGGATCATGGACGCTCCCGCACGCTGCTTCTTGCTGCTGACGCGCTTCCTGCGTCCGTTTTCCGGGAGCTGGCCGTGCTGGGCCGGCGTGGCGCCGGTGCGTGACTGTAACGACTGTAACCGTGTTACCGGAGTAACGTGCCGCGATGATGGGGACGCTACAATGGTCCCCCGCCATGCGCCCTATAGTTAACGGATTTATCAGGTGAGCGAAAAAGAAATTGATCAGGTGCTGGTCGAGCGCGTCCAGAAGGGCGACAAGGCCGCGTTCGAGCTTCTGGTCTCCAAATACCACCGCAAGATTCTCCGGCTGATCTCCCGTCTCGTGCGGGACCCGGCCGAAGTGGAAGACGTCGCTCAGGACGCCTTTATCAAGGCGTACCGGGCGTTGCCGCAATTTCGCGGCGAATCGGCCTTTTATACGTGGTTGTACCGGATTGCGGTCAATACGGCAAAGAACTACCTTGCGACCCAAGGGCGGCGCGCACCGACTTCGACCGAAGCAGATGCTGAAGAAGCTGAAACTTTCTCGGACGCCGACCAACTAAGGGATATCAACACGCCTGAGTCGATGTTGATGAGCAAGCAGATCGCTGAGACGGTCAATGCTGCGATGGCGGTTTTACCGGAAGAGTTGCGTACCGCCATTACTCTTCGTGAAATTGAAGGTTTGAGTTACGAGGAAATCGCTGAGATGATGGGTTGCCCAATTGGCACAGTCAGATCACGAATTTTCCGCGCTCGCGAAGCCATTGCGGCAAAATTGCGTCCGTTGCTTGACACACCTGAAGGCAAGCGCTGGTAAACACCAGCCCGCCGGACGGGGCGCGGGTGCAATATCTGGATTAGTGGTGTCACTACGGGGTATTTGTAAGATGGGGAGCATCATGGGGTCGGTCTCGATGCAATCGCAAGCCAGCTCGCGCGGCGAGCGTCTGTCCGCTTTTGTCGACGGTGAGCTGTTCGGCGAAGAGCATCTGAACACGTTTGTTTCCGAACTGGACGGCGAAGATCGTGCCGCCTGGTCGTGCTATCACCTGATCGGCGACGCTCTGCGTTCCGACGATCTGGCGGTCAGCCCGGCGGCGAGCAGCGCGTTCCTGAACGGTTTTGCGGCGCGTTTCGACAATGAGCCGCACGTGCTCGCGCCTGCCGCAATGCCGGTCGCGCGCCGTTTGTTGGCGCTGCGCCGCCGCGTTGTGCCGGCCTTTGCTGTCGCCGCCGCCGCTGCCACGCTGACGTGGATCGTCGTGCCGCAACTGCAAGGCGTGCCGGGCGGCCCGGGTGTGGCGCAAGTCGCGTCGACCCAGTCGCATGGCGATTCGCTGCAACGGGTGGCCATGGCATCGGTGCCGGCCGCTACGCTCCAGCCGGTCGCGCAAGACGCCAACATCATTCGCGACGCCAGTCTCGACCAGTACCTGGAAGCTCACCAGCAATTCGCGCAACAACCGGTCATACCGGGCTCGATGCCGCTGATTCGCGCTGCCGCCGTTTCTACGCAAGGCCAATAGTTTGATGCAGACTCCGCGGTTGAATAAAACGACTATCTGGGGGCGGCTGCCGGTATTTCTGTTCTGCGCAGCCGTATTGTTGTCCGCCACGCCGCAGGTCTTTGCGCAAACCGACGATCCACTCGTCGCCCGTCGCACGGCCGCGGAGCTGCTCGATCGAATCCATCAGGCCGCCCAGCAGCAGAACTACGAGGGCGCGTTCGTCTATCAGCGCGGTAATTTCGTTCAGACGTCGCGGATCGCGCACTACGCGACCCGTACTGACGGCGAATTCGAGCAACTCGAAAGTCTCGACGGCAAGCCGCGCAAAATGCTTCGCCACAACGAAGATCTCTACACGTTCGTGCCTGAGCGGCATCTGTGCGTGGTCGAGAAGCGCCAGAACAAAGATTCGTTTCCTGCGCTGCTGGCTGTAAGCGGCGAGCAGGTGCTGTCTGTGTACGAGCCGAAGCTGCTCGGCGACGACCGCGTCGCGGGTATCGACAGCCAGGTGATCGAGCTCGACCCGAAAGACGCGTATCGCTTTGCCTACAAGCTGTGGGCCGATAAGAAGACTGGCCTGCTGCTGCGTGCGCAGACGCTTGACCCGAATGGCCAGGTGCTTGAGCAGTTGTCGTTTTCGCAGATTCGCATCGGCGTGCCGGTCGACAAGACCGCTATCGTCAACGGCATTCGTAATACAACAGGTTGGACGGTAGTGCGTCCGCCGGTCGAGCCGGTCGATATGGCTGCGCAAGGCTGGCAGATCGCACCGACGGTACCGGGCTTCCGCAAGATTCGCGAGCTTCGCCGCCCCATGGCCGCGCGTGACGCGGGCCAGCCCACCATTCCGGTTGATCAGGCTGTATTCTCCGATGGCCTTGCGGCCATTTCGGTATTCGTCGAGCCGGTCGAGAACAATACCCGCAAGGAAGGCGCGGGCAGTAGCGGCGCCACGCACGTACTGGTCAAGCGGCGCGGCGACTTCTGGATTACTCTGCTTGGTGAAGTGCCCCAGACCACATTGCAGCAATTTGCGTCTGCCATAGAATATAAAGCTCCGAAGTAATCCTCCGAATCACTCGAATCCCTCGGCTTGCTACGATATGACGACTTTCTCGGTGCGCAAATTCCTCGCGGCCGCGGTGGTAGCGGCGTGTTTGCCGCTCGTGCCGCACACGGCATCGGCCGCTCCCGCAGCCAATCTGCCCGACTTCACTGACCTCGTCGACAAGGTCGGCCCGGCAGTCGTCAATATTCGCACGACCACGCGCGTGTCGAGCAGCGGTGCCCGCGGCGGCTTGCCGCCAGGCATGGACGACGGAGACATGTCGGAGTTTTTCCGGCGCTTCTTCGGCATTCCGTTGCCGCAGTCGCCGCAATCGCCTGGTTCGCCACGCGGTGGCGATAACGGTGGGAGCGGCAGTGGCGGCAACCAGGACTCGCCGGATAACAGCGATCCCGAACAGAACAGCGGCGTCGGCTCAGGCTTCATTCTGTCGGCGGACGGCTACGTGATGACCAACGCACACGTCGTGGACGACGCGGACACCATTTACGTCACCCTCACCGACAAACGCGAGTTCAAGGCCAAACTCATTGGCGTGGACGATCGGACCGATGTTGCCGTCGTGAAGATCAGTGCGGCCAACTTGCCGACCATCACGATTGGTGACTCGAACAAGGTGCGGGTGGGCGAGTGGGTGGTCGCGATCGGTTCGCCGTTCGGTCTCGAGAACACGGTGACGGCCGGTATCGTTAGCGCCAAGGGGCGCGATACGGGCGATTATCTGCCGTTCATCCAGACCGACGTGGCCGTCAATCCAGGTAATTCGGGCGGTCCGCTGATCAATATGCAGGGCGAAGTGATCGGTATCAATTCGCAGATTTACAGCCGTACCGGCGGCTTCATGGGCATCTCGTTCGCGATTCCGATCGACGAGGCCATGCGCGTGGCCGATCAGTTGAAGGCATCGGGCAAGGTCGTGCGCGGCCGGATCGCGGTGGCGATCGGTGAAGTGACGAAAGATGTTGCCGATTCGCTCGGTCTGCCGAAGGCGCAGGGCGCGCTGGTCAGCAGCGTCGAACCGGGTGGCCCGGCAGACAAAGCCGGCGTGCAGCCGGGTGACATCATCCTGAAGTTCAATGGCCATTCGGTGGACACGGCAACGGACTTGCCGCGTATGGTTGGCGATACGAAGCCGGGCACCAAGTCGACCATCACGATCTGGCGCAAGGGTCAGACGCGCGATCTGCCGGTCACGATTACCGAGATGCAGCCGGACAAGGCCACCAAGGCGGATGATAAAAAGCCGCCGGTGCCGAAGCAGCGCGCCACGAACGTGTTGGGTCTTGCCGTTAGCGATATCCCTGCCGACCAGATGAAGGCGCTGAAGCTGCACAACGGTGTGCAGATCGACGCGGTAGACGGACCGGCCGTGCGCGTTGGATTGCAAAAGGGCGACATCGTCCTGCGTGTGGGTGATACGGATATCACGAGCGCGAAGCAGTTCGACGAGCTGACCGCGCACCTCGACTCGCAGAAGATGGTTGCGTTGCTGGTCCGTCGCGGCGAGAACACGCAGTTCGTGCCGATTCGCCCGCGCAGCGCGCAGAAATGAAGTCAACGGCGCCGCTCACGCTCTACGGGCGCGCGTGGTGCCACTTATGCGACGACATGCGCGCCGCGCTGGAGCCGTTGCTGGCCGAATTCGCTGCGCATGTCGTCGTGATCGACGTCGACACGGATTCTTTGCTGGAAGCCCGTTATAACGAGCTGGTTCCGGTTCTGGTCTGTGACGGCGTCGAACTGTGTCACTATCACCTTGACGTGGCGCGGGTTCGTGCCGCGCTTGCTGCACGCGTTGCAGTGACCCATTCGGGATCCAGTTAAGGGTTCGAAACAGGCGCGAACGTGCGCTGTTCACACCCCGTTTCACGTCTCTCATGAGCCGTCTTTTCCGCCCGAGCCTTGCAAGATGCGCCGGGCGATAGCCTTTTCGGCTAAAATAGATAGGTTTTTCACCTACTTACAAGGCGTGCTCCGCTATTGTCCGAGCGCGCCTTTTTCGCTTGATCGGTACTGAATGGATCATATTCGTAACTTTTCGATCATTGCGCACATCGACCATGGCAAGTCGACGCTCGCCGATCGCATCATCCAGATCTGCGGTGGCTTGTCCGACCGCGAGATGGAATCCCAAGTGCTCGACTCGATGGATCTCGAGCGCGAGCGCGGTATCACCATCAAGGCACAAACCGCCGCACTGACGTATAAGGCCCGTGACGGGCAGATCTACAACCTGAACATGATCGACACGCCGGGCCACGTCGACTTCTCGTACGAAGTCAGTCGCTCGCTGTCCGCATGTGAAGGCGCGTTGCTGGTCGTCGACGCAAGCCAGGGCGTGGAAGCGCAAACCGTCGCCAATTGCTACACGGCGATCGAGCTTGGCGTCGACGTCATTCCGGTGCTCAACAAGATTGACCTGCCGGCCGCGAATCCCGAGAACGCGATCGAAGAAATCGAAGACGTGATCGGTATCGACGCGACCGACGCGACACGTTGCAGCGCGAAGACCGGCCTCGGCGTGGAAGATGTGCTCGAAGCGCTGGTCGCTAAAGTGCCGCCGCCCAAGGGCGATCCGGAAGCACCGCTGCAGGCGCTGATCATCGACTCGTGGTTCGACAACTACGTTGGCGTCGTGATGCTGGTGCGTATCGTCAACGGCACGCTGCGTCCGAAAGACAAGATCCGCATGATGGCGACCGGCGCGCAGTATCCGGTCGAGCATATCGGCGTGTTCACGCCGAAGTCGAAGAACCTCGAATCGCTGTCCGCGGGGCAGGTTGGCTTCATCATCGCCGGCATCAAGGAACTGGCTGCCGCGAAAGTGGGCGACACCGTCACGCTGGTGAATCGTCCTGCTGCCGAACCGCTGCCGGGCTTCAAGGAAGTGAAGCCGCAGGTGTTCGCCGGTCTCTATCCGGTCGAAGCGAACCAGTACGACGCGCTGCGCGACTCGCTGGAAAAGCTGAAGCTGAACGACGCCTCGCTGATGTACGAGCCGGAAGTGTCGCAGGCACTCGGTTTCGGTTTCCGTTGCGGCTTCCTCGGTCTGCTGCACATGGAGATCGTGCAGGAACGTCTGGAGCGCGAGTTCGACATGGACCTGATCACCACGGCGCCGACCGTGGTGTACGAAGTTCTGCAGCGCGACGGCACGATCCTCATGGTCGAAAACCCGGCCAAGATGCCGGAGCCCTCGAAGATCGAAGAGGTGCGCGAGCCGATCGTCACCGTGAACCTGTACATGCCGCAAGACTATGTCGGCGCGGTGATCACGCTGTGCACGCAAAAGCGCGGCAACCAGATCAACATGCAGTACCACGGCCGTCAGGTGCAGTTGACCTACGAAATCCCGATGGGTGAAGTCGTGCTCGATTTCTTCGATCGTCTGAAGTCGATCTCGCGCGGCTACGCATCGATGGATTACGAGTTCAAGGAATATCGCGCGGCAGACGTTGTGAAGGTCGACATGCTGATCAACGGCGACAAGGTGGATGCCTTGTCTGTGATCGTGCACCGTTCGCAGAGCCAGTATCGCGGCCGTGAAGTCGCGGCGAAAATGCGCGAACTGATTCCGCGTCAGATGTACGACGTGGCGATTCAGGCCACCATCGGTTCGAACATTATTGCGCGCGAGAACATTAAAGCCTTGCGTAAGAACGTGCTGGCAAAATGCTACGGCGGCGACATTTCCCGTAAGAAGAAACTGCTCGAGAAACAAAAGGCAGGCAAGAAGCGAATGAAGCAGGTCGGGTCCGTCGAGATTCCGCAAGAGGCTTTCCTCGCAATTCTGCGTGTCGAAGACAAATAAGACGAACAACGGAACCCTATGAATTTTGCGCTGATTCTTTTTGTGCTCGTCATTTTGACGGGCGTCGCATGGGTCGCAGACAAACTGGTTTTCATGCCGCAACGGCGGCGCGCGGCGGAGGCCGTGGTCGCTGAGTTCGACCGCCAGCAGGCGCGCGTCGGCGAGCGTTTCGCCGACGAAAACGCGGCGCAAACGCGTGCCCGTCTGCGTGACGACAAGCTGCGTCAACCGTGGTGGCTCGAGTATTCGGCGAGCTTTTTCCCGGTGATTCTGGTGGTGTTCGTGGTGCGCTCGTTCGTGGTCGAGCCGTTCAAGATTCCGTCGGGTTCGATGGTGCCGACGTTGCTGGTGGGCGACTTCATCCTCGTCAACAAATTCGACTACGGTATCCGTCTGCCAATCACCAACACGAAGGTCACCGAAGGCCGTCCGCTCGAACGCGGCGACGTGGTGGTGTTCCGCTACCCGAAAGACGAATCGGTCGACTACATCAAGCGCGTGATCGGTCTGCCGGGCGACACCGTTGCTTATCAGGACAAGCAACTGACGATCAACGGCAAGCCCGTGCCGGAAACGCCGCTGCCTGACTACCTTGACGAAGAGCGCCTCGGCTACGCGAAGCAATTCGAAGAAAATCTCGGTGGCCGCAAGAACGCGATTCTGAACAATCCGGCCGTGCCTCCGTTCATCGTCGGCGCGGAAGATTATCCGTATCGCGATAACTGCACGTACAACGCACGCGGCGTGATCTGCAAAGTGCCGCCTGGCAATTACTTCATGATGGGCGACAACCGCGATAACAGCGCGGACAGCCGTTATTGGGGTTTCGCGCCGGATAAGAATATCGTCGGCCGCGCGTTTTTCATCTGGATGAACTTCAGCGATCTGAAACGCATCGGCTCATTCCACTGAGCACGCATGCCTTGATCGCACAACACGCCGCGCGGGTGGCCCACACGTAGGTCACATCAGTCGCGGCGTGTTATCACGCTACTTTAAGAATCCGCGGTAACGTCGCTTCACCACGCTTTTTCCGCTGGCCGTCCCGCGTTTTCGCCGGGGCAGGCGCCCGCGTTATACTCTGCCCATGCCCCTATCTCCGTTGGAAAGCCGTCTGCGCTACGAATTTCGCAATGCGGAATTGTTGCGCCAGGCTTTAACGCACCGCAGTCATAGCTCCACGCACAACGAACGGCTCGAGTTTCTCGGCGATTCCGTTCTAAATTGCGCGGTGGCTGCGCTTTTGTTCCAACGTTTCGGCAAATTGGACGAAGGCGACCTGTCGCGCGTCCGTGCCAATCTGGTCAAACAGCAGTCGCTTTACGAAATCGCTCAGGCCCTCAATATCTCGGAAGGCCTGCGTCTCGGTGAGGGCGAACTGCGCAGCGGTGGCTTCCGCCGTCCGTCGATCCTGGCTGACACGCTCGAAGCCGTGCTGGGCGCGGTGTTCCTCGACGGCGGGTTCGATGCCGCCCAGACGGTCATCAAGCGCCTTTACGTGCCGATTCTCGATCACATCGACCCGCGCACGCTCGGCAAGGACGCCAAGACGCTGCTGCAGGAGTATCTGCAGGGCCACAAGATCGCGTTGCCTACTTACACGGTCGTCGCGACGCATGGTGCGGCGCACAATCAACAGTTTGAAGTCGAATGCACGGTGCCGAAGCTGGACGTCAAGGTGTCCGGCTCCGGCGCAAGCCGCCGTGCGGCAGAGCAGGCCGCGGCCAAGAAGGCGCTCGACGAAGTCATGGCCGCCGCGCCCGCCGTGGTCGCCAAGCCAAAGCGTTCAAAGGGCGCCCGTGCGGCGAAGAATGCCGAGCAGGAGATCGTGCCCGGCGTGACCGGTGTACAGGCCGCGCTCGACTTGCGCAGTCCGGATCGTAAGAGTGAGCGCGGGGCCGGGCGGGGTGACACACGTGCCGTGCCGGCAGCGGAGTCCGCAGCCGAACGGCCGACCCTGACGGCGACGTCCGCGCCGCTGGCTGTGATTCGCGCCGCGCACGTGGAGTACAGCGGACAGGACAAGTCAGAGCGCGCTGAGAGGTCCGACAGGTCTGCTGACAAAGTAGCGACGGATAAGCCGGCCGACAAGCTGGACGCCAAATCTGCTGAGATCAAATCGGAAGCCGCGAAGCCCGCGGACCCAAAACCGGTAGAAGCGAAGCCCGTAGACGCGAAGGCTGCTGAAGCAAAGCCCGCTGAAGCAAAGCCCGCCGAAGCCAAGCCAGAAGCCGCCGTCCGCAGCGCCGACAAACATCGCAGCCGTGAAGCCACACCCGGCGCAGCCGTGCCCGCGCCTGGCGTGCCGGCACCTATCGAACACGAACCCGGCGTAGCCGACGCGGTGCAAACCCGCGTCGCCGATGCGGGCCATTGATTGCCATCGGCGCGCCATTCCTCGCGCGTCGATCTGAACCTGCCGTAGCCCGAATATGAACGCTCCCACTCCCACTGGTTTTCGCTGCGGCATGGTCGCGATCGTCGGCCGCCCGAACGTCGGCAAGTCCACGCTGATGAATGCGCTGGTCGGCCAGAAAGTCAGTATCACGTCGCGCAAGGCGCAGACCACGCGCCACCGCATCACCGGCATTCATACGTTTGAAGACGCACAGTACATCTTCGTCGATACGCCGGGTTTCCAGACCAAACACAGCGGCGCGCTGAACCGTTCGCTCAACCGCGCGGTCACATCCACGCTGAGTTCGGTGGACGCGATTCTGTTCGTGATCGAAGCCGGCCGCTTCGGCCCGGATGACCAGAAGGTGCTCGACCTGATTCCGCCGTCGGTACCCACGCTGCTGATCGCGAACAAACTCGATCGCGTGTCGGATAAGGACTCGCTGTATCCGTTCATGCAGCAGGTGAGTGCGCTGCGTCAGTTCAACGAGATCGTGCCGCTGTCGGCGAAAAATCCGGACGACATCAAGCGTTTGCTGGCGACGATCAAGCCGTTCCTGCCGGAAGGCGCACCGATCTACGGTGAAGACGATCTGACCGATCGTAGCGAGCGCTTTCTTGCCGCCGAAATCCTGCGCGAAAAAGTGTTCCGCTGGACCGGCGACGAACTGCCGTACACGAGCACCGTGCTGATCGACAAGTTCGAAACCGAAGGGCGTCTGCGCCGCATTTTCGCGACCATCCTCGTGGAGCGCGATACGCAAAAAGCGATGATCATCGGCCAGAAGGGCGCCAAGCTGAAGCAGATCAGCACCGAAGCGCGCCTTGACATGGAGAAACTGTTCGACGGCCCTGTGTATCTGGAAACCTTCATCAAGGTGAAGAGCGGCTGGGCCGATAACGAAGCCGGACTCCGTGCGTATGGGTACGAATGACGCGTGGATGACACTGAATTCCGACGCTGACCCGGACGACTCGGCGCCGGCCGCGCCGGCACGCGAGCCGTCCAAACCGGCTCGCAGTACCAAAAAATCCTCATCGAGTGCCAAAGGCGCTCAGGGTGCTCAAAGCGGTGCTCAAGGCGCCGAAGGCGAGCCGCGCAAAGCGCCGGCGCGCCGCGCGCCTCGCACCTCCGCGTCCGATTACCGGATCGCTGAGCAACCCGCTTTTGTCCTGCACAGTTATCCGTATCGTGAGACCAGCCTGATCATCGACGTGCTGTCGCGCGATCACGGCCGCCTTGCGCTCGTCGCAAAGGGCGCGAAGCGTCCGCACTCCGCTTTGCGCGGCGTGCTGCAGACGTTCCAGCCGCTCGCCTTGTCGTGGACCGGCAAGTCCGAAGTGCGCACGCTAACCGGCGCAGAGTGGGTTGGCGGCATGCTGCCTTTGGCGGGCGACGCGCTGCTCTGCGGTTTCTATGTCAACGAACTGCTGGTCAAGTTCTGCGCACGCGAAGACCCGCATCCGCAACTGTTCCATCACTACGTCGTCACGATGACGCGCCTCGCGCATGACGAGCCGCCCGTGCAGGTGCTGCGTTCGTTCGAACGCGTGCTGCTGCGCGAAACCGGCTATGCGATGGCGCTCGATCGCACCGTTGCGCGCAAAGCGGTGCAGGCCGAAGGCCGCTACGTGTTCGACCCGGAGCGCGGCGTGCGCGAAGCGTCCGACGATCTACCCGCGCAATGGCCGGTGATCGCCGGACAGACCTTGCTCGATATGGAAAAGGACGATTACCATCGAGCGCAGACGGTGGCGCAAAGCAAAACGCTGATGCGCTTTCTGCTCAACACCTACCTTGGCGGCACGCCGCTCGCGACGCGCCAGATACTGATCGACTTGCAGAACTTATGAGCTTCTTTCTTACGTCGCCGAATGTGATTGACCTGGGCGTGAACATCGATCACGTCGCCACGCTGCGCAACGCGCGCGGCACGTCTTACCCCGATCCGATCCGCGCCGCGTTGATGGCCGAAGAGGCGGGCGCCGATGTGATCACGCTGCATCTGCGTGAAGACCGCCGCCATATCGTCGACGCCGACGTGCGCAAGCTGCGGCCGCTCCTGAAAACGCGCATGAATCTGGAATGCGCGGTCACGCAGGAGATGCTCGACATCGCCTGTGAAGTGCAGCCGCACGATGTCTGCCTCGTGCCGGAAAAGCGTCAGGAACTGACGACTGAAGGCGGCCTCGACGTCGCCGGCCAGTTCGAAGCCGTGCGCGCCGCATGCAAGCAACTTGCCGAAGCGAACTCGCGCGTGTCGCTCTTCATCGATCCGGACGAAACGCAAATCCGCGCCGCGCACGAAGCCGGCGCACCGGTGATCGAGCTGCACACGGGCCGCTATGCCGAGGCACACGATCCCGCCGAACAGCAGCGCGAATATGAGCGCGTGGTGCGTGCCGTCGAATTCGGCGCGACGTTCGGCATCAAGGTCAATGCGGGTCACGGCCTGCACTACACCAACGTTCAGCAGATCGCCGCGATCGAAGGCATCGTCGAGCTCAATATCGGCCACGCGATCGTCGCACACGCGATCTTCGCCGGCTGGGAAAACGCCGTGCGCGAGATGAAGGCGATCATGGTCGCCGCCCGTCTCGGCGCAAGCGCTTAACGCCGCGGCGCCGAACATGACGATCTACGGCATCGGCACGGATATCGTTCAGGTCAGCCGCGTGGCCGCGGTGATGACACGCACCAACGGCCGCTTCGCCGAGAAGGTGCTCGGCCCGGACGAGCTGCGCGTTTATCACGCGCGCCACGCGCGTTCGGCGGCGCGTGGGATCGCATTTCTCGCCACACGGTTCTCGGCCAAAGAAGCATTCTCGAAAGCGATCGGCCTCGGCATGCGCTGGCCGATGACCTGGCGCGCGCTGCAAACGCTCAACAAGCCGAGCGGCGAGCCGATGGTGGTTGCATCAGGTGAGCTGGCCGAATGGCTCGACGCGCGCGGCATTACAGCACGTGTGACGGTCAGCGACGAACGCGATTACGCCGTGTCGTTCGTGATTGCCGAAACAGGGGAGGTGGCGCGAGGGCCGGACTCTCCGCACGCACCCGCCAGCGACGAATAAAAATATTCTGAACGCGGCGCACGTCGGCCGTGTCTCTCTTTGCTTCAAGCTTTTTCTAGCGGAATTCGATGAAACTCACTCCCGGACCGGTAATGCTCGACGTGGTCGGCACAACGCTGAACCACGACGACAAACGCCGCCTTGCCCATCCGATGACCGGCGGCGTGATCCTGTTCACCCGGCATTACGAGAGCCGCGCACAATTGATCGCGCTGACCGATTCGATCCGCGCGATTCGCGACGATCTGCTGATTGCCGTCGACCACGAAGGCGGCCGCGTGCAGCGCTTTCGCACCGACGGCTTCACGGTGCTGCCGGCGATGGGCAAGCTCGGCACGCTGTGGGACAGCGACGTGCTGCACGCCACGAAGGTGACGACTGCGGTCGGCTACATCCTCGCGTCTGAGTTGCGCGCGTGCGGCATCGATATGAGTTTTACGCCGGTACTCGATCTGAACTACGGTCAGTCGCAGGTGATCGGCGATCGCTCGTTCCATCGCGATCCGCGCGTCGTGACCTTGCTGGCGAAGAGCCTCAGTCACGGCCTTGCGTTGGCCGGCATGAGCAATTGCGGCAAACATTTTCCAGGACACGGCTTCGCGCACGCGGACTCGCACGTCGCGATGCCGGTCGACGAACGTTCGCTCGATGAGATCCTGCGCGAGGACGCGGCGCCGTACGACTGGCTCGATGTGTCGCTCGGGGCCGTGCTGCCCGCCCATGTGGTTTATCCGCAGGTCGACTCGAAGCCGGCGGGTTTTTCGCGTGTCTGGCTGCAGGACATCCTGCGCAAAAAATTGCGTTTTGAAGGCGCGGTCTTCAGCGACGATCTTTCGATGGAAGCCGCGCGCCAGGGCGGCACGCTGACGGAAGGCGCGGCCGCCGCGCTGCAGGCCGGCTGCGACATGGTGCTGATCTGCAATCAGCCGGACGAAGCGGAGAAGGTGCTGGACGCGCTGCACTTCACACCGTCGAAGGAGTCGCAGCAGCGGCTCAAGCGCATGCGGCCGCGCGGCAAGGCGCTCAAGTGGAGCAAGCTGGTCGCCGAGCCACAGTATCTGCAAGCGCAAACTTTATTGCGCAGTGCATTTGCGTGAGAGTCAGTTCAAGCGCATCCGCTGCAGCTTGTTGTATAGCGTCTTCGGACTGATCCCCAGCAGCGATGCGGCGCGATGGCGCGTGCCGCCGACCGCGTCGAGCGTTGCGCGAATCAGCATTTCCTCGACGTCCGCGAGGGGGGTGCCGACGGTGACCTGCACGCGGCTACCGTTCAGATCGCGCCCGTTTACCGAACCCGCTTCATCGGCGCGCAACGTTTCCAGGACGTCGCCCGATGCGTGATACGCGCGGCGCACGCGATCCTGCAACTCACGCACATTACCTGGCCACTCGTACGAGAGGCACTCGCGCAGGAAGTTCGGTCCGACCTGCTTGGCCGTTTCCGAGGTGCCGCGCGCGATCGCTTCGTGATTTAACTCGTCGACGACAGCTTGCGCGATCAGCGTTGGATCGTCACCGCGCTCGCGCAACGGCGGCAGTGATATCGCGGCCGCTTCGAGACGCAGCGCGAGATCTTCGTGCAGGCTGCCGTCTGCGACCGCCGCGCGCGGGTTTTTGCGCGTCGAGGCGATCAGCCGGAAGTCGGTCGTCACCTGATTCGTGCCACCGACACGCATGAAGGTCTGCGAATCGAGTGCGCGCAGCAGCGCTTCCTGCTGGGCGCGCGGCAGTTCGGCGATTTCGTCGATGAACAGCGTGCCGCCACTGGCCTGCTCGAACAGGCCCGGCTCGCGCTGCTCGGCACCGCTGAACGCACCGCGCTCGTGGCCGAACAGCAGGCTCTCGAGCGAGCGGTGCGCCGCGACGCTGCCCGCCGTCCGGCAGTCGAATGTGATGAACGGTCCTTTGCGGCGCCGGCTCATGTCGTGCAGCGTGCGTGCGGCAATCTGCTTGCCCGTGCCGGCTTCACCGGAAATCAGCACGGCGGCTTCGGTCGGCGCGATATGTTCGATCGTGTCGTAGACATGCTGGATTGCACCGCTGCGGCCGAGTAACGAGCCGAAACGACCGAGCCGGCGCAACGATGCGCGCAACGTCTGAACTTCTTCGGTCAGCTCGTACGGACGCGGAATCCTGGCTAGCAGGCTGCGCAGACGCGGGATATTGACCGGTTTGAGCAGATAGTCCCAGATGCCGTGCCGCAGACCCTCGATCGCGCTCTCGACAGTCGCGTTGCCGGTCATCACGATCACGGGCAGGGCGCCGCCGGGTGGATGCGCGGGCAGGTGCTGCAACACGTCGAGCCCGCTGCCGTCCGGCAGATTCAGGTCGACCAGCACGACATCGGGGATGAAGCGCGTCAGTGCCGCCCGGGCCTCGGCGATGGTGGTCGCGGTGTCGACGGAGAAGCCGTCGGCGGCGAGGATGGCGGACAGGCCTGACAGGCTATTGGGATCGTCTTCAACAATCAGGGCGTGTGGCATGGCGAGCGCTATTTTTTAGATGGACGGAATACCCGATACGCCGCGCCGGTACTCTGGCGCGCGACACGGGCGCGATGGCTGGCCGGTACTGCCGGTCGAATGCCGTACCTCAAGCTCCGCCTGCTGGCGGGTCTTGGCGTAGCGTTGCTGGATCAGCCCGGTCAGTTTGTCGACGCGGCCTTCTGCCTTGGTCAGTTCGTCGTCCGTCAATTCACCCCATGCTGTTTTGGCCTTACCGACCATTTGCTTCCACTTGCCTTCAGCGATGTCGTGATTCATGTCGCATCTCCGGAGTTGAGGAAATCAAGCCTAACCAGCCTGTATCGGAGAGAAGCATGGACTGTGCCACGGCCAATTACTTAAGCTTATCAATGGTTTGTTTGACGCAAGGCAGGAAGAGAAGAGCAACGGACAGGCATTTTTGAGAAAGGGCCGGTAAAGATTTCCACAACCATACACGGCGGCGCAAAAAAGAAAAAGCGCCCAAAGCGGGCGCTTTTTTTGCCAATTATTTTTCGCCGCGCCGGACTTGCTCCAGCGCGGGCTGCAGGCGCTTAGGCGCGGCTGCGGTACTCGTGCGTACGCGTGTCGATTTCGATCTTGTCGCCGATGTTGCAGAAGAGCGGCACTTGCAGTTCAAAACCGGTGGTCAGCTTGGCGTTTTTCAGCACCTTGCCCGACGACGTATCGCCCTTGACTGCCGGTTCCGTGTAGATGATTTCACGGACCAGCGTAGTCGGCAGTTCGACCGAAATGGCTTTCTCGTTGTAGAACACGACTTCGCAAGCCATGCCGTCTTCGAGGTAATGGAGGGCGTCGCCCATCATTTCGCCTTCGACTTCGAACTGGTTGTAGTCGGCGTCCATGAACACGTACATCGGGTCAGCGAAGTACGAGTACGTGACTTCCTTGCGCTCCAGCACGACGACGTCGAACTTGTCGTCTGCCTTGTACACGCTTTCCATGCCTGCGCCGGTCAGCAGATTCTTGAACTTCATCTTCACGACGGCGGAGTTACGGCCCGACTTGTTGTATTCGGCCTTCTGCACGACCATCGCGTCGCTGCCGATCATTACGACGTTGCCGGTGCGGAGTTCCTGTGCGGTCTTCATAAAACTGTCCTGTACGAAATTAGTAGCTTCAACTTTTGCTCAACGGCATACGGCGCAAGCGGATTGGCCTGCCGGGTTTGCCTTGCGAATTGGTCTGGCCCGTGGGTCTAGCCCCTGAGTCTGCCCTCTGAGTCTGGCCCCGTTATCCGGGCGAATTTGCCAGACGAATTTGCAAGACGAGTCTGCCAGATGAATTGGTCAAACGAGTTTGCCAAACCTCGCCACGGTCGGGCCGCGCTTGCGTCGTCGGCCGTTGGATAACCGCTTATTTTAACTGACTTTTTGCGAACAAGGCCAGATTTCCGGCGAGGTCGCCTACCTGGGCCAGTTCGCCGGCCCATTCGGCCGCGCGCTGCTTCAGCGCCGCGCGGTGGCGCTGGAATTCCGCCCAGTCCGGCCGGCCCGCGCCGTTCCATGCGTGCCAGAAGCGTGCGAGGGCGTCCCGCGCGTCGGCGGGCAGGGTGCGGGCGTAGTGGGCGAGCGCGGCATCGAGCTTCGGCAGATGGGCGTCGTCGGCCTGGGGGTAGATGTGCCAGACAAAGGGTTTGGCGGCCCATTGGGCGCGCACGAACGAATCTTCGCCGCGCACGAAATTGACGTCGCTGGCCCACAGCAGCGTGTCGTAACCCGGCTGCTCGGTGAAAGCAAGCGCGTGAACGCTGAGGCCGCCGCGCTCGGCATATGAGCCGGCAGCGAACGCAGGCAGCCCGAAAAAGCGCGCGACCGCGCCCGAAATACGGCCTTCCGGCACCAGCAGTACGACCGGTGCAACGCTATCGCGCCATTGTTCGAGCAGGCTGTCGACGGCGGGGTTTTCGTAGGCGAACAGCGAGACGACCGTGGCCGTGGCCGGTGGCGGCGCATGGCCGGTGGTCTTTAGCCACCACGCTGCGCGCTCCGGTTGCGAGGCCTCGAAGGCCGCGCGTGCGGCGTCGAGAGGCCGTTCCTTCAGTACGCCGCCGGTGCCGGGACCGAGTCCCGGGAAAAAGAAGGTCTTGGTCAGCGGGTAGCGCGGATGCGGCGACGGCCGCAGATGGAAATCCGCGACCCAGTCCTCGGCGCTCAGATATTCGAGGTTGAACCAGACCGGCGCGCGCTCGCGCCGCGCCATTGCAGCGACGTAGATCGGCGGCAACTCGCAGGCGAATGCTTCGATCACGACGTCAGCCACTTCGAGCGTATCGCCCGCGTGGGCCGGCTCGTGCCAGTGCTCGACGATGATGCTACCGACTGCCTGGCGCGCGCGATCCAGCGCCAGCGACGGGCACAGTTTCTGGAACGCATGCAGATCGTCGACGAACACACGCACCTGCCAGCCGCGCTCGCTTGCCAACTGGCGCGCGAGACGCCAGCACACGCCGATGTCGCCGAAATTGTCGATCACCGCGCAGAAGATGTCGCAGGCAATCCCTGTGGGCGCGGCCGCGGATTGTTCGGAAACGGGCCTAACGGAGGAAGCGGAGGGCATGGTGGCGTGGTCGCAGAGTGGAACAGGTGGCGTGGTCGGGTTCTGCAGGGTCTTGCTGGCGGGTGCCGCAATCGGCTTCGGTCGCCGCCTTCTACCGGTGCATCACGCCATTCGATGCAGCAGGGTTCGAACGCACGCGGAATGCTCTAAACTGGCGATTCTAAAGCACTCGCCCGCGGTTCCGCGCCTCAGTGAACATTCAGCGCGCAGCGCGTGAGCAGAGGCTTCGCGACACTGTCCCAGCCAACCGATTCTGCATGACCGAACCTGAAGCAACCGACGTTTTCGAGCCGAAAAAAGTGCTCGCCCAATTGCCGCATCTGCCCGGCGTCTATCGCTATTACGATACGCAGGGCACGGTGCTTTACGTGGGCAAGGCGCGCGATCTCAAGAAGCGCGTCTCGAGCTACTTCACGAAGACCCAACTGTCGCCGCGCATCGCGATGATGGTGACGCGCATTGCGCGCATCGAGACGACCGTCACGCGCTCCGAGGCCGAAGCGCTGCTGCTCGAAAACAACCTGATCAAGGCGTTGGCGCCGCGTTACAACATCCTGTTTCGCGACGACAAGTCGTATCCCTATCTCAAGCTGACCGGTCACAAGTTTCCGCGCATGGCGTACTACCGCGGCTCGGTGGATCGCAAGAACCAGTACTTCGGGCCGTTCCCGAGTGCGTGGGCGGTGCGCGAAAGCATCCAGATCCTGCAACGCGTCTTCCAGTTGCGTACGTGTGAGGATTCCGTGTTCAACAACCGCACACGGCCGTGTCTGCTGCATCAGATCGGCCGTTGCACGGCCCCGTGCGTCGCGGCGATTAGCGAAGAAGATTACGCGCGCGATGTCGCCAACGCGTCGCGCTTTCTGCTCGGCCGCCAGGGCGAAGTGATGAAGGAGCTCGAGCAGAAAATGCACGCGTTCGCGAGCGAACTGAAGTTCGAGCAGGCCGCGGCGGTGCGCAATCAGATGAGCTCGCTGTCGACGGTGCTGCATCAGCAGGCGATCGAAGTCGGCGGCGATAGCGATGTGGATATTCTCGCGGTGGTTGCCCTCGGCGGGCGCGTGTGCGTGAATCTCGCGATGGTGCGCGGCGGACGTCATCTGGGCGACAAGGCGTATTTTCCGTCGCACGTGGAAAGCGCGTTGACGGTCGGCGAGGGCGGGCTTGAACAAGGCGGCGACGATGAACTGCTGGTCGATGTCGCGAGCGGTGCGGGTCTGGTGTCTGACGAGGCTGCAAACAGCGTGAGCGCATCGTCCGATGCAACCGACGCGCTCGCAATCGCCGGGGAGATGCCGTCCGAAGAGGATGATGACGAGGCAGATGCTGCTGTCGAGGCCGAAGATGAAGAGGGTGATGCGGTCGAGTCCGAAGTCGAGCCTTCGGCGCCACGCAAAGGCCGTGCAACCGTCGGCGGCATCGAATCTGAAGTGCTGGAGGCGTTCATCGCGCAGCACTACATCGGCAATCGCGTCCCGCCGGTGCTCGTGGTCAGCCATGCGCCGTCCACACGCGAGCTGGTCGACGTGCTGATCGAGCAGGCCGGCCATAAAGTGACGGTGCTGCGCCAGCCGCAAGGTCAACGGCGCGCATGGCTCGCGATGGCCGAGCAGAACGCGCGGCTCGCGCTCGCACGCCTGCTCTCGGAACAAGGCTCGCAGCAGGCCCGTACGCGCGCGCTCACGGACACGCTCGGCATGGAGTACGACGATCTCGCGCATCTGCGTATCGAGTGCTTCGACATCAGCCACACAATGGGCGAGGCGACGCAGGCATCGTGCGTGGTGTATCACCATCACAAGATGCAGTCGTCCGAATACCGGCGCTACAACATCACCGGCATTACGCCCGGTGACGACTACGCGGCGATGCGCCAGGTGCTGACGCGCCGCTACGAGAAGATGGTTGCGCAGGCGGCTGCGAACGCCGCGGACGAAGCCGCCGAATTGCAAAGCGACGCAGCCGCGGATCCGTCACTCGCAGCGGATGCCGCGGAACCGGCTGCGGCCGGCGGCATCCTGCCGACTATCGTGTTGATCGACGGTGGCAAGGGTCAGGTTGAAATCGCGCGCCAGGTGTTCACCGAACTGGGTCTCGATACCGGCATGCTGGTCGGTGTCGCGAAGGGCGAAGGACGCAAGGTCGGTCTCGAAACCTTGATTTTCGCGGACGGCCGCGCGGCGCTCGAACTCGGCAAGGAAAGCGCTGCGCTGATGCTGGTCGCGCAAATTCGTGACGAGGCGCACCGCTTTGCGATTACCGGTATGCGCGCGAAGCGCGGCAAGACTCGCCAGACCTCGCGGCTCGAAGAACTCGAAGGGGTGGGCGCGAAGCGGCGTCAGCGGCTGTTGGCGCGCTTCGGCGGGCTGCGCGGGGTGGTCGCGGCCAGCGTCGAGGATCTGGCGAGCGTCGAAGGAATTTCGCAGGCGCTTGCCGAGCAGATCTATCGGCAGTTGCACTGATTGCGGTACGCCACGCTGCCCGAGGAGGGGCAGCGAGCGGTCGATAGGTGGCGCAGAAGCGCTCAGCAAGCGGGTGATAAGTGTCCGGCAAGCGGTGCTCCGGCGCTGCACGTGCCAGCCCCCGCGCGCCGCTTTGCTTGTGGCAGGCCCTGTGACACGGCACAATTGCATCTCCCTTGTCAGACGCTGCGCCTGCCCATGCCGTTTAATTTCCCGATTTTCCTGACTTGGCTGCGGATCGTCCTGATTCCGCTCGTCGTCGGCGTGTTCTATTTGCCTGACATGATGATGAGCCCGGCACACCGCAATCTGGCCGCCGCGACGATTTTCATTCTGGCGGCGCTCACCGACTGGTTCGACGGCTTTCTGGCCCGTAAATGGAATCAGACCTCGGCGTTCGGCGCGTTTCTCGATCCGGTCGCCGACAAGCTGATGGTGACGGCTGCGCTGCTGGTGCTCGTGCAACTGGCACGGATCGATTCGGCGATCGCGCTGGTGATCGTTGGGCGCGAGATCGCCATCTCGGCACTGCGTGAGTGGATGGCGCAGATCGGCGCATCGAAGAGTGTCGCGGTGAATTCGCTCGGCAAGTTCAAGACGGTGTGCCAGATGGTCGCGATTCCGATGCTGCTGTTCTACGGGCCGTTGCCGTTCGGTGGCGGGGTGTCTGTCGATACGCGCGTGTGGGGCCTGTGGCTGATCTATCTGGCCGCGTTCCTGACGATCTGGTCGATGCTCTACTACATGAAACTCGCGTGGCCGCAGATCCGCGAGCGGAGTGGCGTCGCCTGATTGGAAAACGTTCGGGGCGCGACGCCCGAGCGGCTGAAGCGTGTCCGAACGTCGGGCAAGCATGAGTGAAATCTTTTCCGTTAAAGACATTCGCAAAAGGGGTTGACACGTTTCAGTCGTTTCTCCATAATCTCGTTTCTCCGATGCACGCAGTTTGAAGCGCGGTAGCAGTAAGAGAGCAGTTGCAGTAATAAGGCAGTAGTTAGCAGCACATTGCGGGAGTAGCTCAGTTGGTAGAGCGCAACCTTGCCAAGGTTGAGGTCGCGAGTTCGAGCCTCGTCTCCCGCTCCAAATTTTGAAGCAACGCGTTGTTTGGCGAAGTAAAAGTGCAAGGCGTTGTGAAGTAGGGCAATGCGGGAGTAGCTCAGTTGGTAGAGCGCAACCTTGCCAAGGTTGAGGTCGCGAGTTCGTTCGAGCCTCGTCTCCCGCTCCATACATAAGGGGAAGCAACGCTTCCCTTTTTGTTTGGTGGGTCAGTCCTTACGGTTACCCACCAGACAAATCTGAGAATCTGCAGCTAGGTTCCAGTCCGCTTGCGGCGCGATAGCAAAGCGGTTATGCAGCGGCCTGCAAAGCCGTTTAGGCCGGTTCGACTCCGGCTCGCGCCTCCAGTAGTTGATGTAAAGAAAAGCCCCGACTTGTCGGGGCTTTTCTTTTATCCGGCGTCGTGCACCTCGTACTTCGTGTCTCTCCTTTTAGCCTTGGTACTCAGGTCGCCGCTTACGATACGCCGCTGCGTCCATGTCCATCTGCGCGCAACGCTATAGTTCGCAGACTCCAACGCTCCCTCATCGACATCATGCGCATCCAGGATATCGAACGCCGCTCCTTCTATTTGCGCCTGATCTACGCGCTATGTCTGTGCGGCGCCACCTGGGCGCATCTGCAAGTGGCTTTGGTCCATGGGCTCTGGTGGGACTACGGCGGCGCGGCGCCGCTGACACAAATCTACTGGACGTCACTGCTCTTTATCGACCCGCTCACGGTTCTGTTATTACTGTTGAGTCCGAGAGCAGGGCTGATCCTCTGTGTCGCTGTCGTCGTGACAGACGTGGTGCACAATTCATGGTTCGCGCTGCATCATCCGATCCGCATGGACCTGTACGTTTCGCAGATCGCTTTCCTGCTGTTCGTCGCGTTCACGGTGCGGACCGCGTGGCGAGGGGCCGCGAGCCGGGCCGCCGCGCTGCGCGCCGCTGATTGAATTGCCCGATTGCCGCTTTGCGCAATTGCCCGTCTACACGAGGCTGCATGTACCTACAACTCACCGGCACCAACGTCCGTCTGCTCGGCTCGATGCATCTGTTTCCGGCGACGAGTCGCAGAACGCCGCCGTGGATCGCCGAAGCGTATGACTGGGCCGAATCGCTGGTCTTCGAATCCGATCCGCCGACGATCCTGCCGTTTCTGAAGGCTCCCCCGCAGGGCGGTGCCGATCAACTGCGGCCTTTGCTATCCGCCGATGCCTGGAATCGGCTGCAAGCTGTGTGGCCCGTCGAGGGCCCGTTGGCGCCGCTCGTCGAGCTACGTCCGTGGGCCGCGTTGATCGTCGCGCCGACGCTGTTTCAGCAGGTCGTCGAAGGTGTCGAGCCGCGCATGCTGCGCTCGGCGCTCACGCAAGCCAAACCGTACCAGTATCTCGAGACCGCGCAGGAGGTGGCGGCGTCGCTCGAATCGATTTCGCTTGAAGCAGTTGGCACCGCACTCGGCATGCTGATGGCCGATCTCGACGAACCGCAGCGCACGCTCGAGCGGATGCACACCGCGTGGCTGCATGGCGATCTGGAAGCCGTGCAACAGATCGCTGTCGAGTCGCCGATGTTCAATCTGCCCGGCATCCGCCACGCCATTCTCGATGCGCGCAATCGCGCGTGGGCGGCGCGTGTGACGGCGCTGCTCCGGCGGCCGGAGCGGACTTTGGTGGTGGTGGGCGCGCTGCATTTGTGCGGACCCGGTAACCTGATCGACTGTCTCGCACAGCCCGTCGAGCCGGTTTTTGCAAGCGCGTAGCAGGATTGCGGCTGGCGGCCGCATCAACGCGATTGACCGTGAAGCGTCCTGAATGCGTGGCGTAACGGGGGTGCGGTCGGGCGCATGGCGGCTGAACGCAGCATGCGTGTGGGTCGCCACCGAACTCGCCAATATCGGCGCGGCATAGCCTAAGATCGCCACGCGCGGCATAATTTCGCATTGCCGCCGCCCCTGCCGGCGCACCTCTTTTTGAAGCCATTCCATGACCGAACCGCAGCAAACCGCCAGCACACGACTGGCGCAACTCGAATGGCGCTGGAAAGCGTTCGAAGACCTCACGGCCGCCGAAGTCTACGCGATGCTGGCCGCGCGCAGCGCGGTGTTCGTGATCGAGCAGAACTGCTTGTATGGCGATATCGACGGGCTCGATTCAGATGCCTGGCACCTGTTTGCCTTTGGCCCCGGTGAAAAGAAGCCGCAGCTCGCGGGCTATTTGCGCGTGCTGTTGGCGGACGCCGACGACACCGATATCCGCATCGGCCGCGTACTGACCACGGCGGAATTCCGCGGCATCGGCGTCGGCAACGCGATGCTCGAACGCTCGCTCGCGCATATCCGGGTGCAGTGGCCGGGTACGCCGATCCGTTTGCATGCGCAGGCGCATCTGCAAGGTTTCTACGGGGCGTTCGGCTTTACGCCGGTGTCGGAGATTCACGAAGAGGACGGCATCCCGCACGTGTGGATGCGTTCGGCTTAAAGAACCGGGTCGCAATCGGACTCGGTGCGCATGCGCCGACCGGCTTCAAACGCCGCGACGACTTCATTCGATTCGAAATGCTCAGCGCTGGCTGCTCGCAGGCACCGACGCGGGCTGCGTCAAGCCTTGCGTCGCCTTAACGTGCCGCTCGCCGCGCAGACGTCCGCGTGCCGACAGCCGCATCCAGTGACGCAACGCCAACAGCGCGCCGATCACGCTCATCATCGAGCCCGGAATCCACAGCAACAGCCCGCCGATTTGCTGATCGCGCATCGGGCTCAGCCACGTGAAGGCGCGGCCGCAGATCGAGTAGATCGGATAGAGCTCGCGCGGCGTAAAGAAGATAAATGCGCCGAGCATGATCTGCGGCGGAATCGCAGCAATCACCACCAGTACGCGCTTGCCGGGCGACAAACGCGCCGGCGGCGCAGGACGCGGATCGAGCACGAGCCACCAGAACAGCAGCCCGTCGATCACCATGCTCCAGTTCATCACGCGATAGAGCCGCCAGTCGAGCATCGCCACGAAATGAATTGGCGACATCAGCCAGAAGTAGATCAACCCGACGAACAACGTGACGGCGACTACCGGATGCATCACCACGTCGAGCAACTTGCGTACTACGGGAGTCTCCAGCGCCGGCCGCACGAAGCGCTGCCGCCAACTGAACGGAATGCCCGCGCGCAACGCGGCGCCCGGATAGGAGAGGGCGATAAAGAACGGCCCGAGGTGATGCAACACCAGATGCTGCGCGCGATGCATGAAGAACTCATGCTCGAAGAAATAATCGAGCCGCGTATGCAGCGCGATATACAACGCGACCAACCCAAACCAGAAGGAAATGCGCCGGCGAATCGACACTTTCGCTTTGTCCGCACCACGCACGAAAAGAATCGCCGGCACCAGCAAGGCGATGACGACGGTCGGCGAAAACTCCCAGGGGTCGAGCCAGTAGAGCAGGTTCATCGCGGGACGTTACTTGGTCTGGGCGGGCGACTTGACGGCGAACGGCGTATCGAGCGTTTCGCCGTCGGAGAACTTCAGCGTCAGATGCACGGTGTCGCCCGGTGCGACCTTGTGCTTCGCGTCTTCGAGCATCACGTGATAGCCGCCCGGCGCAATCGCTACCTGGCCGTGCGCGGGCACCGTCAGCTTGTCGACCATCACCATCTTTTGCGTTGAGCCGTTCGATACGGTTTGATGCAGCATCGCGTCGCCGTAGTCGTTGCTGGAAATATCGACGAGGTCGACCGGCTTGTCACTCGCGTTCACCAGCGTCACGTAGCCGGCGGCGGGGAGGTTGTTCGGCAGCCAGCGCACCCACGCGTCCTTGACGCTGATCGCGTTCGCACCGGCGGCATGCGCGGCCGAAGCGAAACCGAATGAGAGGGCGAGCGTGCAGCTCAGTGCGGCGAACGTTTTGATCTTGATCGACATGGGTGAACTCGGGAAAGGTCAGGAACGGTCATCGATGATGCGGCGCAGGTCTTGTGCGATCGCATCGGGCGTATCGTGATCGGTGGCGAGCAGGCGCGCGTGGCCTTGCGGGTCGAACACGTAGACGGCCGAGCTATGGGTGACTTCGTAGTTGCCGTTGGGGTCGCGTTTTTCCATCTGATAGGCGACCCGGTAACGCTTGGCTAGCGACTCGATCTGCCAGTCGGTGCCGGTCAGGCCCTCGGCGTGCTGCGAGTCGAAAGCGCCGACGTAATCATGCAGCGCTTTGGGCGTGTCGCGTGCCGGATCGACGGTGATGAACAGGATGCGCACTTTTTGCGCGTCCGGGCCGAGTTTGCCGAGCACCTGCATCAGGCGACCCATCGTTTCTGGGCAGACGTCCGGACAATGCGTATAACCAAAGTAGACGAGCGAGGTGCGGCCTTTGAACGAATCACCGGTTACGGTGCGGCCGTCGTCGCCAGTTAGGGTGAAATCGAGATCCGGCAAGTGGCCGGTCACGTTGGTCAACTGGAACGGTTCGGCGCGATGTGTGCAGCCGGCTAGCGCAGCGAGTGCGCCTACCATCGCGGTCAACGCGACCAGGCGCCCGGGCCACGGCCGGCGTGGCGTTAAGCGATTCGACTGTTGGTGGCGGGACGAGAGGATGGGGAACAAAGCAGGGTTCAATGACTCGATTGAAGAGCGGCGCCTGACGCTGCCCGTAAACGGACTCGGTTGGTTCGTGCCAGGCGCGCGGCCCGTCATGGTGTGCAAATAGGGTTGTCGCTGCAATGGTCTGTGTGGCAGCGACTGTATCGCAAAATCTCCGAAGACGTCGCGCAGCGCCCGCGGGCGCGCGGTTTGCGAGGCAATTTGACGCAGGCGGCTGAAAGCTCGCTGAAGCCCGATTGTTCTCTTTTTGAACGCAATCGTGAGCAGCGCCGGCTGCGCTACCCGGCCAGGCTTGTGTCCCGGCTTACTTTCTCGAAAAATTGACGGATGCGCGGTAAGATGCGCACACTTTTCCGGCCGCAGAAGGCTGAAAGGCAAAATTAACCGATGCAAGCACTTCCGGCTGTTCTGTCTCCTGGTGAGACGGCATTTTTCTTCGACTTCGATGGCACGCTCGTCGAACTCGCGCCCACGCCGGACGGCGTGCTGGTGCAACCGCGCGTGATCGTGTTGCTGAGCGAGTTGCGCAGTCTCACGAATGGCGCGGTCGCGATCGTGTCGGGCCGCGGTATCGACAGCATCGACGGTTTTCTCGGCATGCCCGATCTGCCGATTGCCGGTCTGCATGGCGCCGAGCGGCGCGACGCGAACGGCGACACACAGCGCATCGGTTTTCACGACGAACGCCTGTTGCGCATGGAGCAGGTGCTCGCGCAGGTCGTCAACGAACATCCCGGCATGCTGCTCGAGATCAAAGGCGCGGCGCTCGCGCTGCACTACCGCAACGCTCCCGACCGCGAACCGGTGGCGCGCGAGGCGACCGAGCGGCTGGTGGCCGATTATCCCGGCTCGTATGTGCTGCAGCCGGGCAAGATGGTCTACGAAATCAAGCCGAAGGACGTCGACAAGGGCCGCGCGATGCGCGCGTTTCTGGAAGAGCCGCCGTTCGTGGGCCGCACGCCGGTGTTTGCCGGCGACGATCTGACCGACGAGAAAGGCTTTGCTGTCGTCAACGAGCGCGGCGGCCTGTCGATCAAGGTGGGTGCGGGAGACACGATGGCGCATACGCGCATCGAATCGGTCACGGCGTTGCTCGACTGGCTGGAATCGATTGTCGCGGCCGCGCGCGGAGCGTGATCTTGACACCGCCCGTGGCGCCTCATCCCCTAACGACCATGACTTACTGCATCGGGAATCGCGCTTCATGAGCCGACTGATCATCGTATCGAACCGGGTTGCGCCGATCTCGGAGGGCGGCCCGGCGGCGGGCGGCCTGGCGGTCGGCGTGTACGACGCGCTGAAGGAAACCGGCGGCATGTGGTTTGGCTGGAGCGGCGATGTGCTGAGCTCGGGCCAGCCGCAGATCAAGGTGGAAGAGCGCGGACCGGTGACCTTCGCGACCATCGCGCTGATGCGCCGTGACTACGACCAGTACTACCGCGGTTTCTCGAACGCCACGCTGTGGCCCGCGTTCCACTATCGCGCCGATCTGCTGCAATACGACCGGCACGACTTCGAAGGCTACTGCCGCGTCAACGCGTGGCTCGCTCAGCAACTGGTCCCGCTATTGCGCGAAGACGACGTGATCTGGGTCCACGACTATCACCTGATTCCGTTCGCCCAGGCGTTGCGTGCGGCCGGCGTGAAAAATCGCATCGGCTTTTTCCTGCATATTCCGTTTCCGGCGTCGCAGGTATTGCTGGCGGTACCGCCGCATCGCGAGCTGGTCGAAGCGCTGTGCTCGTTCGATCTGCTCGGTTTCCAGACCGCGCCGGATTTGCGGGCGTTCTGCGACTACATCGTCAATGAGGCGAACGGCACGGTCGACGTGTCAGCCAGCGGGCCGCTGGGCGTCCATGCGTTCGGCCGCACCTTGCGCGCGGCGGCCTATCCGATCGGCGTCTATCCGGACGAAATCGCCGAGCTCGCGAAAGCGGGCGAGCGCGGCAAACCGGTGCGCACGATGAAGACGGCGCTGCATTCGCGCAAGCTGATCATGAGCGTGGACCGCCTCGATTATTCGAAGGGGCTGGTCGAACGTTTCCGCGCGTTCGAGCGCTTGCTGGAACATTTCACCGCGCAACGCAACCAGGTGTCGTTCCTGCAAATCGCACCGCCGACGCGCGCCGACATGCACGCGTACCAGGACATCCGCCTGCAGCTCGAAGGGGAGTCGGGGCGCATCAACGGCCGGTTTGCCGAACTGGACTGGACACCAATCCTGTACATCCATAAGCAGTACGAGCGCTCGGTGCTGGCTGCGTTGTTTCGTACCGCGCATGTCGGCTACGTCACGCCGTTGCGCGACGGCATGAACCTCGTCGCCAAGGAGTACGTGTCGGCGCAGGATCCGGACAATCCGGGCGTGCTCGTGCTGTCACGCTTTGCCGGCGCCGCGCAGGAACTGGATGGTGCGCTGATCGTGAATCCGGTCGATATCGACGGTATGGCCGAGGCGTTGGCGAGAGCGCTGGAGATGCCGCTTGTGGAGCGCCAGGCGCGTCATCGCGACATGATGGTGCAATTGCGCGAGAACAACGTATCGGTGTGGCGCGACAACTTCATGCGCGATCTTCAGCGCGTCGATGGTGCGAAAAGCACCAGAACCGTGAAGGTGCGTGCCGGATCGGGCAAGAAGGCGGCGCGCGAAACCACGGTCGGATAGGTGGTTTTCAGGCCCGATTAGAAGTGCCTTTGGAAAACAAAAAAGCCGCACGAAAGCGGCTTTTTTGTTTATTGCTGCGGGTGTTGCTGAAGCAGCAGAAGGCGGTGTGTTGACTAGACCACGTGCTGTTCGTCCACCTTCTTGCCGCCGACATGCAGCGTGGTGCCCTTGCCGTACTGCTTCGAAAGCAGATCGCGATACAGGCCCGGCCGCTGGCGCAACTCTTCCGGACTGCCGTCGTCGATGACCTTGCCTTGGCTCATCACGATGATCCGGTCGAAGTTGTTCAGTGTCGACAACCGGTGCGCGATCGCGATCACCGTGCGGCCCACCATCAGCCGGTCGAGCGCTTTCTGGATCGCTTCTTCCGAGGCGCTGTCGAGCGCCGAGGTGGCTTCGTCGAGCAGCAGGATCGGCGCGTTCTTCAGGATTGCGCGCGCAATCGCGATGCGCTGGCGCTGTCCGCCGGAGAGCTTGACACCGCGGTCGCCGACGATCGTGTCGAACCCTTCCGGCATGGCTTCGATGAAATCGCTGCAGCGGGCTTCGCGCGCGGCGGCGACCACTTCTTCCCGGGTCGCTTCAGGGCGGCCGTAAGCGATGTTTTCGTACACCGTGCGATGGAACAGGGAAATATCCTGCGGCACCAGCGCGATTGTGTGGCGCAGGCTGTCCTGGGTGATCGCAGCGATGTCCTGACCGTCGATCTTGATGGCGCCGCCCTGCGTCTCGTAGAAACGCTGCAGCAGCGCCAGCACGGTGGATTTGCCCGCGCCCGACTTGCCGATCAGGCCGACCCGCTGGCCCGGCTCGATATGCAGGTCGAAGTGATCGAGAATCGGCCGGCGGCGCGGGTAGGCGAACGTCACGCCTTCGAAATCGACCCGGCCGCCTTGCGGCACGAGTTCGGTGGCGCCGTCGCGGTCCGGCATGCCGTGGGGCTCGAGCAGGGTGCGCACGGCTTCCGCGAGTCGCGCGACGTGCTGCGTGACGTCGACCAGCGCCACGGCCAGATCACGCGTGCCGTGCAGAATCGTGAAGCCGAGCGAGCTGACCAGCACGATGTCGCCGGAGGTCGCACGGCCTTGATCCCACAGCCACAGCGCCCAGCCCAGCAAGCCTGCCGACAGCAGCGCGGTGATCACTGCATGCAGCAGGCGCAGCTTTTCCAGATACAGCAGGCTTTGCTGGCGCGCTTCCATTTCCGCTTTGACGGTCGCGCCGAAACGCTGCTGCTCGCGAAACGTCATGCCGAAGGCGCGCACGAGGCCCATGTTGCTGATCACGTCGACCAGCTCACCGTCCACCGACGCTGCTTTCGTGGCGAAATGGTGATGCCGCGCCGAGCCACGCCCGGCAAGTTTGTAAAGCACGACCGACAGAATGGCCGAACACAGCATCAGGCCGCCCGCCATCAGCGGATTCACGGCGGTGATCATGACGATCGCGCCGAGCACCGCGATACACGGCGGCAGCACGTTCCAGGCGGTGGTGTTTTCGGCGGTGTAGACCGCGTTCGAGGTTGCCGTGATGCGGCTCGCCAGCATGCCCGGCTGTTTCTCCGAGTAGTAAGTCGGCGAGTGGCCGCTTAAATACTGGAACAAATCGCGCCGCAGGTCGCCAGTTACGGCCACGAAGGTATGCGCGGCCACCCAGCCGCCGACCCGCCACAGCAGGTTGTCGGCGGCAATCAGGCCAACCAGGATGGCGAACGCGCCCCACAACGGACCGGGGTGATGCCGGCCTTCGCCGAGCACATCGATCAGATGCTTGATCGCGTATTGCGAAGCGAGCGCACAGCCCACGGCCGCGAACACGCTGCACAGGACGATCGCATGCGCGAGCGGATGGCGGCGAATAAAGCGGAAAAGAAACGCAAGCGGCCTGTGCGCATAGCTCGCAAGCTTTGCGTTCTGGGCGTTACGCTGGGCGATGGTTAAGTGTTCCAATTGATCGTGAGGTCGGTGTGTTTCAGGTTGTGCATGCAAGGCATGGGCCACAGCAAAAGCCTTCGCCGCGAAGCCGATGCTTCGCATTGTAAACATGCAAAAGCGATTGCGCCCTGTGTATCCGGGCAATGACGCGACTGATTTCGCGATAGACGACCGCGACCTACTGTTGCTCGACCCGCCGATGGTGCGGTGGTTCACGCAGGCTGCGGAATATTTCGGGATATAATTACAAATTGCATTCAACTGCGGTGCGGCATTTCTTCAATGCCTGCCGGCAAAGTTGACACAGGAGCTTACAGCGACCGTCTTCGGGGCAGCGTTGCAAGCCAGTTGCTACTGTAGAACTGTCTTATAAAACAAGGGTTTGTAAAGTGTTTCGCCTTTGTAACAACGTAAAGACTTTGAAATGTTGTGGTGCAGCGAGATCCCCGGCATTGATAATGCATGCTCTGCTAGCCCACCGAAATATCTGACAGTTTGTCAACGTAGGTGCCATGTGTGCGTTTACCGGCACATGCGCAGACAGCGAACTGCTGATCTGGGCTCACTACCCAAGCGATCCATCGCAGGATTTCTCGAAAGAATCAGGCCCGCGCCGGCATATCCGGCCAGACTGCCCTGGCGAGCAAGCGAGTCGCTTTTACCAAACGCAGTACTTTTGCCTGATTTTTTACGAGGAGTTCTTCATTATGCGAATCGCTCAAATCGCTCCCTTGCACGAGGCGGTTCCTCCCAAGCTTTACGGCGGGACGGAACGCGTGGTGTCCTACCTGACCGAAGCGCTGGTTGAACAGGGCCATGACGTCACGCTTTTCGCAAGCGGCGATTCGCAAACCTCGGCGAAGCTCGAAGCGTTCTGGCCGCAGGCGCTGCGCCTCGACCCGACCATCCGCGACGTGATGGCGCCGCATATGCTGCTGCTGGAAGAAGTGCGCCGCCGCGCGGACGAATTCGACGTGCTGCATTTCCACATCGACTACTACCCGTTCTCGCTGTTCGCCCGCCAGCCGGTGCCGTTCCTGACCACGCTGCACGGCCGTCTCGATCTGCCGGAACTGCAGCCGATCTTCAACACGTTCAGCGACGTGCCGGTGGTGTCGATTTCGGACAACCAGCGCATCCCGCTGCAACAGGCGAACTGGCTGCAAACCGTTTATCACGGGCTGCCGGAAAACGTGCTCACGCCGATCAAGGACGTCGAGCCGGGCTACCTCGCATTCCTTGGCCGCGTCTCGCCGGAGAAGGGTCTCGACCGTGCGATCCGCATCGCCGGCCAGGCAGGCATGAAGCTCAAGGTCGCCGCCAAGATCGACAAGGCCGATCGTGCCTATTATGAAGAAGTGATCAAGCCGCTGATGGCGCTCCCGCACGTCGAATACATTGGCGAAATCGGCGAAACCGAAAAGCGTGAGTTCCTCGGCAACGCGCACGCACTGGTGTTCCCGATCGACTGGCCGGAGCCCTTCGGTCTGGTGATGATCGAAGCAATGGCTTGCGGTACGCCGGTGATCGCGTTCAACCGTGGTTCGGTGCCGGAAGTGATCGAAAACGGCGTGTCGGGTTTCGTCGTCGAAGACGAAATCAGCGCGGTCGCCGCAGTGAAGCGTCTGCACACGCTGCCGCGCACCGGAGTGCGCAAGGCATTCGAAGCGCGCTTCTCGTCGAAGGTCATGGCGAAGAACTACGTTGCCACCTACGAAGAGCTGCTGCGTCAGAAGCATCGCACGGTGCTGCGCGAAGTGAACGCCAGTTGAGCGCCAGCTAAGTACGGTACGTAAAAGCAGCCAGACCGGCTGGCCGGGCGCGCGCTTTCGGCGCCCAGTGATCGATGGTTCGGCTGCCCCAGCAACGCCCCGCGTGCATCTCGCCTGCGGGGCGTTGTTGCATGCGCGCCGCGATTTTGCGCGTATGCGGCAGAAAGTACGGTTTTGGGACCGGCAAGCATGAGCCTGTCTCGGTAATATCCCTATAATGGCCGTGCCGCAAATCTGGCTGCGGCGCCGTCGACGACAGGAGGATGCTTTGGCGAGAACGAAAGAGACGCGTGCGAACGCGGCGCCCGGCGCCGGAATGATTTTCGCGCTGCGCGCCATCGGTCTCGTGCTCCTCACTCGCTGGCTCTTTTCGATGGCGCAGATGGACCTGGGCGCGTCGCTGTCGGCGATGGTGTCCTCGCCGTGGGCGTGCATCAACCTGGTGTTCCTGTTCCTGCTGATCTTCCTGCCGGGCGCCCGCGCCGTGGCCGAGCGCCCGTTGCATCCGCTGCCGCAATGGTTGCGGCAGGCGGTGCGTCTGTTTGCTTTCCTCGGATTCCTGTTTGCTGTCTGGTCGGTCGGCGCATTTGCGGCGAGCGCCGGTTGGCGGCGCGCCGCGCAGGCGGTGGCGGCCACCAACGGCTGGCTGTTGGCGGCACCGGCGTTGTACGCGGCGGTCGTGTGGATTTGCCGGCCGCGCGCGCTCTGGCGAACCAATATCGCTGCGCGGCGCTTTGCAATCGGCCGCTATGCGGTCTCGCTCGATCCGGCCACGCGCACGGTGGTCGTCTGGGCCGAGCGTCGCAAGGTGGGGCAGTACGACGCTCGCGAATTGTCCGTGCGCTGGGCGGCGGCGCCAGGCATGGGCGCGCCGCCGGCGCCTGCCCCGGCGGTGGCGTTCGGTGTTGCCGGTGAAGCGGGTCGACCTGCAGCGCCGGTCGGTTCGGTCGGCGCGCCTGCGCTGGTGCGCAGCGGCTTCGGCCGACGTCCGAAAATCGAATTGCTGTGGGATTCGCCGGCTGCGGCGGGACACAATCGGCAAACCGTGTTCCGCGCCGCGCTGACTACCGAGGGCGATCGGGTCGCCGCGCGAGCGCTCGACACATCGTTGCGGCAAGTCTGAAACTGTCGCTCCGGACAGTCAGCTACAACACGCGGGCGAAGCAGACATCGTAAAGTGCGGTAGTCGATAATAAGACATGTAAGAAAAAGTGCCGCCCGGCGTTTCGGTGGGCGAGTGAGAGATACATCGATCGTATTGCGTCGTTTTCAGGAGTCGCTATGCTGGTTCGCTGGTTGCTTGCCGCCCTTCATCTACTTGCTTATGGCTTTGCCCTCGCGTCGATTCTTCGGCGCACCTGGTCATTGCGGCGAGCCAGCGTGCCTGCTGCGCTGCGATCCGTATTCCGCTCCGACTCGCGGTGGGGTCTTTCGGCTTTGGTGCTGATCGTCACCGGTCTGATGCGCGCCTTCGGCGGTTTCGAAAAGGGCGCCGACTACTACCTGCATGAGCCGCTCTTTCACTTGAAGATGACGCTGCTCGTGCTGATACTCATTCTCGAAGTCCCGACGATGCTCGGCCTGATGCGCTGGCGCGCAAGTATCAGAAAAGGCGCGCCGCCTGATTTGCGAAAGGCCCGTAGTTATGCGCGGTTCAGTGTGATCCAGACCGTGCTGCTGGTGTTGATGGTGTTCGCGGCGACCGGCATGGCGCGCGGCATCGGGCTGCCTGCGGGCGTGGTGTAAGTGCGTAAGCCTGCAGAAAACGCCTGTTACGGCGGCTTCTGCAGGACGTCCCGCACGCTTCTTCGCAATTTACTTTTCGACCAGCAAGTCTGAATCATCGCGTCGATTCGCCTTCGCGCCCGCGGTCTTGTGCATGACTTCCGAATCGCCCAGGCCCTTGATCAACTCCAGCGCCTGACGTTCGAACAAGCGCCTGTACAAGCCGTTCTCGAGTCTGATCAACGCCTCGTGACTACCTTCCTCGATGACCTTGCCCTTGTCCAGCACCAGCAGTCTGTCCAGCGCTCGCACGGTGGACAGACGGTGCGCCACCACCAGCGTCGTGCGGCCCATCATCAGCCGTTCCATGGCCTGCTGGATCAGCACTTCGCTTTCGCTGTCGAGGCTCGAGGTCGCTTCGTCCAGAATCAGGATCGGCGCGTCCGCGAGAAACGCCCGCGCAATCGCTACACGCTGACGTTCGCCACCCGAGAGCTTGATACCGCGTTCGCCCACCAGCGTGTCGTAACCTTGAGGCAGCGCCGAGATAAAGCCGTGCGCACTCGCGAGCTTCGCGGCGCGTTCGATCTCGGCACGGCTCGCACCGGGCCGTGCATAGGCGATGTTCTCCGCCAACGAGCGGTGAAACAGCACCGGCTCCTGCTGAACGATGGCGATCTGGCTGCGCAACGACGCCTGCCGCACACGGGCGATATCCTGACCGTCGATCGTGATCCGGCCTTCCGAAATGTCGTAGAGCCGCTGGATCAGCTTGATGAAAGTCGTCTTCCCCGAACCCGAATGCCCGACCAGTCCGACGCGTTCTCCCGGCGCGATGCGCACGGAGAAGTTGTCGTAGAGCGGCGTGGCTTTCGCACCGTAGTGGAAGGTAACGTGCTCGAAGCGAATTTCGCCTTTGCCGATCGAGATCGGGCCCGCGCCGGGGCGGTCTTCGATGCCCAGCGGCTGGCTCTCCAGCGACACCAGTTCTTCCATGTCGTTGACGGAGCGCTGCAGGTTGCGGATGTGCATGCCTACGTCGCGCAGATAGCCTTGCAGCATGAAGAACATCGTCAGCGCGAACGTGATATCGCCGACGCTCGCTTCGCCGCGCACCCACAACAGCAACGCGGCGCCGAGAATGGCGGCCTGGATCGCCACCAGCATGCTGCCCTGCACGCCGCCGTTGATCGTGCCGCGAATCCACGTGCGGCGCGTGCGATGACGCCACTTGACGATCACACGCTCGAGCAGGGCTTCTTCGCGCGCTTCGGCGCCGAACGCTTTCACCACGCCATTGCAGCTGACTGCGTCGGCGAGGGCGCCGCCCATGCGCGTGTCCCACGCGTTAGCGAGGCGCGCGGCGGGCGCAACGAAGCCGAGCGACAGGGCCACGGTCGCCGCGATATAGAGCACCGAACCAATACCGACGACCGCGCCCATCATCGGCCAGCGCCAGCCGAGCAGCACCGTTGCGCCGACCAGCATGACCAGCGACGGCAGCAGCGCGACCAGCAACGTGTCGTTGAGCAGATCGAGCGCCCACATGCCGCGCGTGATCTTGCGCACGGTGGATCCGGCGAAGCTGTTGGCGTGCCAGTCCGTCGAAAAGCGTTGCACGCGATGAAAAGCGTTCCCGGCGATCTCGCTCATCATCTTGAGCGTCAGCCTGATGAGGTTGAAGAACACGCCCTGGCGAAGCAGTGTGGCGCCGAGCCCGAGCGCACCCAGCACGCAGAAGGCCGTGATCGCCGCGTGCCACGCGACGGCGTCGCCGGCGGAGCCGGATGCGATCGCGTCGACGAGCCGCCCGGCGAACATCGGCGTGAGTACGTCGGCCAAAGCCGAGAGCAGCACCAGCGCCGCAATGACGAAGATGCGCCAGGGCTGTTTGGCCCAGTGACGGAAGGTGAAGCCAAGGACGTCCTTGAAGGCTTGTCCACGAAAGTCGAGTTTTTTTCTAGTCATTTGCCACGACCCGGTGGCGCGCGAGCGCACCGAGGTTCCAGTCAGGAGCGAAAGGAAGAGACAGTCAAGCGAGCCGCGCTGTGTTGACAGCAATGCCGGCAATGAGACTACGGACTGTCTGGGAATTGCACGGGACGCCTGGTCAGGCAGAACCGCGTGAGCGACAACGCGACAAACTTAAGGTCGCGAGAATGGTCGTGAAGCCATCCCAGGGAGAGCGATATGCACTGCGAACATGTGACGCCTCCCTGTAGTCGAATGAAGTGAAGGAATGGACGGGGCGAGTGCCCGAAAACTGACTATATCAGCAGTATTTCGCGGCCGCAATCGTACGAAAGTTCGGTGTTGACTTCGAAGCAGAGTCGGCGCAGATGCAGATGCGTATCGACGCACACACACGTGATCAATCCGGCGCGCGCATGCTGGAAACAAACAGAATCAAGCGGAAGCAAAAACAAAAAAGCCCTCGACTTTCGTCTAAGGGCTTTCTCTTGCGGTTCTTCGGGAACCAGCGAATCTGGTGGGTGGTACAGGGATTGAACCTGTGACCCCTGCCGTGTGAAGGCAGTGCTCTACCGCTGAGCTAACCACCCGAAGAGAGCCGAATTATGTCAGGGATTTTTCGACTCGTCTAGTACTTTTTAAGTGGTTTGCTCATCCGCGGCCGCAGCCGGAGCCGGTTCGAGACGCCACACGCTCGTGCCTTTGACCGCTTTGTCGAGACCGTCGAGCACGGCCTGATGTTCGGCGACTTCGTCGTCGCTCGCGGCGATCACGACCAGATTCAGCGAATCGATCGCGATGCGCGGTGCGTTCGCATCGCCGCCGCCGTGCGAATCGCCGAGCATGTCGATAACGAGGCTCTCCTGGCCGCGCGTCATTGCCAGGTAAACCTCGGCAAGCAGTTCCGAGTCGAGCAGTGCGCCGTGCAAGGTGCGGTGTGCGTTGCTGATGCCGAAGCGGTCGCACAGCGCGTCGAGCGAATTGCGCTTGCCCGGGAACATCTGCTTGGCGCGCGCGAGCGTATCGATGATCTCGCCGCAGTAGGTTTTCACCGGCGGCAAACCCAGCAACGCAAATTCGGCATCCAGAAAGCCGATGTCGAACGGCGCGTTGTGAATGATCAGTTCCGCGTCCTGAATGAAGTCGCGAATCTGATCGGCAATCTCGGCGAACTTTGGCTTGTCGCTCAGGAACTCGGTGGTCAGCCCGTGAACGGCCAAAGCGCCCGGATCGCTTTCGCGTTCCGGGTTGATGTAGAAATGCAGGTTGTTGCCCGTGAGCCGGCGGTTCACCATTTCGACGCAACCGAGTTCAAGGATCCGGTCGCCGGTTCGTGCATTCAGGCCGGTGGTTTCGGTATCGAGGATGAGTTGACGCATGTCGGATTAGCCTGCTCTAAAAAAATCAGCAAAAAAGAAGGGCGCGCGCGTGGGCGTCGCCGCGGACATCACGGCACGCATCACATTTCTGCGAGTGACGCGACGCCGCGATTGGCCAGTTGATCCGCGCGTTCGTTTTCCGGGTGGCCGTTGTGACCGCGCACCCAGCGCCATTCAATTTCGTGCTGCGCGACGAGCGCATCGAGCCGCTTCCAGAGATCGGCGTTCTTCACCGGTTGCTTCGCGGCGGTGATCCAGCCTTTTTTCTTCCAGCCGTGAATCCATTCGCTGATGCCTTTCTGCACGTACTGCGAGTCAGTGTGCACGACGGCCTTGCAGGGGCGCTTGAGCGCCTCGAGAGCGCCGATCACGCCCATCAGTTCCATGCGATTGTTGGTGGTGTTGGGCTCACCGCCGAACAGTTCTTTTTCCTGATCGCCGAAGCGCAGCAGCGCGCCCCAGCCGCCGGGGCCGGGGTTGCCCTTGCAGGCGCCGTCGGTATAAATATCGATGATGTCGGAAGTCATTGTGTGTGGTTGCGTGTGTTCGGAGTGGCGGCGGGCGCGAGGCCCGCGGCGAGGACAGGTTTCTTGACTTTCAGCGGGCCGACGAGGCGCATGCCGCGCACGCGCTTGATCGCCTTGATCATGTAGGTGGCGCCGAAAATCGGCCACCAGCGGTCGCCGGCGGCTTCCATGAAGCCATAGCGGGACAGCCATTGTTCGCTGCCGAGCGGCGGACGATAGCAGCCAAAGCGCCCGCGTTCAAGGTCGAAACCCAGCAATTTGATCCAGTCTTTCAGGCGCGTGAAGGCGATCAGGTCGACTGCGGCGGGCACGAACGGCCGGCCCGTCATCTTGCCGACCGATTGGCGCGCGCCCCACAGCGACAGCGAATTGAAGCCGAGAATGATCAACTGGCCTTCGGGCATCAGCACGCGCTCCGCTTCGCGCAGCAGCCGGTGCGGGTCGCTCGTGAATTCCAGCGTATGCGGCATCACAATCAGGTCGACGCTTTGTGCTTCGAACGGCAAGTCGAGCAGATCGCACCAGACAGCGCTGCGTCCAGCGGGCGCAGGCAAACCCGCGGGCAGACCTTGCGCGGCGCTGTTACCCATGCCCTTGCCCGAGCCATTCCCGGCGCGCCCGAGGCCGCGCGGAAAAGTGTAGGGCGCACTCGCGCCGCTCGCTGCGTCGAGCACGAGCCCGCGGCACGGCATGCGGTTCTCGCGCAGGGCGTCGAGCTGCGGCAGGCCGAGTTGCAGCGCATGGTAACCGAACACGTCGGACACCACGCGATCGAGCTGGGTCTGTTCCCACTCGAGTACGTAGCGGCCGGGCGGTGAATCGGTCCAGGCGGGCCAGTCTATAATTGCTCGATCAGTCATATCAGAGAATGCGTCACCTATGAATGCGCTCGAGTACGTACCGGTCCCGGCGTTTGAAGACAATTACATCTGGGTCGTTTCCGACGGGCATCATGCGGTGGTCGTCGATCCGGGTGAGGCCGCCCCCGTGCGCGCATATCTGGCGAAACGGGGTTGGCGGCTGAGCGCTATTTTACTCACGCACCATCACCAAGACCATGTCGGTGGGGTGGCCGATCTGCTGAACGGCCAGGCCGTTCCCGTGTACGGCCCCGCTGGTGAGGCGATCCAGCATCTCACGCATCGTCTCAATAACGGCGATCACGTGACGATCGCGGCCCCCGCACTCGAATTCAGCGTACTCGACGTGCCCGGTCACACAAGCGGTCACATTGCCTATTTTCAGGCGGCCGACCCGCGCGGCACGCCGCACGTGTTTTGTGGCGACACGCTGTTCGCGTGCGGCTGCGGCCGCTTGTTCGAAGGCACGCCCACGCAGATGCTGGCGTCGCTGGATGCGCTGGCCGCGCTGCCCGGCGCGACCGAGGTTCACTGCGCCCACGAGTACACCTTGTCGAACATCCGCTTCGCGCTCGCCTGCGAGCCGGGCAACGCCGAATTGCAAGCCTGGCGCGACACGGCGAGCGAATTGCGCGCGCGCCATGTGCCGACGCTGCCCACCACCATCGCCCACGAACGCGCCGTGAATCCGTTTTTACGCGCCGACAGTCCGGCGATTCGCGCTACCTTGCAAGAGCAGTTGCACGAAAAAGTGTCCGATCGTTTGACCGCATTTACGCTGATGCGCGAATGGAAAAACCGCTTCCGTTGACCCGTTGAGCATCGGGGTGTTCCTCACGCGAAGAATCGCAAAAATTCGCCAAGCCTAAGATTTCCTTGATTTTTTTCGTAATTTTCCGATTGACGTAAACGTTGCCGTTTCGTACTATCGGCTGCAAATTCCAGCCCTTGTGGAAGCCGAGACGTTCATGCGATTTATCTTTAGTGCGTTGTTGGTCCTGACACTCGCCGCTTGCGCGAGTCAGGGACCGGCGACGAATAGCCCTACCACCGCAACAAACCCCGCCAGCCAGCAAGCCGTAGCCGACGCCCTTCGCAAGACAGCCACCGCCAAAGAGACGATCAACGTCGATCAAGGCTCGGTCAGTCAACTGACGAGCGCGGACGCCGATTTGTGGGGCCGTATTCGCCGTGGTTTTCAAATGCCGGATCTGCAAACCGACCTCGTCGACATGCAGGTCAACTGGTATGCGCAGCGCCCGGATTACGTGCAGCGCATGACCGAGCGCTCGCAGAAATACCTGTACCACATCGTCGAAGAGCTCGAAGCGCGCAATATGCCGACCGAGCTTGCGTTGCTGCCGTTCATCGAATCCGCATACAGCCCGCAGGCGTTGTCGGTGGCGAAGGCCGCCGGCATGTGGCAGTTCATGCCGGGCACGGGCCGCACCTACAACCTCAAGCAGAACATGTGGCAGGACGAGCGCCGCGACGTGCTGGCTTCGACCAGCGCCGCGCTCGACTACCTGTCCCGTCTGCATGACATGTTCGGCGACTGGCAACTGGCGCTCGCCGCGTACAACTGGGGTGAGGGCAACGTGCAGCGCGCGATCGCGCGCAACGAAGCGGCGGGGCTGCCCACCGACTACCTCAGCCTGCGCATGCCGAACGAGACGCGCAACTACGTGCCCAAGTTGCAGGCGGTGAAGAACATCGTGATGAACCCCCAGATGTACGGGCTCACGCTGCCGTCGATTCCAAATCACCCGTATTTCGTGACGGTCACGACCTCGCACGACATCGACGTGGACATGGCGGCAAAACTCGCGAATCTGTCGCCGGACGAATTCCGCTCGCTGAACCCGTCGTTCAGGAAGCCGGTGATTCTCGGCGCCACGCAGCCGCAAATCCTGCTGCCGTTCGATAACGCCAGCGCCTTCGAACGTAATCTGAAGGCCTATTCCGGCTCGCTGTCGTCCTGGACCACGTATACGGTCACGGAGCGCTCGGCGCCGGCGGCGATCGCGCAAAAGATCGGTGTCGATGCCGACACGCTGATGGAAGTGAACAAGATTCCGGCCGGCATGCGTTTGAAACCGGGTTCCACGATCGTGGTGCCGCGTGGTTCGGACGATGACGAAGACATCAGCGCCGACGTCGCCGAAAGCGCCGTGCTGGCCATGGAGCCCGATGTCCCCGACACCCGCAAGATGCTGATCCGGGTGCGCCGCAATCAATCGATGGCCGCGATCGCAGTGCGTTACGGCGTCTCGATCGGTCAGTTGAAGGCGTGGAATCGCACGCATCGCGATCAGGTTTCGCGTGGTCAGGTGATCGTGCTGCACGTGCCGGTTGGCAAGGCGATGCCGAGCGAACCGGGTCCGGAACGCATCGCGACTGACGTGCAGGGCGGCGGCGTCGAGAAGATCGGCACCCGTGTCACAGACACGAAGAACGATTCGCGCTACGATAAGAAAAAGGGTCGTGGCCGCTCCGCCGTGGTGAAGGTGTCTGAACCGGTGGATAAAGCGAGCAAGCCGACAACGTCCGGCGCCAGCAAGGGCAAGATGACGAAGGTGTCGGCTTCCACGTCCAGCAAGGCGTCGAAGGCCGCGGCAGATAGCCGCCAGAAGACCGTGGCCAACGCGAAGAAGGGTAAGTAGACCAAAAAGCGGCTCCACGGTAGTGACCACATGCGTTGCGGGGGCAGCGCATGAATTGCGCTCCGATCACGCACCGTGTTATTCCGACGCCGTCACCTTAGGGTGACGGCGTTTTTCATTCTGCAGATCAATTCAGGCGAATTTCGCTCATTTCATTTATCGTTCGTGCTCAGGCCTTGTCGGCCGCTCATTTCAAAGCTCATGTCGTCCACCCAGTTGCGCGTCTTTCTGCTGTTTTCCGCCGGTTACTTTGTTTCGTACGTGTTTCGCGGCGTCAATCTGGGCTTTGCGCCCTTCATCACACACGATCTCGGCTTGTCGGCCACGGATCTCGGTTTGCTCACCAGTCTGTATTTCCTCGGTTTCGCGGGCGCGCAGATTCCGGCGGGCGTGTTGCTCGACCACTTCGGCGCGCGTCGGGTGACGGCGGTCACCCTGCTATTTGCCGCGCTGGGAATCTGGGTGTTCGGAGCGGCGCACGGCGTTGGCGCGATGATGGTCGGGCGTCTGCTGATCGGCGTCGGCGTGTCCGTGTGTCTCGGCGCCGCCTTCAAGGCGTTGGCGCAGCATTTCGCGTCGGCACGGTTGCCGTTGATGAACGGGCTGGTGATGGCGATTGGCGGTTTCGGCGGCGTGATGGTTGGCTCTCCGCTCACGTGGGTGCTGGGCTTCGCCAGTTGGCGCGCGGTCTGCGTTGGCTTGGGTTTGCTGACGGTTCTCGTGGCAGTCGCGCAGTGGACCCTCGCGCCAGACGCAAAGGAAACCCATCACCAGGCAAGTCTCGGCGCCCAGTTCAAGGGCACTTTGCACATTTTGAAGAGCGCGGCATTCTGGAAGATCGCGTCGTTTTCGGTCGTCACGCAAGGCGTGTTCTACGCGATGCAATCGCTGTGGGTCGGCGCCTGGTTGCGCGACGTGCAGGGCTTCGAGCCGCGTGAAGCTGCCGCGCTCGTATCGGTTCTCGGCTTCGCGATGATGGCCGGCTGCGTGGGCTTCGGCGCGGCCGCGCGCAGCCTCGAGCGGCGCGGTGTCTCGCTGTACGTGTTTTGCGGCACCGGCATGGCGCTGTTCGTCGTCACCCAGTTGCTGATCATGTTCAATGCGCCGCTGCCCGCGAGCCTGCTGTGGGCGGCGTATGGGATCTTCGGCGGTACCGGGATTCTCAGCTACGCGGTGATGGCGCGGCACTTCCCGGCGCAGATGATCGGCCGGGTGAACACCACCCTGACACTGATCATCTTTCTGCTGATTTTCGGCTTCCAGATTGGCGTCGGCGCGGTGCTGTCGCACTGGCCGGCCAGTGGCGGACATTATCCGGCCGCCGCGCATCTCACCGCCTGGGGCATTCTGATGGCGCTGCAATTGTTGAGCGCGATCTGGTACGTATTGCCCGGCCGCACAGGGCTTCAGCCGGTGCACGCGCGCGCTGAACGGCCGGTTTAAGGCCGTTGTGGATGGTTCGCCGGGTCGGGTCATATTCGCCGGCTCTATCCCGATTCTGGCCCGCACAAATTTTGTCGACCGGCTTCTGAGCCATGTGCAGCAAGACTTCGACCCGTTTGGGAGGGCGCTCCGCTACGCCGGCTCCCCATCTCGGATTTGGAGGGAAGGGTAGTTTCACGCTATAATTTCAAGGTTTGAGCTTATCAACCCGCACCCTAGCGCCTACCTCTCCCATACCGTTCATCCGCCGCGCGCTTTTGACGCCCCGCACCCCAGCCGAGCCGTCCACACAATGGACCCATCGCGCCCCTTGCGACGTCACCAGCAGTACGCGAGCGAGTCTGCGCGCGCATCCTTGCCGATGCGTTTCGCTGCGGCTCGCAGTCGGATAGACAGGTCGGCAACAGGGTGTTCCCCAAGGAGTCTCCCGTGTTGCCGTCATTTTCTCCCGCTTTGCTCGCACTCGCCGACGGCACGGTCTTTCGTGGTTACTCGATCGGCGCCCCCGGGCATACGATCGGCGAAGTCGTGTTCAACACCGCTATCACCGGTTATCAGGAAATCCTGACCGACCCGAGCTACGCGCGCCAGATCGTGACCCTCACGTATCCGCACATCGGTAATGTCGGCGTGAATGCCGAAGACGTCGAAGCCACGAAAGTCCATGCCGCCGGCCTGATCATCCGCGATCTGCCGGTTCTCGCGTCGAACTTCCGCATGGAGCGCACGCTCCCGCAATACCTGAAGGACGAAGGCGTGGTCGCCATCGCCGGTCTCGACACCCGTATGCTGACCCGCGTGTTGCGCGACAAGGGTGCGCAGAACGGCGCCATTCTGGCCGGTTCGGATGACGAAGCGAAGGCAATCGAACTCGCGCGCTCGTTCCCGGGTTTGTCGGGCATGGACCTCGCGAAGGTCGTGTCGACGAAGGAAAGCTACGAATGGACCCAGACCGAATGGCGTCTGGGCACCGGCTACGGCACGCAGAACGCACCGAAGTACCGCGTGGTCGCGTTTGACTACGGCGTGAAGTACAACATTCTGCGCATGCTGGCTGAGCGCGGCTGCCACGTTACCGTGCTGCCGGCGCAAGCTTCCGCGGCTGATGCGCTCGCGCTCAATCCGGACGGCGTGTTCCTGTCGAACGGCCCCGGCGATCCGGAACCGTGCGACTACGCAATCGCTGCGACTAAAGAGCTGATCGAACGCGGCATCCCGACCTTCGGCATCTGCCTCGGCCACCAGATCATGGGCCTCGCGCTCGGCGCCAAGACCCTGAAGATGAAGACCGGCCACCACGGCGCGAACCATCCGGTAAAGGATCTCGAAGACGGCCGTGTGGTCATCACGTCGCAGAACCACGGTTTCGCGGTCGACGCCGACACGCTGCCGGCCAATGCCAAGGTCACGCACATCTCGCTGTTCGACGGCACGCTGCAAGGCTTCGCGCTGACCGACAAGCCTGCGTTCTGCTTCCAGGGCCACCCGGAAGCGTCGCCCGGTCCGCACGACATCGCCTATCTGTTCGATCGCTTCACGGCGTTGATGGACACGAAGAAGGCCGGCAAGGCAACAGCGGCATAAGCAGCAGAGTGCGAGGCGCCCAGGTGGCGCACGGCTCGCCGCGCGAACAGCGCCTCGGCGCACAAGCGCAGCGAGCCGCACACAACAGAGCGCGCGCAACGTATCAACGCAGCGCGCCGACGGAAAGAATTCAGGAATACATTAGCGAGAGCGTTATGCCCAAGCGGACAGACATTAAAAGCATCCTCATCATCGGCGCGGGTCCGATCATCATCGGCCAGGCGTGCGAGTTCGATTACTCGGGCGCGCAGGCATGCAAGGCGCTGCGTGAGGAAGGCTACAAGGTCATTCTCGTCAACAGCAATCCGGCGACGATCATGACCGACCCGAACACGGCCGACGTCACCTACATCGAGCCGATCACGTGGGAAGTGGTGGAGCGCATCATCGCCAAGGAGCGCCCGGACGCGATCCTGCCGACGATGGGCGGCCAGACCGCGCTGAACTGCGCACTGGATCTCCATGCGCACGGCGTGCTGGACAAGTACAAGGTCGAGCTGATCGGCGCCTCGCCGGAAGCGATCGACAAGGCGGAAGACCGTCAGAAGTTCAAAGACGCGATGACCAAGATCGGCCTCGGTTCGGCCAAGTCGGGCACCGCGCATTCGATGGAAGAAGCACTGCAGGTTCAGGCCGACATCGCAACGCAAACGGGTAGCGGCGGTTATCCGGTCGTGATCCGTCCGTCGTTCACGTTGGGCGGTTCGGGCGGCGGTATCGCGTACAACCGCGACGAATTCGAAGAGATCTGCAAGCGCGGTCTCGACCTGTCGCCTACGCGTGAACTGCTGATCGAAGAATCGCTGCTCGGCTGGAAAGAGTACGAGATGGAAGTGGTCCGCGACAAGAAGGACAACTGCATCATCGTTTGCTCGATCGAAAACCTGGATCCGATGGGCATCCACACCGGCGACTCGATCACCGTCGCGCCGGCGCAAACGCTCACGGACAAGGAATATCAGATCCTGCGTAACGCATCGCTCGCCGTGCTGCGCGAGATCGGTGTGGATACGGGTGGTTCGAACGTGCAGTTCTCGATCAATCCGAAAGATGGCCGGATGATCGTGATCGAAATGAACCCACGCGTGTCGCGTTCGTCGGCACTGGCCTCGAAGGCGACTGGCTTCCCGATCGCGAAGGTCGCGGCGAAGCTGGCAGTCGGCTACACGCTGGACGAGTTGAAGAACGAAATCACCGGCGGCCAAACCCCGGCATCGTTCGAACCGACGATTGACTACGTCGTCACCAAGATCCCACGTTTCGCGTTCGAGAAATTCCGCGAAGCCGATGCGCGCCTGACTACCCAGATGAAGTCGGTCGGCGAAGTGATGGCGATTGGCCGCACCTTCCAGGAGTCGTTCCAGAAGGCGCTGCGCGGTCTCGAAGTGGGCGTGGACGGCCTGGACGAAAAGACCGTCAATCGCGACGAGATCATCCGCGAGATCGGCGAAGCCGGTCCGGATCGCATCTGGTATGTCGGCGACGCGTTCCGTGTCGGCATGATGGCAGAAGAAATCTTCGAAGAGACCTCGATCGACCCGTGGTTCCTCGCGCAGATCGAACAGATCATTCTGAAGGAAAAGGCGCTGGCCGGCCGTACGCTGGCAAGCCTCTCGAAGGAAGAACTCAAGTATCTGAAGCAAAGCGGCTTCTCGGATCGCCGCTTGGCGAAGCTGCTCGGCGCGAAGCCGGCGGAAGTGCGCCAGCGCCGTATCGAGTTGAACGTGCGCCCGGTCTACAAGCGCGTCGACACCTGCGCAGCCGAGTTCGCCACGAAAACCGCCTACATGTACTCGACCTACGAGGAAGAGTGCGAAGCGAACCCGACGAACAACAAGAAGATCATGGTGCTGGGTGGTGGCCCCAACCGGATCGGCCAGGGTATCGAGTTCGACTACTGCTGCGTGCACGCCGCGCTCGCCATGCGCGAAGACGGCTACGAAACGATCATGGTCAACTGCAACCCTGAAACCGTTTCGACCGACTACGACACGTCCGATCGTCTGTACTTCGAATCGCTGACGCTCGAAGACGTGCTCGAAATCGTCGACAAAGAAAAGCCGGTCGGCGTGATCGTGCAATACGGCGGTCAAACGCCGCTGAAGCTCGCACTCGATCTCGAAGCGAACGGTGTGCCGATCATCGGCACGTCGCCGGACATGATCGACGCCGCCGAAGACCGCGAGCGTTTCCAGAAGCTGCTGCAGGACCTCGGCCTGCGTCAACCGCCGAACCGTACCGCGCGTGCTGAAGACGAAGCGCTCAAGCTCGCTGAAGAAATCGGTTATCCGCTGGTGGTGCGTCCGTCGTACGTGCTGGGTGGCCGCGCCATGGAAATCGTCCACGAGCCGCGCGATCTCGAACGCTACATGCGCGAGGCCGTGAAGGTGTCGAACGATTCGCCGGTGCTGCTCGACCGCTTCCTGAATGACGCGATCGAATGCGACGTGGATTGCATCTCCGATGGCGAGGCCGTGTTCATCGGCGGCGTGATGGAGCACATCGAACAGGCGGGCGTCCACTCGGGCGACTCGGCTTGCTCGCTGCCGCCGTACTCGCTGTCGAAGGAAACCATTGCCGAGCTGAAGCGCCAGACCGGCGCAATGGCCAAGGCGCTGAACGTGATCGGCCTGATGAACGTGCAATTCGCGATCCAGCAGGTGCCGCAGGCGGATGGTTCGAAAGAAGACGTGATCTACGTGCTCGAAGTGAACCCGCGAGCATCGCGTACGGTGCCGTACGTCTCGAAGGCGACCAGTCTGCCGCTCGCCAAGATCGCCGCGCGTGCGATGGTCGGCCAGACGCTTGCGCAACAGGGCGTGACGAAGGAAATCGATCCGCCGTACTTCAGCGTGAAGGAAGCCGTGTTCCCGTTCGTCAAGTTCCCGACAGTCGATCCGGTGCTCGGACCGGAAATGCGTTCGACCGGTGAAGTGATGGGCGTGGGTCAAACGTTCGGCGAAGCGCTGTTCAAGTCGCAGCTCGCGGCAGGTTCGCGTCTGCCGGAGTCGGGCACGGTGCTCCTGACCGTGATGGACGCCGACAAGCCGAAGGCTGTCGAAGTGGCGCACATGCTGCACGAACTCGGCTACCCGATCGTCGCGACCAAGGGCACGGCTGCCGCGATCGAAGCGGCCGGCGTGCCGGTCAAGGTCGTCAACAAGGTGAAGGACGGCCGGCCGCACATCGTCGACATGATCAAGAACGGTGAAATCGCGCTGGTCTTCACGACCGTCGACGAAACCCGTGCCGCGATCGCCGACTCGCGTTCGATCCGCATGAGCGCGCAGGCGAACAAGGTCACGTACTACACGACGATGTCCGGTGCACGGGCCGCGGTTGAAGGTTTGCGCTATTTGAAGGACCTGGAAGTCTATGATTTACAAGGTCTTCACGCTCGCCTAAACTAAGGCTTCGAATACCTGTCCAAGATGTAAGTGCCGCGGTTAAGCGGCGTTCCGCAGGTGCTTTGGGCCCGGGTTTCCCCCGGTGCTCCGGCCCCCGCGGAATGCACTTAACCGCGGTGATTTTTTTTACGGCTGTTTTTTGCATAGAGTTGTTTATGAGCACTGTTCCATTGACTAAGCGCGGCGCGGAAATGTTGCGCGATGAATTGCAGCGCCTGAAATCGGTTGAGCGTCCCTCCGTGATCAATTCGATCGCGGAAGCGCGTGCCCAGGGCGATCTGTCGGAAAACGCGGAATACGACGCGGCGAAGGAAAAGCAGGGCTTCATCGAAGGCCGTATTGCCGAAATCGAATCGAAGCTGGCCGGGGCGCAGGTGATCGACCCGGCGGCGGTCGAAGCGGACGGGCGTGTGGTGTTCGGCGCGACGCTCGAACTCGAAGACCTCGATTCGGGTGCGAAGGTCAAATACCAGATCGTCGGCGACGATGAAGCGGACATCGACCACGGTCTGATCTCGATCAGCTCGCCGATCGCGCGCGCATTGATCGGCAAGTCGGAAGGCGACGTTGCATCGGTGCAGGCACCGGGCGGCGTGCGCGAGTACGAAATCATCGCGGTTAGCTACGTTTGAAGGTGGCCCCGGTGTCCTTGATGCCGCATCGGCTGTTCCGTCTGCTGACGGTGGTGTGGGTCGGTAGTCTGTTGACTATCGGCTATGCCGTCGCGCCGGTGTTGTTCACGTCGCTCGATCGCATGACGGCAGGCGCCGTAGCGGCGCAACTGTTTCGTATCGAGGGCGTGCTGGGCGCGGTGTGCGGCATTTTGCTGCTGGGTCTCGCGAACGTACTGGTGCGCCGGGGCAGCGACGCTTATCGTCGTTTGCGCTGGTTGATCGTCGGCATGCTGGTGTGCGTGCTGGTGGGTTACTTTGCGCTGCAGCCGTTCATGAATGCAATGCGCATTGCCGCGCTGGAAGCGGGCAGTGATGTCGGGCATTCGGCTTATGCGACGCGCTTTGGCATCCTGCACGGCGTATCGAGTCTGTTTTACCTGATCGAAAGCCTGCTGGGTGTGGTGCTGGTGTGGAAGCTGCCGGCGAGCGTCGGCATTGTGACCGCGGAGCAGGGCGCTCGCGGCGCTGCGGGGAAAGTAACCAGTTGAGTGGTATGGTTCTACCTTGCTTGAGCGGGTTTGCCTGCAGCGCTACCCAAATGGGCATCAAATAGGCATCAAATAGGCATCAGCCAGGCCGCCTGAGCAGTTCACCCCAAGGTGCGGACGCCGCCCGCACCCTCATCATTCGCTTACTTCGACGACTGATGCGCGCGCTTCGCGCTGGTCTGGCGCTTCTTGGCGCGCTTGATATTGCCGCCTTGCGTGACGCGTTCATTGCCGCGCACCACGACTGCTTTTGCCTTCGGCTTGCGCATCGGGATTTCGCTGGGCTTCACCACCGTGACCACGCGCGGTGCGCGGCCCTTACCCGGTTTGGCTTCGACAGCCGCTTCGCGGGCGCTCGGCAGGGCGCCGCGCTTGGCCTTGACAGCCGGTTGTACTGCCGCTTCCGGCTTCCAGATCACCAGCAGCTTGCCGATATGCTGGATCGGCGCGGCGTTCAGCGTGTCGCAGATCTGTTCGTAGATGGCAATGCGTTCTTCGCGTTCGTCGCCGAACACGCGGATCTTGATCAGTTGATGCGCGCCAAGGTGGACCTTGATTTCCGACAGCACAGCGTCGGTCAAGCCTTCGGCGCCGACGAGCACGACCGGTTTGAGCGCATGTGCCTGGGAGCGCAACTCGGCGCGTTGGTCGGAAGAGACTTTAAGGGCTGGCATGGAAAGTGGGAGACTCGACTAAAATGGCGGCACCTGCATTTCCGAGAGATTCGGCCAATAGCGCAGGGCGGCGCGTCAGAACAACAGAATCGCGGATGACTGCCAGTTTTGGCGGTGGCCGCGCGAATTAACCGCGTATTATCCCCTAAAGCGCCACATTTCGCAGCAAGAGTTCACCTTTAATGGCAAAAAACAAGTTCAACACGGCGTGGTTGCATGATCACATCAACGACCCGTACGTCAAAATGGCGCAGCGGGAGGGCTATCGCGCCCGTGCAGCCTACAAGCTGAAGGAAATCGACGAGCAGGACAAGCTGATCCGGCCAGGCCAGGTGATCGTCGACCTCGGCTCGGTACCGGGCAGTTGGAGCCAGTACGCCCGCAACAAGCTCGCCAAGGGCTCGCAGCGCGACGCCGAGCGCGAGGGCGGCATCGACGGCACGATCATCGCGCTGGACATGCTGCCGATGGAACCGATCGCCGACGTCCATTTCATTCAGGGCGACTTCCGCGAAGACTCGGTTCTCGAACAACTCGAAGAATTAGTCGGGGAACGTCAGGTTGATCTTGTAATTTCGGATATGGCGCCCAACCTGTCGGGAGTGGCGGTCGCGGATGCCGCGCGAATCGAGCATCTGTGCGATATCGCGATGGAATTTTCGCAAAACCACCTGAAGCCGGATGGCGCCCTTTTAGTCAAATGTTTTCATGGCAGCGGTTACAGCCAGATTGTCGAAAAGTTCAAGCGCCAGTTCAAGGTGGTGGCGGCCCGCAAGCCGAAAGCCTCGCGGGACAAATCGTCAGAAACGTTTATTTTGGGTAAGCATCTGAAGCGGCCCGCATAGGTGCGCTGCAGGAAGGTTCCGCATCTGCCGATAATGTGCCTACAGCACCGGAAATTGGCGCTGAAATGGCCCGCTACGCTATTTGTGTGGTAGTGAAACCTTATGGCAGGGGTCTGCGGACTGGATTAGAATGCTTTCGTGGTGCCGCAAGGCAAATGTAGGCGCCCGTCTAAGTGAAGGAGTGGTGCTTTGAACAACAATATGTTTTCGAAAGCAGCAGTGTGGCTGGTTATCGCACTGGTGCTGTTTACGGTGTTCAAGCAGTTCGACAAGCCCCGTGTCCAGGAAGGCGTTTCCTATTCGCAGTTCATGGACGACGCGAAGAACGGCAAAGTCAAGAACGTCATTGTCCAGGGGCGGAACCTCACGGTCACTCCAGCAGACGGCCAGAAGTACCAGATCGTGTCGCCCGGCGACATCTGGATGGTCGGCGATCTGATGAAGTATGGCGTTCAGGTGAGCGGGAAGGCTGATGACGAACCGAATGCGCTGGTGTCCGCGCTGTACTACCTCGGACCAACGATCCTGATCATCGGCTTCTGGTTCTACATGATGCGACAGATGCAGGGCGGCGGGAAAGGCGGTGCGTTCTCGTTCGGTAAATCCCGTGCACGTCTGATCGACGAAAACAACAACGCAATCAATTTCACCGACGTCGCCGGTTGCGACGAAGCCAAGGAAGAAGTCTCCGAACTGGTCGACTTCCTGCGCGATCCACAGAAATTCCAGAAGCTGGGCGGACGCATTCCGCGCGGCGTGCTGCTGGTCGGCCCACCGGGAACGGGTAAGACGTTGCTGGCGCGCGCTATCGCCGGTGAGGCGAAGGTGCCGTTCTTCAGCATCTCGGGTTCGGACTTCGTGGAAATGTTTGTGGGTGTCGGTGCGGCTCGTGTGCGCGACATGTTCGAGCAGGCCAAGAAGCATGCGCCGTGTATCGTGTTCATCGACGAAATCGATGCGGTCGGCCGTCATCGCGGCGCCGGCATGGGCGGTGGCAACGACGAACGCGAACAGACCTTGAACCAGATGCTGGTCGAGATGGACGGCTTCGAAGCGAATTCGGGCGTGATCGTGATCGCTGCAACGAACCGTTCGGACGTACTCGACAAGGCGCTGCTGCGCCCGGGCCGTTTCGACCGTCAGGTGTACGTCGGTCTGCCGGATATCCGTGGTCGCGAGCACATCATGAAGGTTCACCTGCGCAAGGTGCCGATTTCGAACGACGTTGACGCAGCGGTGATCGCACGCGGCACGCCGGGCTTCTCGGGCGCCGATCTGGCGAACCTGGTCAACGAAGCAGCGCTGTTTGCTGCGCGTCGCGGCAAGCGCATCGTCGAGATGGCGGATTTCGAAGACGCGAAGGACAAGATCTTCATGGGTCCGGAGCGCAAGTCGGCCGTGATTCGCGAAGAATCGAAGCGCGCCACCGCGTATCACGAGTCGGGTCACGCGGTGATCGCCAAGCTGTTGCCGAAGGCTGATCCGGTGCACAAGGTCACGATTATTCCGCGCGGCCGAGCGCTGGGTGTGACGTGGCAGTTGCCGGAACATGACAACGAAACGTATTCGAAGGACTACCTGCTGGATCGCCTCGCGATCCTGTTCGGTGGCCGTGTCGCGGAAGAGCTGTTCCTGAACCTGATCAGCACCGGCGCGTCGGACGACTTCAACAAGGCAACGGCTACGGCCCGCGCCATGGTGGCTCGCTTCGGTATGACCGACGCACTCGGACCGATGGTCTACGTCGACGACGAAAACGACGCAACGCCGTTTGGCCGTGGCTTCACGCGGACCATTTCGGAAGCGACGCAGCAAAAGGTCGACGCGGAAATCCGCCGCGTGCTCGACGAGCAGTACAACCTCGCCAAGCGCCTGCTGGACGAGAACCGCGACAAGGTTGAAGCGATGACCGCCGCGCTGATGGAGTGGGAAACGATCGACGCCGATCAGATCAACGACATCATGGCAGGCCGTCCGCCGCGTTCGCCGAAGAGCTCGCCGCCGTCGGTTGGCGACGCCTCGTCGGGCGGCAGCCCGGGCACCGAAGTCAAGCCGGGCAGCGCGACCGCGCCGGCCTGATCGGCGACCAGTAGAAAGTGCGGGCCGGTGTGATTCACACCGGCCCGTTTTGCATTTATTTGTTTTACGTGATTGACCGCTACGTGTCGAAAGTCGAATTCCCTTCTCTTCCCCTCCCCGAACCGCTGCAATGCGGCCGCTTCAAGCTGACCTTCGAACGCCCGTTGATCATGGGCATCCTGAACGTCACGCCCGATTCTTTTTCCGATGGCGGTCAGTACGCGATGCGCGGCGACGCGCTGCGCCAGGCCGAGCGCATGCTGCTCGACGGCGCGGACATTATCGACATCGGCGGCGAGTCGACCCGGCCGGGTGCGCCGCCCGTGCCGCTCGACGAAGAACTTGAGCGGGTGATCCCGCTGGTCGAACAACTGCGCGGCGCGAATGTGCCGTTGTCGGTCGATACGTACAAGCCGGAAGTGATGCGTCACGCACTGACCGCGGGCGCCGACCTGATCAACGATATCTGGGGCTTCCGGATGCCCGGTGCGGTCGACGCCGTACGCGACAGCGAATGCGGTCTGTGTGTGATGCATATGCTCGGCGAGCCGCAGACCATGCAGCTCGGTGAGCCCGTCTATGACGACGTGGTGAGCGAGGTGCGGCAGTTTCTCGAAGAACGGGTGGCAACCCTGAAGCGGGCGGGCATCGCTCGTGCTCGCATCAGCGTGGACCCGGGCTTTGGTTTCGGCAAAGCGGTGATCGAACACAATTACGCGCTGCTCGCGCACCTGCCGGACACGGCGCCGCGGGCCGAGCCGCCGTACCCCATTCTCGCCGGCATGTCGCGCAAGTCGATGGTCGGCGCGGTTGTCGGACGCCCGGCGCCGGAGCGCGTCGCGGGCAGCATCGCCGCAGCGGTGTGTGCTGCCGGGCGCGGTGCGGCAATTCTGCGCGTGCACGATGTCGCGCAAACAGTGGATGCATTGAAAGTATGGGCGGCCATGCGCGACGCGGCGAATCACAGCCGCGCGCGCGGCTGAACCCGCAAGCCAAGGAGGAACATAAAACATGGCACGTCGTTATTTCGGAACGGATGGGATTCGGGGCAAGGTCGGCGAAGGGCCGATTACGCCGGAGTTTGTATTGCGGCTCGGCTACGCTGCCGGCAAGGTGCTCGCGGGCGCGGACCGCTGGGCGAGAACGGGCGCACGGCCCACGGTGCTGATCGGTAAAGACACACGGGTGTCGGGCTATATGCTCGAAGCCGCGCTCGAAGCGGGCTTTTCCGCGGCGGGCGTCGACGTCATGCTGGCCGGGCCAATGCCGACCCCGGGTATTGCCTATCTGACGCGCGCACTGCGGCTCGCCGCGGGCGTCGTGATTAGCGCGTCGCACAACCCGTACTACGACAACGGCATCAAATTCTTCTCCGCCGACGGCAACAAGCTGCCCGACGAAGTGGAATTGCAGATCGAAGAACAACTCGATCTGCCGCTCGCATGCGCGGCCTCCGAGCAACTCGGCAAGGCGCGGCGCCTCGATGACGCTGCCGGCCGCTATATCGAGTTCTGCAAGAGCACCTTCCCGGCAGCGTTCGACTTGCGCGGCCTGAAGCTGGTGGTCGACTGTGCGCACGGTGCCGCGTACGACGTCGCGCCGCACGTGTTCCATGAACTCGGCGCCGATGTGATTCCGATCGGCGTCGCGCCGAACGGCTTCAACATCAACGACGGCGTCGGCGCGACCGCGCCGGACGCGCTGGTGCGCGCGGTGCGCGCGAACCACGCGGACCTCGGCATCGCGCTCGACGGCGACGCTGACCGGCTGCAGGTCGTGGACGCGGCAGGTCGCCTGTATAACGGCGACGAGTTGCTATACGTGCTGGTCAAGGACCGGATGGCGACCGACGGTAAAGTGGAAGGCGCGGTCGGCACCTTGATGACCAACATGGCGGTCGAAGTCGCGCTGCAGGAAGCCGGCGTGAAGTTCGTCCGTGCGGCGGTGGGCGACCGTTACGTGCTCGAACAGTTGCGTGAACACGGCTGGCAACTGGGCGCGGAAGGCTCCGGCCATATTCTCTCCCTTGACCGCCATTCGACCGGCGACGGCATCGTGTCGGCCCTGCTGGTGCTGGCCGCGATGAAGCGCAGCGACAAAACGCTCGCCGAACTGCTCCACGGTGTGACGCTGTTTCCGCAGAAGCTGATCAACGTGCGGATGCAGCCCGGCGCGGACTGGAAGGGCAGCGATGCGATCCGCCGCGCCATCAGCACGGCCGAGGCAGCGCTGAACGGCCGCGGCCGCGTGCTGATTCGGGCCTCGGGCACCGAGCCCGTTCTGCGCGTGATGGTGGAGGCGGAAAAAGTCGACGACGCGGTTCGCCATTCCGAAGCGATCGCTAACGCGGTCAAGCTGGCCACGGCCTAAACCGCGCCTGGCCTACGGCGGCGAGGGACGACCATGAGCGCGTCCCCGCTGCCGCACCCCTCTGCAATACGCGTCTCCCCACACGCAAACGTTCGCGTCCCATTTTTTTCGTCTAATCTGTAAAACGACGCCCGCAACGCCGCTAAACCGGCGATTTGTCCGCGCGTGCGCCTTTCACCTTAGTAATCCCACTGTCACATCCGTTTCACGGTTAGTCACGTTACTGTCACAAAGAGACCCTAAGCTTCGCGGTGTTCGTGTTACTCGCTCACACCGCTCACACCCCTTGGAGGTCTCATGAAATTGATGCAAACCGTGTTCGCTGGCGTCGCTGGCGCGCTTTTCGCGATCGCAGCGCAAGCCGCAGACATCACCGGCGCGGGCAGCACCTTCGCAGCACCGATCTACACGAAGTGGGCCGATGCCTACCAGAAGTCGGGTGGCGGCAAGGTCAACTATCAAGGTATCGGTTCGTCGGGGGGCGTGAAGCAGATCGTCGCGAAGACTGTTGACTTCGCTGGTTCGGACGCTCCGCTGAAGGACGAAGACCTCGCGAAGGAAGGCCTGTTCCAGTTCCCGACGGTTGTCGGCGGCGTGGTGCCGGTCGTCAATGTGCCGGGCGTGACGCCGGGTGAACTGACGCTGTCGGGCGAAGTGCTCGGCGACATCTACCTGGGCAAGATCAAGAAGTGGAACGATCCGGCGATCGTTGCGCTGAACCCGAAGGCTAAGCTGCCGGATACCGACATCGCCGTGGTTCGCCGCGCCGACGGTTCGGGCACCAGCTTCATCTGGACGAACTATCTGTCGAAGGTCAATGCTGACTGGAAGTCGAAGGTTGGTGAAGGTTCGACGGTCAACTGGCCGACGGGTACGGGCGGCAAGGGCAACGACGGCGTCGCAGCTTTCGTGCAACGTCTGCCGGGCGCAATCGGCTACGTCGAATGGGCGTACGCGAAGCAGAACAAGATGACGTATGTCGGCCTGAAGAATTCGTCGGGCACGGTGGTCGAGCCGAAGACGGAAACGTTCAAGGCAGCGGCAGCGGGCGCGGACTGGTCGAAGTCGTTCTACCAGATCCTGACGAACGAGCCGGGCAAGAACGCATGGCCGATCGTCGGCGCAACGTTCGTGCTGCTGCACACGGCGCAGGACAAGCCGGCGCAAGGCACCGAAACGCTGAAGTTCTTCGACTGGGCGTTCAAGAATGGCTCGCAGGCTGCGAACGATCTGGACTACATCTCGCTGCCGGATTCGGTTGTGTCGGAAATCCGCACGCAGTGGAAGTCGAAGGTGAAGGACGCTGCGGGCAAGCCGATCGCTGAATAAGCGACGCAGCTAGGCGCCGCAACTAAGCGACACAGCATGCAGTAAGCATGCGGCAATACATTGGCCGTCCTCATTCGAGGACGGCCAATGGCGTTACCCCGGCATTAGCCAGCATTGTCCGCCGCGCGACAAGTGTCGTACGGCAACTGGAAACAGGTCCATCAGGCTCTCATGTCCGATATCCAATTAGCGTCTGGCGCGGCGAAGTCGACACCGCCCGGCAGCACGTCGCAGCAGAAAGCGCCCAGCCGCGCCGGCGACGTCATCTTCGGCGGCCTTGCCCGTCTCTCCGCCATCGTCACCCTGTTGCTGCTCGGCGGCATTATCGTTTCGCTGATCGTCGCGTCCCTGCCGTCGATCAAGCAGTTCGGCCTCGCGTTCCTATGGACCGCCGACTGGGATCCACCTAGCAAGCAATTCGGCGCATTGGTGCCTATTTACGGCACGATCGCGACCTCGCTCATTGCACTCATCATCGCGGTGCCCGTCAGCTTCGGCATCGCGCTTTTCCTGACCGAACTCGCGCCCGCGTGGCTGCGCCGTCCGCTCGGCGTCGCCATCGAACTGCTTGCCGCGATTCCGTCGATCGTCTACGGCATGTGGGGTCTGCTGGTGTTCGCGCCGATCTTCGCTACGTGGTTCGAAAAGCCGCTCGGCACGCTCCTCAGCGGCATTCCTATCGTCGGCGCGTTGTTTAAGGGCGCACCGATCGGCATCGGCATTCTCTGCGCGGGCGTGATTCTCGCGATCATGATCATTCCGTACATCGCTTCGGTGATGCGTGACGTGTTCGAAGTCACGCCGGTCCTGTTGAAGGAATCGGCGTACGGCATCGGCTGCACGACCTGGGAAGTGATGTGGAAGATCGTGCTGCCCTTCACCAAGAGCGGCGTGATCGGCGGCGTGATGCTCGGCCTCGGCCGCGCGCTCGGCGAGACCATGGCGGTCACGTTCGTGATCGGCAACACCAATCTGCTCGATAACGTCTCGCTGTTTTCGCCGGGCAACAGTATTACCTCGGCGCTCGCCAACGAATTCGCGGAAGCGGATCCGGGCCTGCATACGTCGGCGCTGATGGAACTCGGGTTGATCCTCTTTGTGATTACTTTCATCGTGCTGGCGATCTCGAAGGTCATGCTGCTTCGCCTCGAAAAAGGGGAGGGCGCGAAATGAGCCAGCCCACCTTGAATATGCCGGGTTCGAACGACGCCGTCGCGCTCGAAGCGATGCGCGTGCGTCTGCAAGGCCGCCGCCGCGCGAAGAATGCCGTTGCGCTGACGCTGTCGCTCGCGGCCATGGCGTTCGGCCTGCTGTGGCTGGTGTGGATTCTTTATACGACGCTGCGCCTGGGCATCGGCGGCTTGTCGGTCGAATTGTTCACGCAATCCACACCGCCGCCGAACACCGATGGCGGTGGTCTCGCCAACGCGATCGTCGGCAGCGTGATGCTGGTTGCGCTCGCAACTTTTGTCGGCACGCCGATCGGCATTCTGGCGGGCGTGTATCTCGCCGAATACGGGCAGAAGGGCTGGCTCGCCAGTCTCACGCGCTTCATCAACGACATCCTGTTGTCGGCACCGTCGATCGTCGTCGGTCTGTTCGTCTACGCGCTCGTCGTGGCGAAGATGGGCCACTTCAGCGGTTGGGCCGGCGTATTCGCGCTCGCGCTGCTGCAGATTCCGATCGTGATCCGCACCACCGAGAACATGCTGAAGCTGGTGCCGAATGCGCTGCGCGAAGCCGCTTTCGCACTCGGCACGCCGAAGTGGAAGATGGTGATGTCGATCACGCTGAAAGCTTCGATCGCGGGCATTATCACCGGCGTGCTGCTCGGCGTCGCGCGCATTGCCGGTGAAACGGCGCCGCTGCTCTTCACCGCGTTGTCGAACCAGTTCTTCTCGTGGAACATGGACCAGCCGGTTGCGAACCTGCCGGTCACGATCTACAAGTTCGCGATGAGCCCGTTTGCGCAGTGGCAATCGCTCGCGTGGGCCGGTGTCTTCCTGATCACGCTCGCGGTACTGGGATTGAACATCCTCGCGCGCACGATCTTTTCGAATAAGTAAGGGCGGAGTGTAATCCGATGAATATGGCAGAAACTCAACTCAATCCGGGCACGCGTCCCACGGCGCCGGCCGGTTTCGATCCCGCCCAAAGCGGCCAGGCGCAAGCCCCGTCGCGTCCGAAGATCGAAATCAACGACCTGAACTTCTTCTACGGCAAGTATCACGCGCTGAAGAACATCAATCTGCGGATTCCCGAAGGCAAGGTCACTGCCTTCATCGGCCCGTCGGGTTGCGGCAAGTCCACCTTGCTGCGCACGCTCAACAAGATGTACGCGCTCTATCCGGAGCAACACGCCGAAGGCGAGATCCTGATGGACGGCGAAAACCTGCTGACCTCCAAGCGCGATATTTCGCTGCTGCGCGCGCGGATCGGCATGGTGTTCCAGAAGCCGACGCCGTTTCCGATGTCGATCTACGACAACATCGCGTTCGGTGTGAAGATGTTCGAAACGCTGCCGCGTTCGGAAATGGACGACCGCGTGGAATGGGCGTTGACCAAGGCCGCGCTGTGGAACGAAGTCAAGGATAAATTGGGCCAGAGCGGCTACGGTTTGTCCGGCGGCCAGCAACAGCGTCTGTGTATCGCGCGCGGTATCGCGATCCGTCCTGAAGTGCTGCTGCTCGACGAGCCGTGTTCCGCGCTCGACCCGATTTCCACGGGCCGCATCGAAGAACTGATCGCCGAATTGAAGAGCGATTACACGGTTGTAATCGTGACGCACAACATGCAACAGGCCGCACGCTGTTCGGACTACACTGCCTATATGTACCTCGGTGAACTGATCGAATTCGGCGACACCGAAAAGATCTTCATCAAGCCGGTCCGCAAGGAAACCGAGGACTACATCACTGGCCGCTTCGGCTAAGCCGCCGCGCAAAACAACGGAGTACGACATGTCCGATAAACATCTGTCCAGCCAGTTCGACGCCGACCTGAACCTCGTTTCCTCGAAGGTGCTCGAAATGGGCGGCCTGGTCGAGTCGCAGATCGTCAACGCAATGATCGCGCTCAACAACTTCGACCTCGATGTGTGCGAGCAGGTGATCGCCGCTGAAGACCGTCTGAACACGATGGAAGTCGAGATCGACGAAGAGTGCAGCAACATCATCGCGCGCCGTCAGCCGGCCGCGCGCGACTTGCGCCTCCTGATCGCGATTTCGAAGACCATCACGAATCTCGAGCGCGCCGGCGACGAAGCCGAAAAAATCGCCAAGCGCACCAAGCGTCTGATGGAAGACGGCGCTTCGCGCAGCATCAATATCGCCGAGATCAAATTGTCGGGCGAAATGGCGGTGTCGATCCTGCGCCGCGCGCTGGACGCCTTTGCGCGTCTGGACACGGTCGCTGCCGCGCAGATCATGCGCGACGACAAGGCGATCGACGAAGAATTCCGCGCTTTCGTTCGCAAGCTGATTTCGTACATGACTGAAGATCCGCGTTCGATTTCGGTGGGTCTCGATTTTCTGTTCATCGCCAAGGCGATCGAACGGATCGGCGACCACGCGAAAAACATCGCTGAATTCATCATCTACATCGTCAAGGGCACCGACGTGCGGCACAAGTCGCGCGACGCGCTCGAACGCGAAGCACTCAGTTAATCAGTTATAAGGATCAGAGGTGCCGATGCCCAGCAGCATTCTCGTCATTGAAGATGAGCCCGCCATTTCCGAACTGATTTCGGTGAATCTTCAACACGCCGGACACTGCCCGATTCGCGCGTACAACGCGGAGCAGGCGCAGAACCTGATCAGCGACGTACTGCCCGACCTCGTGCTGCTCGACTGGATGTTGCCGGGCAAGTCGGGCATCGCGTTCGCTCGCGATCTGCGCAACAACGAGCGCACCAAGCACATTCCAATCATCATGCTGACCGCACGTGGCGATGAGCAGGACAAGGTGCTCGGCCTCGAAATCGGCGCCGACGACTACGTCACCAAACCGTTTTCGCCGAAAGAACTGATGGCGCGCATCAAGGCGGTGTTGCGCCGCCGCGCGCCGCAGTTGACCGAAGACCTGGTGGCGATCAACGGTCTGAAGCTCGATCCGGCAACGCACCGCGTCGCCGCGCACGCCGAAGGCAGCGAGATCAAGCTCGATCTCGGCCCGACCGAGTTCCGTCTGCTGCACTTCTTCATGACGCACCCGGAGCGCGTGCACAGCCGCACGCAACTGCTCGATCAGGTGTGGGGCGACCACGTGTTCGTCGAAGAGCGCACGGTGGATGTGCACATCAAGCGTCTGCGCGCGGCACTCAAGCCGGCCGGGTGCGATGCTATGATTGAGACGGTACGCGGCAGCGGCTACCGGCTCGCGAAGAGCGCCTGACTTTGCGCGGTAGCGCGAGTGGCGATGCTTGAGCCACGCGCGTTATAGATGTCGCATACACCACATAGGCCACATCGGTTACGTTAGGCGCCGCGATTTCAGATCCCGGCGTGGACGGTTTTCTCTTCGATCGCTAGAACATGAACATCATCTGGGCGCGCTCCATCGTGTCGGTCGTGCTGCTGGCTGTTCTGTGCGTGGTGGTCGGCGCACTCGTGAACGTCAAGGCAGGGCTGGTCCTCGCGATCGTCATGCTGCTCGCGCAGAGCTTCTTCAGCACCTTCCACAAGCAGCGTTTGTGGCGCCTGCTCGACGCTCCGGTCTACGGCGAAGTGCCGAGCGCCCCCGGCATCTGGGGCGAAATCTACTACCGTCTGCATAAGCTTGCGAAGCGCTGGCATGCGCAGGTGCGTCAGGTCGAACAACAGCATTCGCGTTTCATCCAGGCGATCCAGGCGTCGCCGAACGGCGTGGCGATGCTCGACGATCACGATCAGATCGAGTGGTGCAACGCGATCTCCGAACTCCATTTCGGACTCGATGCGAAACGCGATCTGCGCCAGCACATCACACATCTCGTGCGTCAGCCCGATTTCGTGCGCTATCTGAATTCGCAACGCTACGAACAGATGCTGATCATGCGCGGCATGGGCGAGAAGCGCCAGAACGTGCTGTCGGTGCAGGTGTTTCCGTATGGCGAGAATCGCAAGCTGGTGCTGTCGCAAGACATCACCGAGCTGGAGCGTACCGACGCGATGCGGCGCGACTTCGTCGCTAACGTGTCGCATGAATTGAAGACACCGTTGACCGTATTGTCGGGTTTTCTCGAGACGATGCGGGAACTGCCGTTGAGCGAAGCCGAGCGCGGGCGCTACCTCGAACTGATGGAGCAGCAGGCTTCGCGCATGCGGCATATCGTCAACGACTTGCTGGTGCTCGCGAAGCTAGAAGGCGACAACAAGCCGCCGAGCGATCAGATGATCGATATGCGCGCGGTGCTGCGGCATCTGCGCGACGACGCGCAAAGCCTGTCGAGCGACCATCACAAGATCGTGTTCGACGCCGACGAAGGGCTCACCGTCACTGGCGTGGAAACGGAAATTCTCAGCGCGTTGGGCAACCTCGTGACCAATGCGATCCGCTATACACCGGATGGCGGTGCGATCAGGGTGAGTTGGCAGGCCAACGGCGGCTGTGCGGTTTTTTCGGTCACGGACAGCGGCTTGGGGATTCCAGCCGCGGACATTCCACGTCTGACCGAGCGTTTCTATCGCGTTGACCGCAGCCGCTCGCGCGATACGGGTGGGACGGGCCTCGGTCTCGCCATCGTCAAGCATGTGCTGCAACGACACGATGCGCAGCTCGACGTGAAGAGCGAAGAGGGACGTGGCAGCACGTTCACCGTGCGTTTCCCGGTGTTTCGCACGGCGCGTCGGCAACCGGCGCCGGTTTGAAAACGTTGGCCTGAAAAAATGCCCGCCTGTAACAAGACAAGGCGGGCTTTTTTCATGTGCAGCGCCGCTTGCTTCGGCGGCGCGCGAACACGATCAGGACATCACAAACTCACGAACAGAATTTCCCCAGCAGGCTCATCTGGGCATTGCGCGAGGATTTGCCCGGCCGGCGGCGCCGATAGTGGCCGTCGCTTTGCATGAGCCACGCGGACTGGTTGTCGCCGAGAAAGGCCGAGAGGCCTTCGGCAATCACACGCCGCTTCAAGCGACGGTTGTTGACCGGAAACGCCACTTCAACGCGCCGGAAGAAGTTACGGTCCATCCAGTCGGCGCTCGATAGATACACCTGTTCCTTGCCGCCGTCGTAGAAGTAGAAGATGCGGTGATGCTCGAGAAAGCGTCCGACGATCGAGCGCACCGTGATGTTCTCCGACAGGCCCGGCACACCCGGTTGCAACGAACACACGCCACGTACGATCAGATCGATCTTCACGCCTGCCTGTGACGCTTCGTACAGCTCGGCAATCACGGTCGGTTCGAGCAGCGCGTTCATTTTCGCGACGATGCGCGCCTTCTTGCCGGCGCGCGCATGCTCGGCTTCCGCACGAATCGATTCAACCAGTTTCGGATGCAGCGTGAACGGCGACTGCCACAACTCGTGCAGCGACAGTTCACCACCGATGCCGGTCAGTTGCTGGAACACGTGGTGCACGTCTTCGCAGATTTTCTGATCCGCGGTCATCAGGGCGAAGTCGGTATAAAGACGCGCGGTCCGCGGGTGATAGTTGCCGGTGCCCAGGTGCACGTAACGCTTGAGCGTGGTCTTGCCGCCCGACGAGACGCGCCGCACGATCAGCATCATCTTCGCGTGGCACTTGTGGCCTACCACGCCGTACACGACGTGCGCACCCACCGCTTCAAGCTGCGACGCCCAGTTGATGTTGGTTTCTTCGTCGAAGCGCGCGAGCAGTTCGACCACCACAGTCACTTCCTTGCCGTTGCGCGCGGCTTGCATCAGCGCGTCCATCAGCGGCGAGTCGGTGCCGGTGCGATAGATGGTCTGCTTGATGGCCATCACGTTCGGGTCTTTAGCTGCCTGCAGCAGCAACTCGAGCACCGGCTGAAAGCTCTCATAAGGGTGATGCAGCAGCACGTCGCCCTGATCGATCACGTCGAACATGCTGGTGCTGTTGGCGATCTGCGGCGGAATCGCCGGAATATGCGGCACGAATTTCAGGTCGGGCCGGTCCACCATCTCCGGCAATTGCATCAGCCGTACCAGATTGACGGGGCCGTCGGCGAAATAGCAATCCTTGGTGGTCAGGCCGCTTTCGTCGAGCAGGCGCCGCACGACATGCGAGGGCGTCTCCGCCGATACTTCGAGCCGCACTGCATTGCCCAGATGGCGTGCCGGCAGTTCGCCCTGCAGCGCGACACGCAGATTGGTGATTTCGTCTTCGTCGACGAACAGTTCGCTATTGCGTGTGATGCGAAACTGGTTACAGGTCCGCACCACCAGATTCGGGAACAGCTCGCCGACAAAGCGCTGCAGCAACGAACTCAGCAGCACGAAACCATGCGGATAGCCCGACAGCTCCTGCGGCATGCGCACGAGCCGGGGCAAGGCACGCGGCGCCTGCACGATGCCCATCATCGCCTGGCGGCCGAACGCATCTTTGCCTTCGAGTTCGACGACGAAGTTCAGGCTCTTGTTGAGCACGCGCGGAAACGGGTGAGCCGGATCGAGGCCGATCGGCGTGAGCACCGGCAGCAGTTCGTCGAAGAAGTAGTTGCGCGCCCATTCGGTCTGCGCTTCGTTCCACGCTTCAGTGCCGTGAAAATAGATGCCTTCTGCTTCGAGCGCGGTGAGCACCGTGTCGTGCAGCATGGTGTACTGGCGATGCACGAGCCTCTGCGCGCGCTCGACCACGAGGTCGTATACGTGCTGCAGCGACATGCCATCAGGTGACATTGCGCCCGGGTTGTCGCGCATCTGTTCCTGCAGTCCGGCCATGCGGACTTCGAAGAATTCGTCGAGGTTGCTACTGGTAATGCAGATGAAGCGCAGGCGTTCGAGCAAAGGGACGGCAGGGTCGGCAGCTTGTGCCAACACACGCTCGTTGAAACCCAGAATGCCCAGCTCGCGATTCAATAAGGGGTAGCGGATGGACATCGGCAGCGAGAATGGAATGTCAGGAGGGGAGACGAAAAGACGCTCGGAAATTCTCACAGTATGATGACGTTGTTATGACATTCTCGAAGTTATAAATTCTACGCCGTATTCATTGCGTGTCGTAATTATGACGCAGTGCATGTGGGACCATAGGGCACCCCCATTACTGCGAGGCGACATCGTGAGGTCCGGTACGCTTAGAATGGCGTCTTTGAACAGCGCGGCCGGCCACAAGGCGCCCAAGGCATCCGGTGGGCATCCGGCACCTTTCGCATCTACCGCCGCCGCGCTCGCGCGCATGGAGTCCGCTTACTCGATGGTCACTACTCCACAACTCCTCGCTGCCGTCGACCTCGGCTCGAACAGCTTCCGGCTGATCGTAGGCCGGGTCGAGGAAACCGATGCGGGCAGCCAGATCTATCAGGTCGATGCGTTGCGCGAACCGGTGCGTCTTGCCGCCGGTCTGTCGCGCGACAAGATGCTCGACCGCGCCTCGCAAGTGCGCGGCTGGGACGCGCTTAAGCGCTTCGGCGAGCGGCTGCGCGACTTTCATCCCGATCACGTTCGCGCCGTCGCCACCAATACGTTGCGCATCGCCAAGAACGCGGGCGAGTTTCTCGGCGAGGCGCAAGCCGCGCTCGGTTTTCCGATCGAAGTGATCGCCGGGCGTGAAGAAGCGCGCCTGATTTATGCAGGCGCTGCACACTCTGTGCCCGCAAGCGCGGGCAAGCGTCTCGTGGTGGATATCGGAGGCGGCTCGACGGAATTCATCATCGGCTCGCACTACACGCCGATCAAGATGGAGAGCCTGTATATCGGCTGCGTGAGTCATAGCCGCGCATTCTTCCCGGCGGGCAATGTCGACGAATACACGATGCGCCAGGCCGAACTTGCCGCGAGCCGTGAAATTCAGATCATTTCTGCCGAATACAAGAAAACCGGCTGGGAACAGGCGATCGGCTCGTCCGGCACCGCGCGGGCGCTCGCCGAACTGGTCGAGGCCAATGGCTTCAACGATCCGGGCGTCACGCACGGCATCTCGCGCGGTGGGCTGGAGCGCCTCAAGCGCGCGCTGATCAAGGCGGAAAACGTCAATCGTCTGAAGCTGGTCGCGTTGAAGGGCGATCGCATTCCGGTGCTGGCCGGCGGCCTGTCGATCATGATCGCGGTGTTCGACGAACTCGGCGTCGATTACGTCGATACGACAGACGGCGCGCTGCGCCTCGGTGTGCTGTACGACCTGCTGGGCCGTTCGCAGCACGAGGACATGCGCACGGTGACGGTGGAAGGCTTCATGCGCCGTTACGGTGTGGACCGCGCGCAGGCCGGGCGTATCGGTGAACTCGCGGTGCGCTTTTACGAGCAGTTTGCCGAACCGGACGAAGAGCGCCGCGCCGAGAATCGCATGTTCCTCGGCTGGGCTGCGGCCTTGCACGAAATCGGGCTGTCGATTTCGCACAGCGCCTATCACAAGCATTCCGCCTATATCGCCAGCAACGCCGACATGCCGGGTTTTTCGCGCACCGATCAGGCGCGGCTCGCCGCGCTGGTGCTCGGCCACGCGGGGAAACTCGGCAAGCTGTCGCAAACGCGCGAAGTGGAATGGCCGCTGCTGTTCTGTCTGCGGCTCGCGGCGCTGCTGTGCCGCCGGCGTGCGGATGTCGGCTTGCCGGGGATCGCGGTTGCGCAGGTCAATGGCGGTTACGAAGTGCGTTTGCCGAATGAGTGGGTGGCTAACAATCCGCTGACGGATTACAGTCTGATCCAGGAAGCCGCAGAGTGGGAGAAGGTTGGCATTCCCTATCGCGTGGTTTACACGGACGATTGAGAATCATGCGCGGTAAATGAAAAAGCCCGGCGGATTAGCTGGGCTTTTTTTATGCGCTTCAGTTTTCAGTCGCTCAGCCGCCGGCTGAATATGCCGGGCGGTTCGCGTGTGCCGCTCAGCGTGGCGATGCGTCGCCGAGGAAGTGCCGCGCGTAACGCGCGTTGATATCCGTCAGGCGCAACAGCGTCAGAAAGTCGGCGGTGTTGAAGTCGGGATCCCAGGCCGGTGCGCCGCAAATCTTCGCACCGAGGCGCAGATAGCCCTTCACCAGCGGCGGCGGTGCGACGTCGGCGCCGGTTTGCAATTCTTCCACCGGCAGCGGCGTGTGCGGGAACGCGCGATATTCCGGCGCCGTCATCGCGTTGTCGCGCAGCGAGCAGTAAAGATTCGCTGCGTAGTGGCCACCGTCGACCATCGCGACACTCGCGCAGCCGAGCATCGTCTCGTAGCCGTTGTGCTTCATGTACGCGGCGAGCCCTGCCCACAACGACATGATCACCGAGCCGCTGCGATAGTCGGGGTGCACGCATGAGCGGCCCACTTCGACCATCTTCGCGCGCAGGTGCGTGAGACGTGACACGTCGAATTCGCTTTCGGCATACAGGCGTCCGATACGGGCGGCCTGATGCGGCGGCAGCGCGCGATAGGTGCCGACCACCTTCAGCGTGTCGAGATCGCGCACCAGCAGGTGATCGCAGTATGAATCGAACGCATCGACGTCGAGGCCGGCCGGACCCGTCAGACGGGCGCCCATTTCATCGGCGAATACGCGGTAGCGCAGACGCTGGGCCTCGCGCAGTTGCTCGTCGGTGCGTGCCCACGTCACTTGCAGGCGATGCTGGGCGGTGACTGTCTCTTCGGCGCGCGGCAGGCGGCGCGTTTCGAAGATCGAAGCCAGGGGCAGGGTGGGCGTCGGCAGTTCTCGCATGTGGCGTCCTGGTCGAAAAAAGGGAGATTTCTTTTTTCGCCAATGTAGTAACGCCTGGTGACGCTCGCATGGCAAAGCTGTGACGATTGGATGACTGCCCGTAAGCTGCGTGCGCGCGGCTTGTAATGTCGTGGTCCGGGCGGGTCATGTGTTGTTTCTGCGCGACCGTTGGGACTGGCGGGCGCAACTGCGCCTCTTTGAGTACCAGGCCGCGTGACCTGATCGGTTCAGTTCAGCTCAGATCAGATCGGGACTCATCGCCGCGCGCAGCACGGCCTGGTCGTCGCCGTCGCGCTCACGGCTCTCGATCCACCACAAGCCGGCTTTCTTCAGCGGCCAACTCGCTCCGCTATTGCCGAGCAAACGCGCCGCAACGTGGCCGAGGGTTGGTTGATGGCCGACGATCACGACAGTGGGTGCGATCCCTTTTGGCCAGCCTGCGGCCTCGAGCACATCGTCCGCACTGGCGTTAGGCGCGAGTTCGCGCACCACGCGATACTGGTCGCTCAAGGCTTCCGCGGTCTGGATGGTGCGCACCGCAGGACTCGCGAGGACCACTGCGTCCTCGGGCAGACGAGTGCGCAGCCACTTGGCGACGTTTTGCGCCTGTTTGCGGCCCCGTGTGGTGAGCGCACGGGCGAGATCGCTCGCGGCGAAATCTTCGGCTTCGGCGTGACGCCAGAGGATCAGATTCATGCGTGTCTCCTTGACTCTGGTTGCGGCGTAGATAACAGCGCCGGGTTTTCAATCACTGTCGCATGCGAGCTCGTGAGGACGCAAGGCGGTGGCGCGTGCCGAATGTTCCCATCAGTTCGCATCAGCCCCTGGCGCCCAAAAAGCAAAAACCCGCGAAGCCGAAGGCTACGCGGGTTTCGTATTGCTTTTCGTGGTCGGAGCGAAAGGATTCGAACCTTCGACCCTCTGATCCCAAATCAGATGCGCTACCAGGCTGCGCTACGCTCCGACGAATCCGAGATTCTACGTGGCATTGGGTGCCAGAGTCAATCACGAATTGCGTCGGGATGAAAAAAGGTGCAGTGCGCCGCGCCGTTTGTCCGCTCAATGCCGGCGACGCATCCAGTGCGGCATGTGCTGGTGCGTGATCCAGTGATGCAGCATGCCTTCGCCGTCGTGTTCGCGCCGGTAGGTTCTCGATTCGAAAATCGACAGGGCGAGCAGCACGAGCAGGCCTATTGCAAGTCCGATCAGACCTGCGATCGATTCAGCGTCCATGGCAGTCTCCTATGACACGCAGCCGTGCCTCTATAGTAGGACACGCGTAACAAAATGGCAGGGGGTGGCATGGGGACGCGGCCTGCCGCGACATCGTCGAATGCGAATTGCAGGTAGACTCTCGGCGCTTCGTTGCCGTTATTGTCATTCTGTTTCGAGAGTCTATGAACCGCGTTTTGTTGACTGTCTTGATGCTGGCTGCCGGGCTCGCCGGCTGTGCCAACGATCCTTCCGGCCACCATGGCGGCCCGCCGCCGAAAGATCCCGTCGACTACCACGGCGTGCCTACCGACGACCGTCCGCCCGTCATGGCGCCCGCGCCCTGAGCGTTTGCCGGGAACGAAAGCGAAGCACCGGCGCGGGCACGCCGGCGCTTCTGACCCGCGCAGACTATTCGCGCGGACAGCGCGGGCTGCAGTTATTCTAGGGCGAGGTGCACGCGTGATATGTGTGCGCTTGTTTCAAGCCGTAACCGTGTGCGGCGTTGTCGTTCAGACCGCTGCCACCGCCATGCCTCGCACGACACCTGGCAAAAAGCGCGCGAGCGTGACGCCGCGCGCGGCCATGAAGATCAGCATCGCGGCCCACAAACCGTGATTGCCATACAGCGCCAGCAAGGCCCACGAGGCCGCCACGAACACCGCGAACGAGACCACCATCGACGTCATCAGTTCATGCGTGCGAGTGGCGCCGATGAACACGCCGTCGAGCAGAAAGCCCCACACTGAGATCACCGGTAAGAGCGCGGCCCATGGCAGATAAGTCTCGGCCGTGGCGCGCACGACGGCCTGATTGGTCAGACCTTCGATGATCCATGAGCCCGCGCCCCAGTACACCAGCGAGAAGCCCAGCGCACCGAGCGCGGACCATAGCGCGGTCACCTTGATGGCCTGCGCGAAAGCGTGCCGGTCGCGCGCGCCGATCGCAGCGCCGACCAGCGCTTCGGCCGCGTGAGCGAAGCCGTCGAGTCCATAAGCCATGAAGGTCTGAAAATTGAGCAGCAGCGCGTTGGCGGCAAGCGTGGCGTCACCTTGCTTCGCGCCGAGATGCGCGAACCAGCCGAACGACGACAGCAGACAGAGCGTGCGTACGAAGATATCGCGATTCAGTACCACCAGGCGCTTGAGGGCTGGAGCGTCGAAGAGGGAGGCGCGGTTTAGCGCAGGCAAACCGCGCGGCCGGCCGTGCCACAACAACGCGGCGCCGAGCACGAAGCCGAGCGCGTCGGCGGTGGCCGTGGCCGCGCCGATGCCGGCCACGCCCCAATCGAATACGTACACGTACAACAGCACCGCCGCGATGTTCACGCTGTTGATGAACACTTGCGACAGCAGCGCGAGCCGAACCTGCTGCGTACCAAGCAGCCAGCCGAGCACCACGTAGTTGCCGAGCGCGAGCGGCGCGGCCCAGATGCGCGCGTGGCAGTAGATCTGCGCGTGGCGCTGCACCGCGTCGCTGCCGCCGATCATGCGTAATGCGTAATCGATCAGTGGCACTTGCAACAGAAGCACCGCGGCGCCGATCGCCGCCGCCAGCAACAACGCGCGTACGACGTTGTTGCGCAACTCGGCGTGATCCCCCGCGCCGTGCGCTTGCGCGACGAGGCCCGTGGTGCCCATGCGCAGGAAGCCGAAGCCCCAGAACACGAAGTTGAAGAACAGGCCGCCGAGCGCGACGCCGCCGAGATAGGACGCGCCATCCAGATGGCCGGCGACGGCAGTGTCGACTGCTCCGAGAATCGGCTGGGTGAGATTGGCGAGGACGATTGGAAACGCCAGCGTCAGCACCCGGCGATGCCAGCGCACCGGGACGGCGGGGGCCGTCGCGCTCGCGCCGTTCCCCAGGGGGACTTCCTTCGGGACGTGCGCGGGGTCGCTCAATTACGTTCCTGCACGCACACCCATGGCGAGACGACCACTGCCCACAGATCGGGATCGCGCGCGGCGAAATCGGCGGCGGTTTCCGCCTGCACGCGTTCGACGAGGCCGGAAGACAGCCATTGCGTGACCTGCGTGGTGTCGTCGCTGGCGATGGCTTCGGCGACGCTCACCAGATCGATGTCGCGTGCGACGCGCAGCAGCATGCCGCGCGCGAAAAAGCGTTCGAGTTCGGTCCAGCCGATTTTGGCGGTTTCGGCGAGCAGTTTGGCGTACAGCGGGCTATGAGTGGCGTCGTTGGAAGTCATCGTAAGCGGGTTCTGACGGGGCCGTTACTATAAACCATCGGCGCGGATCGCCAGGGCGGCGCGCGTTCCGGTACGCTTAGGGTCTTTCGGCAAAATTCATTCTGAACCTTCATGTCACTGGATTCAACGGCGCGCGCTGCGGGCGCGCAAGCTCATGTGGTGGCCGACGCCACACTCACGCGCACCGATGTGGAGCGCCTCATTGGCACGAGCATGGCGGGCAATAGAGAGCCGCTCCATTTCACCGATTGCGATTTCGAAGGCGCCGATCTGTCGCGACTCGACTTGCGCGGCGCTGAGTTTCATCGCTGCACGATCGTCGAGACGTCATTTTTTGGCGCGGCGCTGTCGCACACGCGCTGGGTTCGTTGCCGCGGCCGCCAGGCGGATTTCGCGTCGGCCGATCTGGTCGATGCGGCGTTCCAATCGAGCGATCTGAACAACACGAGCTGGCGGCGCGCCAAGCTTGCCTCGGCGTCGTTTCACAGTTGCAAGCTGACGGGCGCCAATTTCGAAGCCTGTACGGCGCTCGGCTTGAGCTTCGTCGAGACCTTGCTGGTGGGCGCGCATTTGCGCGGCCTGTCGTTTCGCAAAGCCACCCTCCAGCAACTCGATTTCTCCGACGCCGATCTGGCCGGCGTCGATTTCCGCGAGGCGATCTTCGACGGCGGCAGTCTGAAGGATGCCCATCTGAAAGGCGCGCGCTTTGACGGCGCGGACCTGCGCGAGGCGGATCTGAGCGGCGTGCGGCTCGTCGATGCGGCGCTGTTCAAGGGCGCGACGATTTCGCATCAGCAGGCGGCTGTGCTCGTGACTGAACTGGGCCTGCGAGTCATGTGATCGCGCTGCAAGCTGGCCGATTTTAGCCATTCGGCCAGCTTGAACGAATCAAGGCCTGTGCTTATCATCTAATCTATTGATTCATTAACCGCGGTCGATTTTCAATCTCGCAATTTGTCAGCGGATTTGAAGATTTTTAATGTATTCGCTATTCGCGAATTTGTTGTGAAGAAATGCGATTACTTATTCGCGTCGCTCAATAATCGCTAATACCTCGGTATGGTGCGTTGGCGCACTAAAGGTTCGCAATACATAAAGCGTCCGGATCATGCTGGGCGGGGCTGGCGGGAATCGGTCAAAGGGCTTTCGTCAGGCTTTTCGGGTGACGCGTGGGTAGGTGCTTGATTTATAAGGCCCGGCGAACCACGCGCGCGATTTTGACTTGTTGATTTTATGACGTTTCATGCGAGGCAGATAAGGGCGTTTACCCAGCTTATTTCCGACATTTTCTCTTCACGTAATGCGGACTCCGTACGCCGCGTCACATTGCCCACGAAATTAATAGATTGCGCTTGTAAAGGCGGGTTGTTAGATTTCCTTCTGGCGCATGGTGAACCGGTCCTTTGCCGATATGCGCCGAACCCCCGTTAGCCCGGCCTCGTGCCGGGCTTTTTTTTCTGGCCGATCGCGCTCGGCGCGCTGTTCGCGTTTGCCGCACGCATTCGCCGAACGCGTCGATCCGCGCTCTGGCCGCTGGCGCCGCCGCCAGCTCGAGCGGCCCTGCGCCTGCGTTATTGCGTTGCCACGTTGCCTCTACTGCTTGCAGCGAACCACCATCGACCGGTTTTTGACGTTCGCACCGAAAACTCCGCCGATCGAGCCACCCGAGGTCGCGCCGTTGTCGACGTCCTTCGAAACGACGTCGTAGCCGTAGTTGCCGCAGACCTCGCCCGCGCGTTTGTAGCACTCGGCCCAACTGGAACTCGCGTCACTGCCGCTGCAGTTGATCGCAAAGCCCGTATCGCCGCTTGGCAGGTAGGTCATGGTGGTGGTGCTGGAACAGCCGCCGAGGCTGCCGAGCGTCAGCAGGCCGAGGCCGATCGCCGCGGCCGTTGTTAAGGACGCCAGTGCGCTCTTCATTGCAGATTCCTTACAGATAACAGGGGAAGACGCAGCGCGAAGCCGCGTCATGCATAGGATTGGGCGTTTTATAGCACGCGCGGTTCCCTCGACTGCTGTTGCAGGGCGCGTGCCTGAAGCCGGGCGGCTAGCGCGCCGGCAGTGCCCGCGACGGGTCGATCGAGCGGCCCTGATAGCGCAGTTCGAAGTGCAGCATGACACGGTCGGTGTCGGTGTCGCCCATTTCGGCGATCTTGTCGCCGCGGGCGACCGACTGGCCTTCCTTCACCAGCAGCACGCGGTTGTGCGCGTAGGCAGTCAGATAGTCGGCGTTGTGTTTGAGGATCAGCAGGTTGCCGTAACCGCGCAAGCCGTTACCCGCATAAACCACCGTGCCGGGCGCCGCGGCAACCACCGGGGTGCCCGCCGCCGCCGAAATATCGATGCCCTTCGAATTGGCGCCGTCGAAGGGCCGGATCACCGTGCCGTCAGCGGGCCATACCAGCGAGATCGCCGAAGCCGGCGCGGACGGCGGCGCGCTATCGGCGGGTGCCGGCCGGGGCGCCGCCGAAGCGCTCGCGCTTCCTGCCCCGCTGCTACGCGCTGCACCACCCGCGGCACCGCCTGTAGACGCCACATTGCCCGGTGGCGCGACCCGCAACACCTGTCCGACCTCGATGCTGTCCGGGTTGGTCAGGTTGTTCCAGCGCACGATGTTTTGCACCGGTTGCCGGTTGCTGCGCGCGATCTTCGACAGGGTATCGCCCCGTTCGACGCGGTAAAAGCCAGGCCCCACCGGAGCGGACCCGCAGGCGGCAAGCACCGCCAGCAACGACGCGCAGGCGAGCCGTTTCATGATTCTTGTTGTGTTGAGCATTGGACCTCGCAAAGCGCTGCCACGCGCCGATCCCGATCACGCGGCAGGTAGATGCAAAGCGTCCGATTCTAACGGTTTTGCGCTGCAGCATCCGAAAAACGGATGCAGAGGCGGGCGCGCACGGCGGGAACGCGGCGAAAAGCCACGTAACCCGTCACGTCACGATGAGCGGAAAACCTGCCATCAGCGCAGCTTGCTGACGCTGATACGCAGTGCGGCTGTCTCGGTTTGTCCTGGTTCGAGCCAGCGCAGTCCCAGGCCGTTGTGGATCGCATCCGGCAGACCCAGCCACGGCTCGACGCAATAGAAGTCCGAGTCAGCGGCTTCGGTCCATGTCGTGACCGCATACCAGGGCACTGAGTCCGGCCGTTGCAGATCGATCGTGATGACCCGGTTCAGTCCGGGCGCAACGAGGCGCACCGGTTGGTCCGGCGCACCGACGAGACAATGGAAGCGGTCGAGAATGCGCGCCTCGTCGAGCGTGTAGCGCGCCGCGCCCGGTTCTGCTGCGCTGATCGAGCCGTCGCTCTGCTGGTAGCACCGTTCGGTGGGCGGCAGTTCCAACGAGGTCTCGGCGCGTTGCGTATGCGGCAGCGTGAAATAGAAGTGATGGCCGGCGTAGTAGGGCAGCCGCACGTCGCCGGTATTGGCGGTGCTTAGCGTGACTTCCAGCGTATGCGTATCGACGAGTCGGTACGTCGCTTCGAAACGGAAGCCGAACGGATAGCCGCCGCGTGTCGCGTCGCTGTCGGCGAGGGTCATGCGCAAACCGGCGCCGTGTACGTCAGCGTGGGCTTCGAAGGGCAGGTCGCGTGCGAAACCATGCATCGGCAATTCGCGCACCGTGCCTTGTGCGTCACGCCAGAAGCCGATCTTGCCGTCGACGCGATGCCGGCCCAGAAACGGAAACAGCAGCGGGTTGCCGCCGCGAATCCTGGCAGGCTGGCTCCAGTCGGCGTTCTCGGGCCAATGAATGACCTCTTCGCCGTTGATGATCCACGACAAAAGACGGCCGCCGGCTTGCGGCGAGAAACGGAGCACGGAGGCGTCCTGGGCGATCTCGAGAATGTCCTGTTGCGGGGAGAGGGGCATGGTCGATGGGCTGGTTGAGAAAAGGTTGGGTGCGGTTCAAGTGAGTTGAGCGCGGCTCGAACGCGGGTTGTGAACGTTCGAACGACGCCGCGTAACGGCTCGCGAAGCAACGATTTTGCGCTGCTTTGCGCTACGGGGAAACCCTTCTCGGGAAATTGCGGGTGTCCGGGAAGCACTATCCTTGTCGATAATCCACTGACTGCCCGGCCACTTCAACGACCGGGCGAGATCGGCTCAGGAGGCTTTATGGATCTCGCAATGGCAATGGGTGTGGCGCTGTTCGGCATGTTCGCGGCAAGCACGGTCTACTTTTTCTACAAGCTCGAGCGCTGATCCAGTCATCTGCTTCGCCTTCCGCCGGGCCGTCAATGCGGGCCTGGCACAAGTTTCGACCATCAGTACATTGAATTTCTCATGATCGCAGGGCGGCCACCGGCGGCGCTCTGTTTCTTTTGCTGCGGCGTAACAACGGTTTCCAGTTGTGACGCGGCGCATCAATATTTCCCCGAATGCGGTTCAAACGCTTGGCGCTGACTTTGCAGCCAGGCATAATCGGTGCGCTCTTGACGCGCCGTCGATCTCCTTGTGCGGCGCGCTGTTCCCCGACATTTTCCTTACAAGGACCGCCGCGTGAACCTGTCGTTTCTGATTTTCCTGAGCGTGCTGCAAGGCGTCACCGAACTGTTCCCGGTCAGCAGCCTTGGCCACACCTTGCTCGTACCCGGCCTGTTCGGCATGCATATCGACAAGCACGCGCCGCAGTTGCTGCCGTTCCTCGTTGCGTTGCACCTCGGTACGGCGTTCGCGCTGCTGTGGTACTTCCGCAAGCGCTGGTGCGCGCTGGTGCGTGGCTTCTTCGCTTCGTTCGGCGGTCGTCGCAACGACGACGCGCACATGATGTGGGCGCTCATCATCGGCACGATTCCGGCGGGCCTCGTCGGGCTGATTCTTGAGAAACGTCTCGAGCTGATTTTTCACGATTTGCGCATTGTCGCAGCCGCCCTGATCGTGAATGGGGTGCTGCTGTGGTTCGGAGATCGCCTGCAACGTTCGCGCGCGCATCAGGCGCCGGAGAAGCTGACCTTCCGCCAGGCGTTTTTCGTCGGCCTCGCGCAGATCGGCGCGCTGATTCCGGGCTTCTCGCGCAGCGGTCTGACGATGATCGCCGGGAATGCGGCCGGCCTGACGACTGAGAAGGCCGCCGAGTTCTCGTTCCTGCTCGGCACGCCGATCATCTTCGCGGCCGGCGTGCTCGAATTGCCGAAACTGTTCCATGCGCCGGGCCAGCTCGCCGATGCATTGCTCGGCGGCGTGCTGACCGCAATCGCCGCCTATCTCAGCGTGCGTTTCCTGATGCGTTATTTCGAAGGCCGCGGACGTCTGGCTTCGTTCGGCGTGTACTGCGTGATCGCGGGGATCGTGTTCCTCGGCTGGTTCGTGCTGCATCCGCAGCCGGTCTGATTGCGTTTGACACGCCCGCTACAGCCCGCTAAGTGCCGGTGTGCGACTGGCGGGTAGGAAGCGATCGGTTATAATCCGGGCCCGGCTCAACGCGTCGGGCCCGTTTGTTTTGCGATGCGGCGTGGTGACTGCCGATCAGCGGTGCCGTGCGCCGGATTGGATTTCCACAGTCCTCGGCCCGGTCAGTTAGAATTTCGGTATCCCATGAACCCTGTGGCAGTCATACAGCACAGGTTCCAATGCCCGTTAAGGGTTCTCATTGCGGGCGATGCAGGTTGTACACGTTTCGTGTGTAGCATCGCCTCACGTCATTACGGCAGTAGCTCAGCTGGATAGAGCATCGGCCTTCTAAGCCGAGGGTGGGGGGTTCGAGTCCCTCCTGCCGTACTTCAAAAGCCTGGCGCCGCGCATCGAAGCCTCACCGCTGCGATGCGCGCATGGCCGTTTACCCCGCCGGCTGCACGTCGATGGAATCGACCCGGTTCGGATAGAACGCCAGATGCTGGGCGATCTCTTTCACGGCCGCGTAGGGCGACTCGTAGGTCCAGACCGCATTCACTGCGCGCTCGCCGCCGATCGGAATGCTGTAGTACGCGCAATCGCCTTTATATGGGCAATAGGTTGCGTGATCGGTACGTTCCAACAGCGTCATCTCGACGTCATTGCGTGGAATGTAATACACCGGCGGATACGACGCCTCGCGCAGCACGAGCGCATTGCGCGTATCCGCGATCACGCGGCCGGCTACCGTCACCACCACGTGGGCTTTGTCCGGCTCGATGGTGATCGGATGATCGGGGCCGGGTACCTTGATGGTTTTTTCAGTCATGCTGTCGAGCTCCTGAATAAGTGGGCAAGCCTGCAACACGTTGCTATGGGTTTCGAGCCGCCATCGGCGGGAATGATTGCGTCCTGCGTCGAAGCATACGCCGCTCGTGCAAACGCGTTGTGTCGCTGTTTGCGTCGATAACGAGTCGCGTGCGCCGTGGGATGATCCGCGCGACGAAAACAAAAAAGGGCAGCCGAAGCTGCCCCGTCAAAATCCCACCGTCAGGCGGACTGTTGCTAACGGATTACTGCCTGATGTTCAGCGCTGCCGTCAGATCACCCATCGGCTTGCTGCCGTTGCTGACCAGCGCAGCATCACGCGCGGCGATACCTGGCAGCGTCGGCAGCGCGAAGCGATGCGTGATGAAACGCAGAATCGACGTCGTGTCGTACTGCGTGTGATCGACAAAACCCTTCTTCGCGTACGGCGAAATGATCAGCGCCGGAATCCGCGTGCCCGGACCCCAACGGTCGGCCTTCGGCGGCGCGACGTGGTCCCAGAAGCCGCCGTTTTCGTCGTATGTCACGACCACCAGCATGTTGTTCCACTGCGGGCTTTTCTGCAGATGCGAGATCACGTCGGCGATGTGCTGGTCGCCGGAGGCGACGTCGGTGTAACCCGCGTGCTCGTTCAGGTTGCCCTGCGGCTTGTAGAACGACACTTGCGGCAGCGTGCCGCCGTCGATCGCCTTGATGAACTCGGAACCCGCCAGACCGCCGTCGAGCAAATGCTGCGAACGGTTCGCCGAGCCCGGTGCGAGATCGGCGAAGTAGTTGAACGGCTGGTGATGCGGCTGGAAATTCGGCGCCGTCAGATTCGCGCCGTAGATCACGTTCGACGTGCCGCTTTGCACCGCCGACACCGCCGCACCCCACGCGCCGCCGTACCACGCCCACGACACCTTCGCGTTGTTCAGCAGATCGCCGATGTGCTGTTGCGTTTGCGCCGGCAACGTGGTGGCCGCAGTCGGGTCGGCCAGGTTGGCGTCGCCCCCCGAAGCCGCCTTGTTGCCGCTTGGCTGATACGGCGGCTGCATCGTGTTGATCGCGTAGAAGTCAGGCGTCAGATTGCCCGAGAGCACGTATTTCGGCGGCCCGCTCAGCGCCGAAGCCGGCGAGTTGGTCGCAAGCTTCAGCGTCACGCCGTCGCTCTCGACCGACGAGATCGAGGCGGCTGCCGGGCTCTTGTCCGCATTCGGATAGGTCGGCGTGCACGCGCAAACCAGCCACTGGTGATTCAGGAACGAGCCGCCGAACGCGCCCATGAAGAAGTTGTCGGCCAGCGTGTATTGCTGGGCGATTTTCCACAACGGCAGCTTGTCGGCGTTGAGCGTGTAGTGACCCATGACGAGGCCGCCGGAGTCCGCCCACGCGGCGAATTTGTCGTTCTTGCCGCCATTGATCTGCATCTGGTTTTCATAGAAGCGGTGATACAGATCGCGCGTCGTGGCCGTGATCGGCGTGTTGAAACCATTCGGATCGTCGATGGCGAACGGGCTGTTCGGCAGGTTGGCCGTCATCGCTTGCGTCACGACCGGCGTCACGCCGGTTTGCGTCAGGCCGTTCCACACTTGCGGCAGCGTGGCGAGCACCGTGCCGTCGCGGTCGACCTGTGTGGCGCTCGCCGCCGTCACGTTCTGCAGACCGTTGGCGCCGGGGAAGTTGCCGTACAGATTGTCGAAGCTGCGGTTCTCCGCGTAGATCACCACGACCGTCTTGATCGACGTGATGTCCGGTTGCGCGGTGACATTGTCGCCGCCGCACGCATACAGACTCAACGCTGCCGCGATCGCGATAGGCGCCGCGCAGATCAGTTTTTTGTTCATTTGGTATGTGTTCTCTCTCTCGCGTTGGGGACGGGCCGCGTGCATTGTTTACACGGATGGCCGCGAGCGAAAGTTTGAGCAAGGAATTTGACAGAAACATGTAACTAATTACGAATGGCTTGGGTTTCGATATTTTCGTCGGCTGTATGTCATTTAAACGACATGTCGATGAAATACGCTCGCGGACTTCAATATCGCAAACTCACATCATTCATATGCGGCTTGGTCTCGCGGGGATTCGTAAAACGACGGTTCGGCCGCGGGCGCGGCGGCGCGTGAGGCCGGCAGGCATTGGCGCGGTGCTGGCGATGGCGCTCGCAGCCATGACCGTGACCCTGGCCGCGTGCGACGCAGGCTCGCAGACAGCGGGGGGCAAGGCCGACGGGAATGGCAACGCGCAAGTGAGCGCCAGGGCGGATACGAACGCCAATACCAATGCCAACGCGGGCGTCGGGCGCCAGACGAGTGCGTCGGCGGCGTCCACCTCTACAGTGGCCTCTACCGTCAAGGTGACGGCACATGAAGCCGGTCAGACCCGCGCGCAAGTCTACGAATCCGTGCGGCAGATGACGGCCCTCGGCAAGCAACTGTTCTTCGACGCGTCGCTATCCGGCTCGGGCAAGCTGGCCTGCGCGTCGTGCCACAGCCCCGATCACGGCTTTTCGCCGGCGAATTCGCTGTCGGTACAACTGGGCGGCAACGACATGCACCGCACCGGCATGCGCGCCGCGCCGACGCTCAAGTACCTGCAATCGGTGCCGGCGTTCGCCGAGCACTATCACGAGTCGGACGACGAAGGCGATGAGAGCGTGGATGCCGGGCCGACCGGCGGCTTGACGTGGGACGGCAGGGTCGACCGCGGCTCGGACCAGGCGCGTATTCCGCTGCTGTCGTCGTTCGAAATGGGCAGCACGCCTGCGAAGGTCAAGGCGGCGGTGAAGGCCGCGCCGTATGCGGAGGCTTTCCGCACGGCATTCGGCGCGCATATTTTCGATAGCGACGACGCCACCTTCAACGCCGTGCTGCAAGCGCTGGAAACCTTCGAGCAGGCACCCGAGATTTTCTATCCGTACACCAGCAAGTACGACGCGTATCTGGCGGGCAAAGCGCAACTGACCAAGGCCGAACTACATGGTCTGGAAGTCTTCAACGACGAAAAGAAGGGTAATTGCGCGAGCTGCCACATCAGCCAGCGCACCATGGACGGTGCGCCGCCGCAGTTCAGCGACTTCGGTCTGATTGCGATCGGCGTGCCGCGCAACCGCGCGCTGCCGGTGAATCGCGATCCGCATTTCTACGACCTCGGCGCATGTGGGCCGGAGCGTACCGATCTAGGGGGGCGTGCCGAGTTTTGCGGCATCTTCCGCACGCCGACGCTGCGCAACGTCGCGTTGAAGAAGAGTTTCTTCCACAACGGCATCTATCATTCGCTGGATCAGGCAGTGCGTTTTTATGCGCAACGCGACACGAACCCGGAAAAGTTTTATCCGTTCGTGAAGGGCAAGGTGCAGAAGTTCGACGATCTGCCGCAGCGTTACTGGGCCAATCTGAACACCGAGCCGCCGTTCGATCGCAAGCCGGGTGACAAGCCGGTGCTCGACGAGGCTGAAATCAAGGATGTGGTGGCGTTTTTGAATACGCTCACCGATGGGTATAAGGCGGGAGATAAGGCGGCGGCGAATTGATCGCCGGGCGATGGACGCGCCGCTAGTCGGGGCGGCACGTGCCGCCGCGGGCGTGGTCAGTGGCCTGCGCCGGCAATGATGTAATAGCAGCCGACCAGCAGAAGCGCGAACGACATGAGGACGCATGCAATGCCGGCGCGTGTCAGCAGATTCGGCCAGCGTGCGCGAGGGAGGCTGTCCATTTGCACGATGCGCCGCGCAAGACCGGGATCGCGGCCGATGGCGAACGGCACCAGCGCGACGCAAAAGAGCGCGACCGAGACGGTGAAGGTTTCGAGAGCAAACGAGATGTCCATAGGGCGGCGGTGGAAGCTTGATCAGCGCTACAGCGCAACAGACCTATCTTAAGAAGACGCTTCATAAGAAGATATGAGACTCGTCCTAAAAAGTCTGAGCGGTTGTCGCGCCCGTTCGTCCCAGCAAAGCGGGAATCGGATGCTGCAGGCTGCCTTGGGCCGTTGCGATGCCGCATCCAGGCGGCCACTTCGAGGACGACATGCTATGCTTTTGGGGTCCAGATCACGAGCCGCCGTGAACGCGCTCGAGACCGCCGAACTACTCTTCGAGGAGAACCCTTCATGTCGACGCGAACCCGTGTCCTGTTTCACCTGACCGTCGGTGGCCTGCTGCTTGGCGGCGCCATTGGCGCGCAAGCGGCAAACCTCGGTTTTCTGAACGACACGCCGATCAGCTACATGAAGCAACGCGACGTCGACTCGATCAAGAGCGCCGTGTTCGCTGCCTTGAACGACAAGCAGGACGGCGAAAGCGTGAACTGGGTTAACGAAGACACCGGCAACAGCGTGAAGATCGACGCGACGATCAGCATCGCCAGCACGGCGAAGGATGGCGAGCGCACTTGCCGCGACGTCGGCGTCGCGCTGAATGCGAAAGGGCAGTCGATGAACCTGCGTCCGCAGTTCTGCAAACAGGGCGGCGGCAACTGGCAATTGCAGAAAAAGCACTGAGCGTGCGGGCCGGTATGATGGCGCGCGCCGGCTTGCCGCCGGCGCAGCCTGAAGTTGTGCGTCCTTGCGGCGCGTTGCGTCGATGAGCGCGCGGGTCGTCTCGTGCGGCGTCGTGCTGCTCGACCCGGACGGCCGGGTGCTGCTCGCGCATGCCACCGAAACGTCTCACTGGGACGTTCCGAAAGGGCATGGCGAAGAGGGCGAGGCGCCACACGTCACGGCGTTGCGCGAGATGGTCGAGGAGACGGGTATCGTGATCGAACCCGGGCGCTTGAAGGATCTCGGATTGTTCGTCTACCGGCGCGACAAGGATCTGCATCTGTTCGCGGCGCGCGCGACGGCCGACGAACTCGATCTGTCTTCTTGCATTTGCACGTCGCTGTTTCCGCGCCGCTCCGACGGCACGCTGATCCCCGAAATGGACGCATATCGCTGGACCACACCGGACGAAGTCGAGCAGTATGCGAGCCGCAGTCTCACACGGCTCTTTCAGACCACGCTTTCGCTCGCGGAACTGCATCGAACGCTATAGCGGTGGATGGGTTGTTTGGACTGTAGCGCTTGGCAATGCCCGCCACCTGCATCCGCCACGCGCGCTGCCGGCGCGCTCAGTCGAGCGCGCGGTCGTTCGGATGCGCGAATAGCGTGCGGTTCTGTTCCGACAACGGAAAATTCAGATTGATGCCGTGCGGCGGAATCGGCTGGGTGAACCACTGGTTGTATAGACGTTCCGCGTCGCCGGCAAGCTGGCCGCGTGCGATCACCCCGTTCACGAGCGTGCGCAGCGGCTCGTCGCCCTTGCGGAACATGCAGGCGTAGACCTCATAGCCGAGCGGCGTGCCGGTTACCACGAAGTCTTCGGGGTGCGGGTCGGTCGATTTGAAACCGTACACGATCGGCTCGTCCATCACGAAGGCCACGGCCCGGTCATCCTTGACCGCGCTGAATGCTTCCGCATGATCGCGCGCACTCGTGATGCGCATGTTCAGATGCTTCTCGGTGTTCAGGCGGCGCAGCAGGCGCTCGTCGGAGGTGCCGGCGGTCGTCACGACCGTCTTGCTGGCCAGGTCGGGAAAATCCGTAATGCCGCTGCTCTTGCGCGCGATCATGCGCACCGCGTACTGGAAGAAGCTGTTCGAGAACGCGGCCACGTTTTCGCGTTCCACCGTGTGCGTGGTTGAGCCGCATTCCAGATCGATCTGGTTGTTCAGCAACATCGGCGTGCGGTTCGACGAGGTCACGGTGATTTCGTGCACCTTCAGTTGCGGCAGGCCGAGAGTTTTCTTGATTTCGTCGACGATCTGCAGCGCGATGGTCTGCGAGTAGCCGACCGTGCGCGTGCCGTCGAAGTAGGAGAAGGGAATCGACGCTTCTCGCACGCCGAGTACGACCACGCCATCGTCGTGGATTTTCTTCAGCGTGCCGGTGAGTTCGTCCGCGTGAGCGGGGCAGGCGAGCGACGCCGCGCCAAACGCACTCAGCGCCACGAGTGCGCAGCGCATGCTATGCGCGACGCGTGCGGCGCGGGTTATGCGCGTAACAGCAACGGCACGCGTATGACCCGCACCTGATGCTGTGTCCCATGCGCTTACCCCGCGACGGGCTGCAACTTTCATCGGGCCTCCCGGACTCGCGCGTGCATGGATGCCGCGCTGTCACTGTCGATGGAACATGATGCAACGAAACGGCGTGCATCCCGCTCGCGAAATGCACGCCGTATTTGACTTCAGAGAAGCTACGTCAGATGCGCTTCGCGCTGTTGTGGCTCCAGCTTACGCCGGCTTGCCCCAACTGTCGCGCAAGCTGACGATGCGATTGAATACGGGTTTGCCCGGTTTCGAATCGACGCGGTCGGCGACGAAATAGCCGTGGCGCTCGAACTGATAGCGCTGTTCCGGCAGCGCGTCGCGCGCACCCGGTTCCAGGTAGGCGTTGACCACGCGCTTCGAATCCGGATTCAGCGCTTCGAGGAAGTCGCGGCCGCCGGCGTCCGGTTGCGGTTCCTTGAACAGACGGTCGTAGATGCGCACTTCGGCCGGGACCGCGCCTGCCGCGCTGACCCAGTGAATGTTGCCCTTGACCTTATAGGTGTTCGCGCCTTCCGTGCCCGATTTGCTGTCCGGGAAGTAGTTGCAGTGGACTGCGACGATGTTGCCGTTCTCGTCCTTGTCCGCACCGATGCATTCGATCACATAGCCGTAGCGCAGGCGCACCTTGTTGCCCGGGAACAGGCGGAAGTAGCCCTTCGGCGGCGTTTCGTTGTAGTCCTCGCGTTCGATCCACAGTTCGCGCGAGATCGGGAACTCCCGAACCCCCATTTCCGGATGATGCGGGTGGACCGGCGCATTGCACGGCTCGGTCACGCCTTCGGGGAAATTGTCGATGATCAGCTTGACCGGATCGAGCACGGCAGCGGTGCGCGGCGCCTTGTCGTCCAGATCGTCGCGCAGCGCGCCTTCGAATACGCTCATGTCGATCCACGAATCGACCTTGGTGACGCCGATGCGCTCGCAGAACAACTGGATCGCTTCCGGCGTGAAACCGCGGCGGCGCACACCGACGATAGTCGGCATGCGCGGATCGTCCCAGCCCTCGACATGGCCTTCGGTCACCAGTTGCAGCAGTTTGCGCTTGCTGGTGATCGCGTAGGTCAGGTTCAGGCGCGAAAACTCGATTTGTTGCGGCAGCGGGCGCGTGAAGATTCCAGCTTCGGCCAGCTCGTTCAGAATCCAGTCGTACAGCGGACGGTGGTCTTCGAATTCGAGCGTGCACAGCGAATGCGTGATGTTTTCCAGCGCGTCCGAGATGCAGTGCGTGTAGTCGTACATCGGGTACACGCACCATGTGTCGCCGGTGCGGTAGTGATGCGCGAAGCGGATGCGGTAGATGACCGGGTCGCGCATGTTGAAGTTCGGCGACGACATGTCGATCTTCGCGCGCAGCACATGCTCGCCTTCCTTGAACTCGCCGGCTTTCATGCGGCGGAACAGGTCGAGGTTTTCCTGCACCGAACGCTCGCGGAAGCGCGACGGCGTGCCGACTTCGGAAGCCGAGCCGCGGTTCGCGCGCATTTCTTCGGCCGACTGGCTGTCCACATACGCCTTGCCGCGTTCGATCAGCAGTTCGGCGAATTCGTACAGTTTGTCGTAGTAATCGCTCGCGAAGTAGAGCTGTTCCTTGCCGCCTTTTTCCCACTCGAAACCGAGCCAGCGCACCGAGTCGATGATCGAGTCGACGTACTCGATGCTTTCCTTTTCCGGATTCGTATCGTCGAAACGCAGATGGCACACGCCGCCGTAGCTGCGCGCCACGCCGAAGTTCAGGCAGATGCTCTTGGCGTGACCGATGTGCAGGTAGCCGTTCGGCTCGGGCGGAAAGCGCGTTTCGACGCGCTGGCCCCACTTGCCGGTGCGGTTGTCTTCGTCAATGATGTTGCGGATAAAATTGGATGCCGCTGGCGCGTCGTTGCGTTCGGTATTCATGCGAGAAGGTGAAAGTCTGTCGGGGACGCGCAATGCGCCCACTTATCCGTCAATTCTACCTGACGCGTTCGCTCGCGGCAGGCGAGTGCGGCGCGCAGCCAACGTTTGAGCGGTTTCGAGTGGTTTTTGGGGGCGGACGAGATCGTGCAAGCTGCGTTTAATGTGCTGTAACAGGAGGTAAAACGTTTTGTTGGCGCGGTCCATGGCGACTTACGATGCGGGCGGCGCACTCTCCACGCGCCGCGCACGGGCGACATGATGTTCGCCCACGGATTTTTCCCCGGCGCCGCTTTGCGCCCGTGCGGCGCAAGCCAGACAGCCTCGCCGCACACCCGCGCCCCGCTCAAGCCGTTTCGGATTGCGCTGCCTGTGCCCTGCCGTGTAGCGCCCACCAGAGCGCTGCCGGGCACGCAGGCCGCGTCACCCATTGGGCCGCCCTGGCATGGACGCTTTCCGTTCGTGCAACATGGCGTTCCTAGTTCCCGGAGTTCCTCAGATGTCCGTCCCGTCGCATGACGCGCCTCGCGCGCCCTTCGCCTCTTTGTCTTTCGCACGGATCGTGACGGCTGCGGCCGTGTTCGCCGCGCTCGCCGGCAGCTTCGCCGCGCCCGTCCCCGCGCTCGCGAAAACGCCGCTGCCCAAGGCCGTGCTGGACGCGTCGGCGGTGGCCGTGCCGGATCGCTTCAGCGCCGACACCGCGCAGCAGATCTTCGCCGCCGGCGGCAACGCGGTGGACGCCGCGGTGGCGATCGCCTTCACGCTGGCCGTGACCTGTCCGGACGCGGGGAATCTCGGCGGCGGCGGCTTCATGACCGTGTTCATGGACGGCAAGCCGTATTTTCTCGACTATCGCGAGCGCGCGCCGCAACAGGCGACCCGCGACATGTACCTCGACGATAAAGGCAACCTCGTGCCGGGTATGAGCCTCGTCGGCCATCGCGCGGTGGGCGTGCCGGGCACCGTCGAGGGCATGTGGGAAGCGCAGCAGCGTTTCGGCAAGCTGAAATGGAAGCAGGTGCTGGCGCCCGCGATCCGTTACGCCACCGACGGCTTCCAGGTCGACCAGGGGTTGCAGCAGCGCCACGACGCGGCAGCGAAGAGTTTCGCCGGCAAGACCAACTTCGAAGCCTACTTCTCGAACCTGAAGGCGGGCGTCATGTATCGCCAGCCGGAACTCGCGCAAACCCTCTCGCGCATCGCCAGCGACGGCGGGCGTGAGTTTTACGAAGGCCGCACCGCCGATCTGATCGCCCAGCAGATGTATGGCCACGGTCTGGTCACGAAGCAGGACCTGATTCAATACAAGGCTGTCTGGCGCCAGCCGCTCACCGCCAATTGGAACGGCTACCAGGTCGTGACCGTGCCGCCGCCGAGTTCGGGTGGTGTCGGGCTGATCCAGATGCTGAAGATGAAGGCCGATCTGAAGCCGGCGTTCGATGGCCTCGAGCTGAATTCCGAGCCGTATATCCATCTGATCGCGCAGATCGAAGACCGCGTGTTCGCCGATCGCCAGCAATACATCGGCGACCCCGATTCGTACAAGGTGCCGCTCGACAAACTGACCAGCGACGCCTACCTCGCGCAACGCGCCGATGAAGTGAAACCCGACGAAGTGCCGGGCGCCACGCCGGTCAAAGGCGGCCTCGGCGACGTGATGCCGGAGAAAGCGCAAACCACGCATTTTTCGGTGGTCGACAAGTGGGGCAACGCCGTGTCGAACACCTACACGCTGAACGGGGATTTCGGTTCTGGCGTGGTAGTGGACGGCGGCGGCTTCCTGCTCAATGACGCGATGGACGACTTCGTCACCAAACCGGCTGCCGCCGGCACGCCCGGCGCGACGGCTGACGACCTGAACACGGTGGCCCCGGGACGCCGGCCGCTTTCGTCGATGACGCCGACCATCCTGTTGAAGGACAACAAGGTGTCGCTGGTGATCGGCACGCCTGGCGGCTCGCGAATACTCACGTCGATCTTCCAGGTCATGACCAACCTGTACGATTTCAACATGGCGCCGGCCGATGCTTTGGCCGCGATGCGGTTCCATCATCAGTTGCTGCCGCCGAAGACGATCTATTTCGAGCCGTATCATCCGATCACGGGTGAGTTGGCCGATCAGCTGAAAGCCAGGGGCTACACGCTGGAAGGGCAGTCGTTTAACGGCGACGTGCAGATGATCCGCGTCGAAGGGACGACGCCTGAGCCGGCAGCTGATCCGCGCGGCGTGGGCGTGGGCCGTGTGATGCATTGAAGCATGCGGCTTTGGCCGGGCGAAGTGGGTGATTGCGGAAGCGGGCTGCGGAAGCAAACTGCGGAGACGGACTGCGTGCGGAGACGTACCGCAAAAACGTACCGCAAAAACGTACCGCAAAAACGTACCGCAAAAACGTACCGCAGCAACAATTGCAGACGTGGACCGCGGAAACATATCGCGAAAGCGAACTTGAAAAACGAACTGCGACGGGGAACGCAATGAGCGGACAAAAACTAAACGTACTCGTGCTGCCGGGCTACCAGAACTCCGGCGCGGGTCACTGGCAGACGCTTTGGGAAGCGCTCGATCCCGCCTTCGTGCGCGTGCAAATGCCTGACTGGGATCATCCGACGCGCGACGCGTGGTGCCGCACGCTCGACGCCGCAGTGGCCGCAACCGACTCGCCGGTGGTGTTCGCCGCGCACAGCCTGGGCTGCCTGACGACCGCCTTCTGGGCGTCGCAATACGCGAGCGTTGAGCAGTTGGCGAAAGTGGCCGGTGCATTACTGGTGGCCGTGCCCAACCCCTCCGAGGCGCATTTTCCGCAGGACGCCAGCGGCTTTGCGCCGGTGCCGCGCACGCGCCTGCCGTTCGCGAGCATCGTCGTATCGAGCAGCGACGATCTATACGGTGGTGTGCCGTTTTCGCAGACTTGTGCGAGCGCGTGGGGCAGCCGCTGGATCGATATCGGGCCGCGCGGCCACATCAATGCCGATAGCGGCCTCGGCGATTGGGAAGAGGGGCGGCGCTGGCTGGCTTCGTTGGGCGAAGGGCGGTGATGGCCTCATTTGCGGAGTTTCGGGCGGCGAGTGAGCTGGCACCGTCGCCAGCTCCGCTGAAAACTGCCACCGCCTCGGCCGGCTCCAAACCACTCGCCCGCAGCGCAGCCGGCCTCAAATCACCGACTGGTCCCGCAACGCCGCAATCCGTGCCTCGTCATAGCCGAGCACATCACGCAGGATGCTGTCGGTGTGCTCGCCGAGCGTCGGCGGATGGGACAGCGCTTCGGGCGGCGTACCGCTCATATTGATCGGATTGCGCACCAGTTTGACCGTGCCGCCCGACGGATGCGGCAGATCGACCTGCAACCCGCGCGCCACGACCTGCTCGTTCTCGAACACTTCGCCCAGATCGTTGATCGGCCCGCACGGCACACCGGCTGCTTCGAGGGCGGCAATCCATTGTTGTTTGCCCTGCAGACGCACCATGTCGGCAAGAATCGGCACGAGGATATCGCGGTTGCGTACGCGTGCCGGATTGGTGGCGAATCGCTCGTCAATGGCGAGTTCGGTGCGGCCGCCGGCCTCGACGAACTTGCGGAACTGGCCGTCGTTGCCGACCGCGACAATGATCCAGCCGTCGCTGGTCTGGAAGGTCTGGTAGGGCACGATGTTCGGATGCGCATTGCCCCAGCGCACGGGCGGCTGGCCGCTCGCCAGGTAATTCGAATTCATGTTGGCCAGCATGGCCACCTGCACGTCGAGCAGCGCCATGTCGATGTATTGACCTTCGCCCGTGCGGTCGCGATGCGTGAGCGCCGTGAGCACGGCGATGGTCGAATACATGCCGGTCATCAGATCGGCGATCGCGACGCCGGCCTTTTGCGGGCCGCCGCCCGGCTGGCCGTCGCGCTCGCCGGTAATGCTCATGAAGCCGCCGATGCCTTGCACAATGAAATCGTAGCCGGCGCGCTGCGCATACGGGCCGGTTTGCCCGAAGCCGGTCACCGAGCAATAGATCAGATCGGGCTTGACTTCCTTCAGCGACGCGTAATCGAGGCCGTACTTCTTCAACTGCCCGACCTTGTAGTTCTCCAGCACCACGTCGCTTTGCGCGGCCAGTTCGCGGATGATCCGCTGGCCTTCGGGCGAAGCGATGTCGACGGTGACCGAGCGCTTGTTGCGATTGGCCGCAAGGTAATAGGCGGCCTCGCGCGTGTCGGCGCCTTCAGGCGTTTTCAGATACGGCGGCCCCCAGTGGCGCGTGTCGTCGCCGACTTCGGGCCGTTCGATCTTGATCACGTCGGCGCCGAAATCGGCGAGCGTCTGCGCGCACCAAGGCCCGGCGAGTACGCGTGTGAGGTCCAGCACGCGGATATGACTGAGAGCGCCCATATTTTTCATTGTCTCCTTTGTAGCCAAAGCGACGTACATGTCGCCGCGGATGGGGGCAATCTTAAGCGATTCCCGCGCGCCGGCGCAGTCAGCCGAACGGCATAGGACGCGCGGCGCGCCTCGCCATGTCACTCGCTACCCGGCCAAACCTGGCCGAATGGCCATCGGGACCAGGGTGGGACAGGGCCGCCGCCGCGCACGGGCGCCGATCCCGTATAATCAGTCGTTTAAGAAACAAACAGTTGGCGCATCCCCATGATGCCGCCGGTAACAGCCAGGGAACTGGCAAACCCGTCCCCCGCACGCTATGAAAGCCGCCGAAATCCGCGAGAAATTCCTCAAGTTCTTCGAATCGAAGGGCCATACGATCGTTCGCTCGTCGAGCCTTGTGCCCGGCAACGACCCGACACTGCTCTTCACCAATTCGGGAATGGTGCAGTTCAAAGATGTGTTCCTCGGCGCGGAATCGCGTCCGTATTCGCGCGCCACAACCGCGCAGCGCAGCGTGCGCGCCGGCGGCAAGCACAACGATCTGGAAAACGTCGGCTACACCGCGCGTCACCACACGTTCTTCGAAATGCTGGGCAACTTCTCGTTCGGCGACTACTTCAAGCGCGACGCGATCCACTACGCGTGGGAATTGCTGACCGGCGTGTACCAGTTGCCGAAAGACAAGCTGTGGGTCACCGTCTATCACGAAGACGACGAAGCGCACGACATCTGGGCGAAGGAAGTCGGCGTGCCGGTCGAGCGCATCATCCGCATTGGCGACAACAAAGGTGCGCGCTACGCGTCGGACAACTTCTGGCAGATGGCCGACGTCGGGCCGTGCGGCCCTTGCTCGGAAATTTTCTACGACCACGGCCCGGAAGTCTGGGGCGGCCCGCCGGGGTCTCCTGAGGAAGATGGCGATCGCTACATCGAGATCTGGAATCTCGTGTTCATGCAATTCAGCCGCGACGCCCAAGGCAACATGACGCCGCTGCCCAAGCAGTGCGTCGACACGGGCATGGGTCTCGAGCGTATCGCCGCGGTTCTGCAGCACGTGCACAGCAACTACGAGATCGATCTGTTCCAGGCGCTCATCAAGGCTGCAGGCCGCGAAACCGGCGTAACCGATCTGACGAACAACTCGCTGAAGGTGATCGCCGATCACATCCGCGCCTGCTCGTTCCTGATCGTCGACGGTGTGATTCCGGGCAACGAAGGCCGCGGCTACGTGCTGCGCCGTATCGTGCGCCGCGCGATCCGCCACGGCTACAAGCTGGGCAAGAAGGGTTCGTTCTTCCACCGCATGGTGCCGGACCTCGTCGCGCAAATGGGCGGCGCCTATCCGGAACTGAAGGACGCGGAGCAACGCGTGACAGATGTGCTGCGTCAGGAAGAAGAGCGCTTCTTCGAGACCATCGAGCACGGCATGTCGATTCTCGAAAGCGCGCTGGCCGATCTGGAAGCGAAGGGTGGCAAGACGCTCGACGGCGAACTCGCGTTCAAGCTGCACGACACCTACGGCTTCCCGCTCGATCTGACGGCAGACGTCTGCCGCGAGCGCGAAGTGACGGTCGACGAAGCCGCTTTCGACGAAGCCATGGCGCGTCAGCGCGAACAGGCTCGCGCGGCGGGCAAGTTCAAGATGGCGCAGGGCCTCGAATACTCGGGCGCGAAGACCACGTTCCACGGCTACGAAGAAATTATCTTTGACGACGCGAAAGTGATCGCGCTGTATGTTGACGGCGCGTCGGTCAAGGAAGTGAGCCACGGCCAGCAGGCGGTCGTCGTGCTCGACCACACGCCGTTCTACGCGGAGTCGGGCGGCCAGGTCGGCGACCAGGGCGTGCTGGCGAACGCGAGCGTACGCTTTGCGGTGACCGACACGCTGAAGGTGCAGGCGGACGTGGTCGGCCATCACGGCACGCTCGAGCAGGGCACGCTGAAAGTCGGCGACGTCGTGAAGGCGGAAATCGACGCGGTGCGTCGTGCCCGCACCGAGCGCAATCACTCGGCCACCCACTTGATGCACAAGGCGCTGCGCGAAGTGCTCGGCTCGCACGTGCAGCAGAAGGGCTCGCTGGTCGATGCGGACAAGACCCGTTTCGACTTCGCGCACAACGCGCCGATGACTGACGAGCAGATTCGTCAGGTCGAAGCGATCGTCAACGCGGAAGTGCTGGCGAACGCGCCGGGCATTGTGCGCGTGATGCCGTTCGACGAAGCGGTGAAGGGCGGCGCGATGGCGCTGTTCGGCGAAAAATACGGCGACGAAGTGCGCGTGCTCGACCTCGGCTTCTCGCGTGAATTGTGCGGCGGTACGCACGTGCATCGCACGGGCGACATCGGACTCTTCAAGATCGTGATGGAAGGCGGCGTGGCTGCCGGCATTCGTCGCGTGGAAGCGATCACGGGCGATAACGCCGTGCGCTTCGTGCAGGATCTCGACGCGCGGATCAATGCGGCTGCGGCCGTGTTGAAGGCGCAGCCGTCGGAACTGACGCAGCGGATCATGCAGGTGCAGGATCAGGTGAAGTCGCTGGAGAAGGAACTGAGCGCATTGAAGTCGAAGATGGCTTCGAGCCAGGGCGATGAACTTGCCGGTCAGGCAATCGAAGTGGCCGGCGTGCATGTGCTGGCGGCCACGCTCGAGGGCGCCGATGTGAAAACGCTGCGCGAGACGGTCGACAAGCTGAAGGACAAGCTGAAGAGTGCGGCGATCGTGCTGGCCTCGGTCGAGGGTGGCAAGGTGAGTTTGATCGCCGGTGTGACGGCTGACGCCAGCAAGAAGGTCAAGGCCGGTGAACTGGTCAACTTCGTTGCACAGCAAGTCGGCGGTAAGGGCGGCGGGCGCCCGGATATGGCTCAAGCGGGTGGCACCGAACCGGCGAATCTGCCGGCGGCATTGGCAGGCGTGAAGGGTTGGGTCGAAGCCCAGCTTTGATTCGGGTTTGATTGGGCCATGCGGGGCGCTGGTGGTTTTTGCGTCCCGGGTGGCCCAAGTTGTTTTTGGCCTTGGTGTGTCGTGTCGTGCCGTGTCTTGCCGTGCATCAACCTAACCCATTGCTGTCGCGGTTAGCGTTCCCCGCCACGCAGGCAAAGTAACAAGCAAAAATTCAAGCAACGCCTACCGGTGCAGCGACAGGTAACTCCACCGCATCCTCTCCCGACACAAGCGCTTGCCGCAGCGCATTGAGCGCGGACGAAAAATGCCCTCGTCGCCAGACGAGAAGCGTCTCGATCACACCAATATCCGGAAGCTCATGAACCGCGATGTTGCTCGTATCCGTTTGCAGATCGAGCACTGATCGCGGCGCCACGGCCACTCCCGCGCCGGCGGCGACACAAGCCACGATCGCATGATACGAGCCGAGTTCCAGAACGCGAGCCGGCCTCACGCCGTGCTCCAGATACCACTTCTCGATATACGCCCGGTAAGCACACCCGCGCTCGAACGCGATCAGCGTCGATAAAGCAATATCCCGTACTTCGCGAATCGGCCGATGGCCTCGCGGCGACAGCATCACCAGTTCTTCGCGGAAAACCGGCACTGTCTCGAACAATTCACCGAGCGTGGCTGGATCTGGTGGCGTCGCCACCAACGCCGCATCCACTTCGAATTCGCGGACCCGCTCGATCAGCTTGCCGGTCGTGCCGGTTTCGAGTTCCAGCGCGACATCCGGCCACCGCTGGTGGTAACTCGCGAGCAATCCAGGTAGACGCGTCGCCGCGACGCTTTCCATCGTGCCCAAACGCAGGCGCCCACTCGGACGATCCTCGCGCACGGCATGGCGCGCCTCGTCGGCGAGTGCGAGCAGACGCTCAGCGTAGGGCAGCAGTGTCTCGCCAGCCGGGGTCAAAACAAGGCGCCGGCCGTCGCGGATGAACAGGTCAGTGCCCAGTTGCTCCTCGAGTTGCTTGATGCGCGTCGTGACGTTCGATTGCACGCGATTGAGCTTGGCAGCGGCGCGCGTCACGCCGTTTTCCCGCACGACAGCACGAAAAATGGTCAAGGCGGCCAGATCCATGATTCTCTCCTGGCGATGGTTGGTATCGCAATTATTCATTTTTCGTGATCTAAAGGTCAAGCTAATATGGATTGAACAAACCGGCGACTGCCGGCCCGCTTCCGCTATTCGTCCACTTATGATCGATCTCGCTTCCAGCGCGCAAGACACCGCTACCGAACGTCACGCTGCCCGCCGCGCGGCGCTTGCCTGCATGATCACCTTGGCCGTGGTGCTCGGTATCGGCCGTTTTGCGTTCACGCCGCTCCTGCCGCTGATGCTTCACGGCGGCGCTCTCGGTCAGCCGCAGATCGATATCCAGCACGGCGGCTGGCTCGCATCGGCCAACTACGCAGGCTATTTCGTCGGCGCGATCACCTGCGCGGCGCTGCGGGTGGCGCCGGCGCGTATGGTGCGCGCGGGGCTTGTCGCGACGGTCCTGCTGACGCTGGCGATGGGCGTAACAAGCCAATTCTGGGTGTGGGCCGTCGTGCGCTTCATCGCCGGCGCGGTCAGCGCCTGGACCTTCGTGTTCGCCTCGCAGTGGGGCTTGCGGCGGCTCGCCGAACTCGGCGCGCACGGGTGGGGCGGGGTGATCTATACGGGCCCGGGCATGGGCATTGTCGGAACAGGTTTGCTCGTCAGCGCTGCGGGCGGCTATGGCGCGACGGTCGGTTGGATCGGTTTCGGACTCATCGCGGCGGTGCTTTCGATCGTGGTTTGGCCCGTGTTCGGGGCCGTGACCGGCACCACTTCAAAAGGCGCGACGCTTGCCACGAACGGGTCGATGCCCGTCGCTCATGCCAGTCAACGCTCGGCTGGGCAGCACTCCGCCGGGCAGCACGACACCGGCCAATACGTCGCAATTCAGCGACCCACGAACCATTTCTCCGTCGCGAACCAAATCCCCGCCGCCGGCCAACACGCCCCCACAAACCGTGCCCCGCACCGCGCCGACGCCTTCTGGCTGATTCTGCTCTATGGCGTGCCCGGCTTCGGCTACATCATCACCGCGACGTTCCTGCCGGTGATCGCGCGCCACGCGCTGCCGGGCTCGTCCTGGCCCGATCTGTTCTGGCCTATGTTCGGCGCGGCCTTGATCGTCGGTGCGCTTCTCGCGGCACGCCTGCCGGTGCATTGGGACAATCGCACCCTGCTCGCCGGTTGCTATGTGCTGCAAGCCGCCGGTATTGCGCTCGGCATCGTCTGGCCCACGGCGGGCGGTTTCTCGCTCGGCAGCATCCTGATCGGCCTGCCATTTACGGCCATCACCCTGTTCGCGATGCGAGAGGCGCGGCGCCTGCTTGGCGACGAAGCGGCCGGCCTGATGGGCTATGCGACGGCGGCTTACGGCGTCGGCCAGATCGTCGGCCCGCTGGTGGCCGCGCCGATCGCCGAGCACACGGGGTCTTTCTCGCCGGCCTTGTGGCTGGCGGCGGGGACGCTACTGTTGGGCGCGGCCGGCCTGATCGTCGTGGCACACATGCCGCGAGGCCGTGGCCGCATGCCCGATTGCGGCTGCAACTAACGGTCTTTCCGGGGGCGCATTCCTCGACGTCAACCGATCCCGCAGGCGCAGGTGCAAGTGCAGGCGCAAGTCCAAGTCCAAGCGCCAGCAAGGCAAGTTCATCCGCCGCCTTGCGCCGAGCGCATGGGCCCGTTGAACCGCCTACGAGGCAAATACCAGGCCAAAAAACAAATAACTCACCGGCGCACTAAAATGACGGCTTTCCCGACATCTCAGCGCGCCCGTCGCCGGGCGCGCCGCCAGCCATGCAACATTTCGCGTCCGATAACTACGCCGGCATCTGTCCCGAAGCGCTCAACGCGCTGATCGCCGCCAACAACAGCGGCCACGAACCCGCTTACGGCGACGACTCCTGGACCAACCAGGTTTGCGACCGCCTGCGGGATCTGTTCCAGACCGACTGCGAAGTGTTTTTCGTGTTCAACGGCACGGCCGCCAATTCGCTGGCGCTGGCGTCGCTGTGCCAGTCGTATCACTCGGTGATCTGCCACGAACTCGCGCACATCGAAACCGATGAATGCGGCGGCCCGGAATTCTTCTCCGGCGGCTCGAAGCTGCTGACCGCGCGGGGCGTCGGCGGCAAGCTCACGCCGGATGCGATCGAAGCGGTCGTCACGCGCCGCGCCGATATTCATTACCCGAAGCCGAAGGTCGTCACGCTGACCCAATCGACGGAAGTAGGCACCGTCTACACCGTCGAGGAAGTGCGCGCGATCGCGGCGATCGCCAAGCGGCGTCATCTGAAAGTGCACATGGACGGCGCGCGCTTTGCGAATGCGGTCGCGGCGCTCGACGTGCATCCGTCCGAGATCACGTGGCGTGCGGGCGTCGACGTGCTGTGCTTCGGCGGGACCAAGAACGGTTTACCGGTCGGTGAAGCCGTGGTGTTCTTCGATCGCTCGCTCGCCGACGATTTCGCCTACCGTCTGAAGCAGGCCGGCCAACTCGCCTCGAAAATGCGCTTCATCTCCGCGCCGTGGCTCGGACTGCTGGATAACGACGTCTGGCTGCGCAATGGGCGTCATGCGAATGCAATGGCGGCCTTGCTGGAAACGCGGTTGCAGGAAATTCCCGGTGTGAGCATCATGTTTCCGCGAGAATCGAACGCGGTCTTTGCGCAATTGCCGGCGCAGGCCGCCAAGGCAATGCGTGCGCGCGGCTGGAAGTTCTACGAGTTCATCGGCGCGGGTGGTTGCCGGCTGATGTGCGCGTGGGACACTCAGCCGGAAACCGTCGAGCGTTTCGCTGCGGAAGTGCGCGAGCTGTGCCTGGCCTGAAACCGCATCGACTGCGCGCCTGCGACCAGCCCGGCACCGTGAACTTGAACCGGAAGCTGGAACCAGGAACCAAGCGTACAAACTAGCACCGCGCACGAGTTGCTGAACCAGTGGCAGCACGACATTCAACACTGAACAACGCTGCACACAAACCATAAGAGACGACCCACTCGCCATGACCGAACACCGATTTTGTCCGCGCTGCGCTACGCCTTTGATCGAGCGCGCCGATGCCGAACACGAAGGCGGCCGGACCCGCCAGATCTGCCCTGATACGGAATGCGGGTACGTCCACTGGAACAATCCGCTGCCGGTGGTGGCCGCGATCGTCGAGTACGAGGGCAAGATTCTGCTCGCGCGCAACGCCGCCTGGCCGGAAGGCATGTTCGCGCTGATCACCGGCTTTCTGGAAAACGGCGAGACCCCGGAAGAGGGCATCGCCCGCGAAGTATTGGAAGAAACCTCGCTGCACGCTGAGACGGTCGAATTGATCGGCGTGTACGAATTCATCCGCAAAAACGAACTGATCATCGCGTATCACGTGAAGGCGTACGGCACAGTCGCGCTGTCGCCGGAATTGCTCGAATACCGGTTGGTCGAGCCGGCCAAACTGCGTCCGTGGCGTGCGGGCACCGGTCAGGCGCTCGGCGAATGGATGCGGCGGCGCGGCTTGCCGTTCGAGTTTGTCGAAAAACCAGGGCAGTAAGCGATGAACAAACCCGCACCGGCCACGCGCGGCGCCTACCCGCATTTTCTACCGATCACCACACGCTGGATGGACAACGACGTCTACGGCCACGTCAACAATGTCGTCTATTACAGCTACTTCGACACGGTGGTGAACGAGTACCTGATTCGCGCCGGCGTGCTCGATTTCGAGCATGGCGCGACGATCGGTCTTGTGGTCGAGACGCATTGCAATTACTTCGCGCCGCTGGTGTTTCCCGAGCGCGTCGAAGCGGGCTTGCGGGTCGTGCGGCTCGGCACCTCGAGCGTGCGCTACGAAGTGGGTCTCTTCAAGGAGGGCGAAGATCAACCCGCCGCCCAAGGGCATTTCGTGCACGTGTATGTGGATCGCGTCACGCGTCGCCCGGTGAGCTTGCCCGCCGACTTGCGTGCGGCGCTCGAACCGCTGACCGTCGCTGTGCAGGCGGAATAGGCGCGTGCAGTCGTTCGTCATCAACCTGCTCAACGGTGTCAGTTACGGCCTGCTGCTGTTTATGCTGTCGGCGGGCCTGACGCTGATTTTCAGCATGCTCGGCGTGCTGAATTTCGCGCACGCGAGCTTCTACATGCTCGGCGCGTACGTCGGTTTTTCGGTGGCGGCGCATGCGGGTTTCTGGAGTGCGCTGGTGATCGCGCCGCTGATCGTCGGCTTGATCGGCGCGGCGTTGGAGCGCTGGCTGTTGCGCCGCGTGCGTGTGCACGGTCATCTCCCCGAGTTGCTGCTGACTTTCGGCGCCGCGTATCTGCTCGGTGAGCTGGTCAAGCTTGGCTGGGGCTTGAGTCCGCTTGGCGCGACTGTTCCGGCCGTGCTCGACGGGCCGTTGTTCACCCTCTACGGCGCGGCCTTTGCACGCTATCGGGCCTTCATGATGGCGGTGTCGCTGGCGATGTTGGCGGTGCTCTACGCGGTGCTGCGCGTGTCGAAGGCGGGGCTGATCGTACGCGCGGCGCTTACACATGCGAGTGCTGTCGAGGCGCTCGGCCACAACGTGCCGCGCGTGTTCACCGGTGTGTTCGCGGCAGGCACAGCGCTCGCCGCGTTGGCCGGCGTGATCGGTGCGCCGCTCTTTGTGATCGAACCGTCGATGGCGGAGTCGCTCGGCTCGATCGTCTTCGTGGTGGTCGTGATCGGCGGACTGGGCTCGTTGAGCGGGGCGCTGGCGGCATCGCTGATCGTCGGTTGCGTGCAGACCTTCGCGGTAGCGAGCGACGTGTCGCTGGGCGATCTCACGGCCGTATTCGGAGGCGTGCTGCCGGACGCATGGGACACGCTGACGCTCGCGCAACTCGCGCCGCTGATTCCCTATCTGCTGCTTGTCGCCATGCTGGCGCTGCGCCCGCGTGGACTGTTCGGACGGCGTGACGATCATGCGTGAGCCGCCCGAGAAGTTTGCTGTGCCGGCAGTCAAGCCGCGCTCGATGTTGCGCAGGTTCGCGCCATGGCTCGCGCTCGTTCTGTTCCTCGCCGTGCCCCCCTTTGTCTGGCCGCAAAGCTGGCTCCTCGCCTATCTCGCGCAAACCGCGACGATGATCGTATTCGCGCTTTCGTACAACCTGCTGCTCGGCGAAACAGGCTTGCTGTCCTTTGGACATGCCGCTTATTCCGGCCTCGGCGCACTCATTGCGGCGCAAGTGTTCAATCGCGTCGGCGTGCCGTTGGTGCTGCTGCCGTTGATCGGCGGCATCGGCGGCGCGCTGTGCGGAGTCCTGTTCGGTTTCGTGTCGACGCGGCGCGCCGGGACGGCCTTCGCGATGATCACGCTCGGCATTGGCGAGCTCGTCGCCGCGGCCGCGTGGACGCTGCCCGACTGGTTCGGCGGCGAGGCCGGCGTGCCAATCGATCGCGCGAGCGGACCGATGCTCGCAAGCTGGAGTTTCGGCCCGGCGCGCGAGGCGTATGCGTTGATCGCGCTATGGTGCGTGCTGGCGAGCGTCGCGATGTTCGTGTTGTCGCGCACACCGTTCATGCGGCTCGCCAACGCCGTGCGCGACAACCCAGTGCGCGCCGCGGCGATCGGCTGTTATCCGGGCCGTATCCGCTATGGCGTGGTGGTGATGTCGGCGTTTTTTGCCGGTATTGCCGGCACCTTGGGGTTGATCAATGTCGAACTGGTGTCGACGGAAAGCGTCGGCATGATGCGCTCGGGCGCCGTGCTGATCGCGACGGTGATCGGCGGCACAGGCGCGTTTTTCGGGCCGGTCGCGGGCGCGATCGTCCTGACGTTTTTCAGCGTTGCGGTGGCGAGCGTGACGCGGGCCTGGCTGTTCTATCTGGGGCTGTTCTTTATCGTGATCGTGGTGGCGTCGCCGGACGGACTGGCGGGCTTCATGCAGCGGCACACGGCACGTGTTGCCGCTTACGGTTGGCGCGTGTGCGGCAAGGCGTATCTATGGGGCGCGGCCTCAGCGGTGCTATGGACGCTGGCCGTCGTGTTCGCGGTGCAGTGGGCTTATGCCGCGCAATTCGGTGCGGCCGATGGCGCGGCGTTCAGCGTCATCGGTGTGCCGCTGGAGCCGGCCTCGGCGCATTTCTGGCTCGGCGTCGTGGTGTTCATGCTGGCCGCGCCAGGCGCACTCGCCGCGCACTATGCACATCGTGCGCAAGCGCGTCTTGCCGTGCGCGCCAGCGCCACGCAGATCGCCGGAGACGCGCGATGATCCCGGCCCTCGCGGTCTACGGCGTCGAAAAACGCATCGGCGCCACGCGGATTCTGCGCGGCGTCGATCTTGCGATCGAGCCAGGCGAGCGCCATGCATTGATTGGTCCGAACGGCGCGGGCAAGTCGACGCTGTTCAATCTGATTGCCGGCGGCGCGCGCCCGAACGCCGGGCGCATCGATCTGTTCGGCGCGGAGATCACGCGCCTCGCGCCGGCCGCCATCACGCGCCGGGGCCTCGCGCGCAGCTTCCAGACCACTAGCGTGTTCGCACGCCTCAGCGTATTCGACAACCTGCGCTGCGCGGCCATGCTGGCCGAGCGCGACCGCACGCGCTGGTGGCAGCGTTTCAGCGGCTCACGTACGGTCGATGCGCGTGCCGAGCAGGTGCTCGAAGCCGTGGGGCTGAGTGCGCGCAGACATATCCAGGCCGGCACGCTTAGCTATGCCGAGCAACGCGCGCTCGACCTCGGCCTTGCGCTTGCAGGCGGCGCGCACACCTTGCTGCTCGACGAGCCAACTGCGGGCATGAACCGCGCCGAAGCGGCGCGCGCCATCGAACTGATTCGCGCGACCACCGCCGGCCGTACGTTGCTGATGATCGAGCACGACATGGACGCCGTGTTTGCGATTGCCGACCGCGTTTCGGTGCTGGTGCAAGGCCGGATCATCGCGACCGGCACGCCGGCGGCGATTCGCGCGGATGCGGCCGTGCGCGCCGCTTATCTTGGCGACGGCGTCCGCCCATGACTGCCTTGCTCGACATTCGACAACTGAACGCTTGGTACGGCGCGAGTCAGACCCTGCACGGCGTCAACTTGCAGATCGACGCCGGCGAAGTCGTCGCGCTTGTCGGGCGTAACGGCTCCGGACGCTCGACGCTGGCGCGCGCGATCATGGGCCTCGTGCGCAGCGAGGGCGAGTTGCGTTTTGCCGGCCATGCGCTCGGCGGACTACGCACCTTCGAGATCGCCCGCCTGGGGCTCGGTTACGTGCCAGAGCATCGCGACGTGTTTCCGACGCTGAGCGTCCATGAGAATCTGCAACTCGGTGTGGCACCGCACGCTCGCGGCCGTGCACCGCGCTTCACCTTTGACGACGCCTACGAACTGTTCCCCGTCCTGCGCGAAAGAAAGCGCACGCGCGCCGGCGTGTTATCGGGCGGCGAACAACAGATGCTGACGCTCGCCCGGGCATTGCTCGGCGACCCCGACCTGCTGGTCATCGACGAACCGGGCGAAGGGCTGGCCAGCGTGGTGATGGGGCAGGTCGCGCAATGTCTGCGGATGTTGCGTGATCGTGGTGTGGCGATGCTGCTGATCGAGCAGCGGCTTGTCATTGCGCAAGACATCGCCAGCAGGGTTGCGGTGATGGGGCACGGCGAAATTGTCTTCGATGACGCGCTCGCGTCGTTTGTGAAGCGGCCGGACGTTATGCAGGAATGGTTGGGTGTGGGTTAGCCGCGATGCGTAGCGGAGCTGCGCATAACCGCTGGTTCACCCGGCGTCGCCGCAGCTCACTGAAGGACAGCGCTCGATAGGGCGCCCGAGCCCGGTTTCGCGAAGCCGAACCTGAGCGTCCTTGGCTGGCGTCTCGCTGCGGTTTTATTGCAGCGCCGCATTCGAATTTGCGACCTTTTTGCTGTTCTGACATGCGCGTCACGCACTGCGCGATGCACGCGCCCCTCGTTCCACGCCCAAATCGCGCTCTGAATGCCGTTTGAATCCCGTTTGCGTACAGCGCGCTCAAGCCTGATGCGTGGGGCTTTCCAGTGACTTGTTGTGGCGATTCAAACGCTTGATCGTTTGGTGAGCGTCCTCCAGAAATCTTGTCGGCAGCGCGCTGACAAATCAAGACAATCAGGTCAAAGGCGCGCAACGGCGGCACGGTGTTTAAAGCCGACGTATGTGCGACCGACCATGCCGTGCCGGGCGCGCAAAAGACGCGCCGCGGACTCAGGAGGAGACGTCATGAAACAGACAGGCGCATTGGGCGAAACATCGGCTGACGGCGTGCAGGCGGAGCCCGCGCTGCGGCCGCTTCAAAGAATGTTGTCGCGTCGAGTGGCGCGCACGCCGCTCGGAGAAACATGGCGCACGCGTGCTGGCGCTGGCGCCGCACTGGTGACGGCCGCGCTGCTGATGTCCGCATGCGCCGACGCGAGTTCCACGACCGGCGATGCCGCATCCGCACCGTCGACACAAACGAGCACGGCGGCGAACGCTGTGAGCAACAACGACAGCCCGCTGACGGCAAAATCTCAACCGGACGCGGGACTCACCGCTAACGCCACGAACGGCGTCGCTACGGCTTCGAGCGGCACCGCCGTTGCGAGCACCGATCATCCTGCCTTTGCATCGCGCCCCTCGCTCGAACTCGCCAAGGCCAAACAGCTTGCTGCCGAACAGCGCGTCGCCGCACGCGTGCCGGCCGCGAGCGGCATGACCGAAAAGCGCAGCCGTCCGCTTACGCTGCGAGATTCCGGCATCGACGGTTCGTTGATGTTCGCGCGCGACGTCGACTTTCGCGTGACCGGCGATATCGGTTTCATGATTCACGACATGGCCGCGACGCTGACGCCGGCACGCGCTGGACAGCCGATCGTGTTCGACGATCCGACCAGCGTGACGATCAACGTCCACCGTGGCGACGTCACGCTCGACAGCGCCAAGCTCACTGCGATTTTCAATCGCTACCTGTTCCAGTACCAGGGCTCGCCGCTGCGCAATATGCGAGTGGTGCCACAAGACGGCGGCACCTTGCGAATTACGGGCGAAATGCATCGCGACACGTGGGTGCCGATCGTGCTGATCGGGTCGCTGTCGATGCGCAACGCCGACAACCTCGTGTTCCATGCCGACCACGTCGAAGTGGCCGGCGTCGGTGCCGACAAGCTGATGCAGGCTGCGCACGTGAAGATGGCCGACCTGTTGAAGGTGGACACGCCGATCGCGCGTCTCGAAGGTGACGACGTCGTGATGCAGGTGGCCAAACTCACGCCACCGCCCGCGTTGCGTATGACCATCACGCAGATCAACACCAGTGCCGCAGGTGTCCGTTTCACGCTCGACGACCGCACGGTGCAGAAAATTGACTGGCCCACGACGATGCCACCGCGCGGCATGCTGGTGCAGGGCGGCGACGTGAAATTCATGCGTTCGATGCCGATGAACATCGACATGGCGCTAACGCCACTTGATACGAATGCGCCGTTCGTACTCGACCTGTATCACTACCGCGACCAGATGGCGGCCGGCTACTTCACCTTCGACGAGGCAGGCGCACTGGACGTGCATTTGCCGTCATATCCCACGCTAGCCAGCGCGTCGAAAGATGCGCCGACGCAAGTGGGCAGCGCGAGCGCGCGCTTTAACGACAGCTTCATTCGCGCGCAGCAGGCGTCGCTCGCGCAGGCGCGCCTGGTCTGGCAACAGGTGCCGCAGACTTTGCGGACGGCATCGGTTGCACGCGCGATCCCGGTCGGCACGCGGGCGGCATTTGTCGGTCAGAGCATGGCGACGCCCGGCTCTGCGATTAGCGACGAGCGGCACTCGTCCGGACCTGCACCCTTGATTCACGTCGAGAATGTCGACTTCTACGTATCGGGTCGAATCGGCTTTCATGTGCGTTCGCTGGATGCGCAGATGGTGCCGAAGAATCCGGGTCAACCGGTCGACCTCGACGATCCGGACCAGTACGACATTCGGATCATTGGCGGCGAAGTGGTCGAGCCGTGGCCTGCCATGGCGGCGTTGTTCAACGATTATCTGCTCGACTATGAGCGGCGTTCGCTGAACGATTTGCAGTTGAAGCCGGTGGATGGCAAGTTGGAAGTATCGGGCGGGATCAAGTTGTGGAATCACTTTCCTGGCGTGTGGCTGCCGACGACGATGAGCGGCACGATCGTGGCTAAGGATGAGCGGCATCTTGTCTATGAGCCGACCTCGGTGAAGGTGCTGGGGGTGCCGCAGGCGGGGTTGTTGCGGGCGCTGGATATTCCGTTGGCGTCGTTGACGCCGTTTACACGCAAGGGTGTTGCGTTGAAGGGTAGCGAACTGGTGTTCGATCAGTACACCGTGTTTCCGCCGCCGGTTTTGCAGGGGCGGCTGGCTAGTGCGACGGTGACTGATGAGGGGTTGGTGTTGAAGTTCAAGCGTGATGCATCCGTTGCTGCTGCGAGGCCGCCTGCTGGGGCGGCGAAGAGTTTTGTCTGGATCGAGTCGGGTGATGTGAAGATGTTTAATTCGTTGGTCACGAATGCGAGGACTTTTATTCGGGATAGTTCTAATCCTGGGGTCATGAAGTTTGATCTTTATGGATATCGAAGGGATGTTTCCAAGGGGATTGTGAGGATGGGGGAGGATGGGGGATTGGACGTGGATCTGGCTGCTAGGAAATAGTTAGGGTTTTTGCCTTCGCGGCGCTTATTGTCCGTGTTCTTAGGGCTTTGGCCTTTCCTTGAATTGTTAGTGGTCTATTAG
>NZ_JALOCP010000013.1:0-210170 GCF_030511745.1 Paraburkholderia sp. SECH4
GCTTCTACTCAACTTTGCGCCGCCATCTAATGACGCTTTTACACCGCCGCTAACATCTGCCGGACAGCGCAGCCCAGATGGCGGCAGACGTGCCTGCCGGCCCACCTCCAACTATCACGACGTCAGTGGCGGAAATCATGGGCAGTCCAAGTACCGGAGTCGTCCCGGGCGAGTACCAGGATCGGGTCGGCGAACATCAGGTGCAAGGAACCAAACTTGACGCGAACCTTCTTGAAGTCCTCGGGGTCAGTCGCCCCCCGGTCAGCATGGTCGATCATCACATACCGATAGGTATATCGTGGATCCATCCTTCGCCCGGTGGCCTTAAGCGCCTCTAAGAGATCGCTATCAGTAATGTCGGCTAACTGGAAGGAGAGAACGGACCAGATCAGTTTTTCCTCGTGCTTCGTGACGCCTAGGGCACTGTAGACCATGGCCATGGTGAGCGTTCTGGCGACGTAGTCCTCCATGGTCGTCTGGCCGATAACCGAGATATCGAAGCCCCGATTCAGGGCTGTCTCCACGTAGTCCCCGTAAGCCAGTGCCATGTAGTCGACAAACTTGTCGGCTTTATGGAGAGTGGGGCCTTTTACGCCGTCCCAGGGTGGTGCGGTTCCAAGCCCTATGACCTCGTCGGTCAGTGGGGTAGATGTCACGTAGTTCCGCCCGGGGGAAAAAGTACGCGTGATATCTGGCGCCGCGGCGGGCCAAAACGCGCTGAGAGCGGCGCACAGCTTGCTGTCCTCCATGAAGGGTGAACCAAGACCGTAGTTCGCGAGGAAGCTCACGCCCGGCTCGATAAGGGAGCCGGTGTCGTCCGAAGACGCTTCCGAACTGCGATCAAACGAAATGTCCCAGCCAGGAGCAAATACCCCAGCGGCGGAGTCAGGGAGCATGGACGCAGTCCGCAGGTCGGCAGAGACGATCCTGGTCGCGCACGCCTTGCCGGATCCAAATGCGCCAACAATAGCGGTCATCGTGTCGTCGTGAGGATCAAACCCCGCGCCGGACAGCTGCAGATTCGCGGCGATCCGTTGATCCGACAAAGCTTGGGGCAGGCCAGAACCAGAAGAATCCCACAGCAGGTGGAGGACTGAGGGGAGGACACATTGGGCAGTCCACTGCATCAAGGCCGTCTGATCGACAAAAGGGAAGAAGTGGGGTGTGGCCACGAGCGAGTAGGCAGGCAGGCGATTCGGGAGGTCTAGCGCGATCTGGCTGCACTCGACGTCAATCCACCCGTCGCCGGTATAGTCAACGTAATGGCGAGCCCTGTAACCCCCTTGCTGGATCAATTTGATGAGGTCGGGTGACTTGTTGAGGTCGACGAACTCTCCGTTGTCGTCAATCTTGTGGCGCGCATGTAGATACTCCGGTGCTGTCCGTGCCCCATTGGGACGTTCAATCAGGTTGAGGCTGGACTGATAGACGCCCCAAAGTCCATTGCCGTCGGCGGCAGGCGGGACTATGTATGTCAGTTGTTTGCCGTCGAACTCGGCCGGCTCGGCGAGAAGGTCGTGAGGGACCGGGCACAGCAGCCAACCGCCGTCGTCGGCCGAGGTGGAAAACTCCGCGATGCCGTCATGGAAGACGAACGGGGGCATGCTGAGCGATGGCTCCATCCAACCACCATTGTGTCCGCCAGACAGGAACCGCAGATGTGCACGGCGGATCTTCTCGTTGGTGTGCGACGCAGAAAGCCTTACCTCGATATCGCGGGCGCGTATGCAGCTATCTCCAGAGTAGAGCTTATGCAGCGGAATCCAGAACATCCGGTTTTCATCACCGGGGTCACTGCCGAGCAGCACGGAAAAGCTCACCGCAAGGCCGCCATCAAACTGGGCGTTGGCGGGCGTAGTTGGTTGATTTTCGGTCGGCGAAAGAAATCGCAACGGTCCGTATGTATCTTTGGAACCGGGTACCAGTGCGGCGATGAATGCGGCATAGCGACAGGGAAGCGTGCGAATCTGCGTACCGTCCCCATCGACAAAGGGCAAGAATCCCCGTGCCGAATCAAGATACTTTGCTGGGGACGTGCCTACTCTAGCTACCCCTGTTCGCGAGAACACTAGGTCGGCATGTCGTTGATGAACGGTGCCGACGGCATTCCGATATTCCAATGCAAAGACAACGATAGCAAGACGGGCTTCGCCGGCACGCACGCGAAGGTCTTCGATCGATGGCGGATCCAATGCGTACACATAGTTTTCGACTGCTTCGATCTCAGCCAGCGCTGGATAGCCATGTAGTGGTTCGCCAGCCTTGTTCCGTTTGGTGACCGAGGGCGAAGCAAAGGCGTGGTAGAGGAGGCTTCGAGCTGGCCAGCCAGGTTCTATCGCTTGTACGCCCTCAAGGGAGAAGTCCTCAAACCCGGGTACGCTGCGATCGATATCTGGGAGCCGCTTCGTGAGCTCACCGGCGAGATCCGCTGCGCAGACATTCAGGCCGTGATAAGCGAGCAGCTCTGACCAGCCTAGCGGTGCCAGACGTTGAAGCGCTGCGGCGACGGTCGCCAACAAGTTGTGGCCACCATTGTGCAACCCGTGGCTGGCGGCGTGAATAAAATCACCTCGATAGGCGCTCGGCATGCTCCACCTCCTTGACCAACACAATTCCGCTAGAACGAGACGCTTTAACTGGAGAAGGATGGAAGCCGCGCGCACCGCCACTTTGGCGGCCGGCCATCGTACCTATCCCCTATTTGTTGATGTACATAAACCTTGGCGCTACGGAAGTTGTCAATCGTGTTTGAAGAACTAGCAACGGACACTGATCGCTCAACAGTATCGCCACAGCCTCGAAGTCCACATGCCCGTTCAGGGAATCCAACGGATCGCCAATCCCGGACGACTTTGCTTCACGTTCTTCGACGGCGAATAGGCTGGTCAGCATCTCGAATCCTCGTGCAAGGCGTGCTTACATCACGCGCGATTGAGGGTTTTTGTACATCCCGTTGAGCTGCTTCTATCTCTAAAACCGGACGTTGTTGAGGGAGCAAGTGGTTGAACCCCTAGCGCAAAGCGTCCCGGTCAGCTACTAGTACATAAACACGATAGACGCGATGAAGGGCCTAGTTTGACCGACGGCTGAACAACGTCCATGGCGTTCTTCCGAAGTACAAGGTGTACTGTTGCGACCTACTATATATGCGCGCCGCAGAGGTGGCGACGAACACGGTCGCGGGGCGACTGTTGTTGAGCCTCGACATTCACGACAAGCAAAATAGGACACCAATAGACTGCGAGCCGCTAACAAACCTGAATGCGCTGATTGCTTTTCCGAGCCTCAATGATTCACGAGACTAGATGAAGCCAGTCTAGGTTCTCTTATGAACAATCAAAGAACAGAATTTGGAGATTTGTGTGCTGTTACGTACAGACTCGCGCTCAAAAACGGCGATCTGCGTATCTCAATAGCAAACGTTCACTAATGCCGCTCCGGAACAGATCGCGAACGTCCGCAAGAACGCGTTGGCATTGCGGTTAGGGGACGGACCGCACGAACTCGTCTACGCCCGCCCTCTGGGGGCGTCGCTCCGCGCAAGACGGGACCGACGACGCTGGCAAACTCGCGCTTACTGACGCAAGCGAGTCGAAGAATTTGAATGCCTGTCGTCGATTAACAAAGATTTTGCCATCTGTTGTTAACTCGAAATATTTTCTATTTCTCCCCCAGAGTGTCCCTAACGTTTTGTAAAAGTATGAGCCCACCACACGGACGGACCTCAGCCTTCAGAGTTTTCAAACCGAGTTGTTGCCAATCACCATAATTTTCGACCAGCAAATCTTTAGGCTGCGCTTGGCGGGCATATGCGGCCAGATTCGCTGCAATTTCGGCGCGGTCTCTTTTCAAATGTGATAACGCCGTAGCTCGTATTAGGTATGTGCAGTTTCCTCCCCCGCGCTTTGCCACCACATCAAATTCGCTATCGGAAGTCACGATCGGCGCGTCAGAGTCTTCCGCGAGTAGATCCACTGCGGCCTCTGGTTCGTTAGCCATATTCAATGCAAGCGCCAAATTTTGCCTTGCTAGCGCGTCGGGTAGCAGGTCAAATGCCTCCTGCATCAGGTTGCGAGCGCCTAGGCCGTCCTGAAGAATCAGCTTCGCAAATCCCGTGTTTGTCACTAATGAAACGTAACTCCGAAGCTCGGTCAGTAACTCAGGGCTGCCTTTGCTTTCATTGATCGCCTTATCGCCAAAGCGAGCTGCTTCGGCGGTGCGTCCTGCATTGGCTAGTGCGGCAACCTTATTGCCGTCCGTGGCTATGCTTCTTGATTTTTCTGACAATTTGCTATACGCGTAAATTGCTTTATCATAATCACCCGCATAGAGATACACATTTCCAATGTTTTGTTCAGCACTACGACGAAGGAGCGGCGTGGTCCATATGCTTTTATTATTTATTACCTCGCTATACAGACGGATCGCAGCGTCTCTATTTTGCTTGGCCAAATCTAAGGCTGCCTTATCATGCTCCACAGACAAAGCCTGGGCTAGCATTGAGTGCGCCTCCGCGTCTGCATGCAGACGTAGAGGATGGTTCAGCCACGTATCATCATCAATATTTGCCTCTAGCGACCTTATAAAAATGCGTGGAAGCGTCGAATTAACCTGTTTATTTTCGTGATTCCACTGGCGCCGTTCGTCGAAAACTCGCCTTACTATCTCGAGCTGCTCTGCAAACGTCGGATTTTTGTCCTTTAAATTCTTGATTGAGTCAATAATAATTTGCTGATCATCATTTTCCCCGCCTAGTAGCGTGGCGACTAGTTTAACGTAACTGGGAGGGCTATTGGTGCAAAGCATCCATGTTGCAGCCAAAGACGATAAGAGTGCAAGAATCAAAAATATGATCATTGTCCGCTTTTCCTGTAGCGTATGATCGCGAAGCAAAGCCCACATATTTTTTGGCGCATCGGAGACAGAGTCACCGGTTAGAAATGCATATAAATAAGATAGCCCCAGCACGATAACTGGTGGGATGGCAATTTTTAAGGAAGACAAAAAATCCCAAAGCGGCGTGAGTGCTGCGTCTGTCGAGTAGCGATATATCAGCGCGAAGATAATGAGTAATGTGAAGGCAGCAGCAAAACAACTGAGCTGCAGCGATGCCAGAACTAGATCGAGTTCACCTTTCCTCCAGCGTTCCAAAGGCCCATTCATCTCAATGCCTCGTGTTGTGCACCGTTAAGTTCGCATCAACTGTGCTTTCGCATGCTCGGTAACGGGAGGTAAATTAACTGCTGTTCGTGGCGCGGTATAGCTCGAATGTAGTCCTGTCGAGCGACAGTTTTTAATGTGCTTGTAAGTTCGCCTCGTACTCCGGCACGCACCACGCCATGCTGAGCCACCATAAAGCAATCATTCAATACCGACAACAGTTGAAACTAGGATAATCCATGGCATGACTATAGTAGCTCACTAGAAGGGCTTGGATTGCTGGCTTATAGCCAACGCGAACTATATAAGCGGTTAATGGCATGACTTGGAGACCGACAGGCTAGGCAGAGTATGTCTGGCAGACTTCTATGTGACGGAATAGCCACGTTGCAAGGTCGGGGGTCCGGTCGCTGAGTGGAACCGACACTCGAGTGTCAGCCTAAGAATCCACATGAACGGCAGGAGATGGCTGACTGCACGCGTCCGACCTGCGCACTGACGGAAAGCGGCCTTCCTCGATGAGCACAATATCAGACTCCGATCAACCAATTGGAGTCTGACATGGAAACTAGGCAAACTCGGGAGCCGTGGAACGCTTAGCTACGTCCACTATCAGCCTTCAATGAATTCGTTTCACTGTGATATTTCTGTTCACGCTGAACGAATGCCGTGACGCCACCTTCCATGATGTTTTGAATATCGTTTCGAACGAAGTTGTATTCAACCGGCCCGATATGGGGAACGGGTTCGCCAGTGGACGATAACGTTGACTCACGTAGGGCCAGGGAACCTCCCCGGTTTTCGAGTGTGAGAATCTGGTCAGCATCGCCGAGTACGGGTATGTTGGCGTTGTGAGACACAACAACGAGCTGTCTGCGCCATCTGCTGTCGCGTAATTCTCGTACGACCAGCTTCGAAATCCACTCGGAGTCGAGGTCGTCCTCGGGTTGATCCAGGACCAGGGGTTCGTTGCCGTGGTGGAGGACGAAGGCCAGCATTGCCGCCGTGCGCTGCCCGGGAGAACCTTCAGTGATCGGCTGCCAGTCAGTGTCGACGTCAGGTCTGCCGTCGTCACGCAGAAAATACATAGTTACAACGTCATCAGGAGTCTCCGTAGCGAGTCGGTGTCTGATTGTTTCCTCAAGCGATGCCAGTTTCTGGATGAACGCTTGCCGGCCCTTGTATTCTTCCTGCCACTTGGAAAAGTCGCCCGTAGCTAAAGCGCCACGCCACCGAGTCCAGCGCTCATCGCGCGTCGCATCGTTAGAAGACCATAGCTTGGTTGCCAGTTCAATCACATCGGCGTGAAACGCGTCGATACGGAATCCGCAAAGCGTCCGCATCGTATCCTGCCAGCGTGTGGTGTCGGCAAATGGCGAAATGGAAAATTTCAGTCGACCGCTACGCTCGTGTATCACGTCAAGAACCGCGGATCGACGCCTGCGGCGCTCCTCGAAAAGTAACTTGAGCTGCTCCGTTGCGCTGGCAACGCGCTGCTTTGCGTCAGGAATGAGCTTTTCCTTGGCCTCAAGAGCCTTGATGATTTCTCTGGTGGATCGAAGTTTGTCCTGGAGCTTCCCAAATTCGGCCGGTGACAGTCCCTTTCCCTTAAGCTCGTCCGTGTATGCTTGGAGGTCTTTCTCGGCCGCTGCGACGTCTATCATCCAAAGGGATTCGGGCTTTGAAATATCCCATTCAGCTTTCGCGTTCGTTGCGCTTTCGATTGCGCTGCGAACGCTGTCAAGCAGTGAAGCCTCAATAGCCTGCAAGGAGTCGGACAGATGCAAGAAGGCCGGGCCGAGGTCGCCGAGCGTGCTTGGAATTACGGGCCGCGTCAGGGCGGGTTCCCCAAGGGGATCAATATCGGGGACGGCGGCTCGTAGCGTATCGACTAGCTTTGTAAGCCTGCCTTCCATTTCGCGGAGCGTGAGCGCTTCTGCCCGCCGAGCATCGATTCGTGCCAGGCGAGCTTTGACTTCGGGTGCTGCAAAGGCGTTGACCTGTGTTTGAACGGTGGTGACTTGTTCCCTTAGCTGCTTCAACTGCCCGACGTCTTTTGCCAGTTCCAGGAACGCCCGTGTGGCTTGAGCCCAGTCCGAGCGGGCATCCTCTGTTCTACGATGCCAACTGCCGACTTTTTCACTTTCAGCGGCGCCGAGTCCGATATGCTCATCAAGCAAGGCAAGCAAACTGCGCGAAGGAAGGAATGGGTCTTCTTTATCGCCTGAAGCCCGTTCAAATAGTTCTTTTTGGCTGATGACGGTGACGGGGAAGTCGGTCCGAAGCATTTCAGATCGAACTGTTGTTGTGCTGCCATCTCCAGCTTCCCAGATGGCCTGCATTGTCTCCTGAGACTGAGGGAGCGCATATCGAGCCTGCAATTTTGCCCTTGGAAAGACGGTGTCAACGAACGCCTTTGCGTCCTCGCGCAGCCTAATTGGCAGACTCTCGGTAGTCGAGAAGAGTTGTCTGATAGCCGCTACGATGGTGGACTTACCGCTACCGCGGCCACCGATGATGACATTGAGGCCGTGGTGCAAAGGTAAGCGAAGGGGCGCCTTGGAGTTGCCCAGCGTCCCTCCTAGTTCGACGTCCTTGAGCCAGCCATGTCGTATGCGATTTGGATTTCCCTCAGGAAATTCCGTAAGTTTCGGCGACCAGTCACAAAGTACGCGCGACTCATGATCCAGAAACGCCTGGCGCAGGGCTTCGACGGATGGTTCCCCCATTCGGATCCAGCAGTAGCGCGTGCCAAGACTGTCAAGGTCGTAAGCGTCGGAAGTGGAAACAAACGCAATTGACTTGAGGCGTGGAAAGTTGCTCAGCCTTCGTCCCCTAAAGTTTGATCCAAACGACTCCTTTTCTGTAACGGAGCAGTCACCCGGGTCGACGGCTGAAAGTCGGGGGTGATGAAGAGACTTCCATCGAATGTCACCCTGAACCGTCTTGCCAGATACGATGCCGTTTTCGCTGAGAGCGTGCGGGGCGATGACGAGGTATCCGTCCGGTAGGTCGTCCAGAATCTGGATAACAGACTTCCTCGACGTGCCCGGCAGCCATTTGCCACCTTGTTCACGAAAGGGGCAGTGGTCGTGGGAGTCAAATCCGAGTTGACCATGGATGAGACGGTCAAAATCTTGGGATGTGCGGTGGGTATCCCCGATGACTATGAGATGAACTCCATCGAGGCCAGTATGAGAGGTTATTTCGCAGCCGGGGAATACAACTATCGAGTGTCTTTTGCCCGCAGCCACAACGTCATCTATCCATTCGCTGGAGTTGTGGTCGGCAAGTGCAATGACTTCAATGCCCCGGTCCCTCAGCTTGCCCATATAGAGATCGAGGAACGCCGCACGCTGGGTTAAGTCTTTGAAATCGAATGCGGATCCGCCGGGAAGCTTGAACTCCCACGACGGCGTGGCAACCTGTAGATCACATTTCCACCAGCGAGACTGGTCCATTGATTTTCTCGTCGTTCCGCTTGAACATCTTTCCGTACTGCAGGTCCCCACGGAATAATATCGCACGCTGATCTATTTGACTGCTCGCAATCGGATTTGGTGGCAAGCCCGTGGTCATGCACTTCTCAGTAGCGGAGGGTTTGGTCGAGTAGGTACATGACAGCCAAGGCACTTCGCACGTCCAGTACGAACTTTTGTACTTCATGTGGCGCATGCCGAGAACGCTGACGCGAAACGATACCTCGGCCGGAACAAGATCAACGTCGGAACGTCCATTTTGCGGCACCGTGAACGCCTAAAAAGGGTCGACTACGGCTGACCGCGCGGGGCGGTACGCTACCTACACAGCAACCTCTTCTTCGGCATGAGAGAGACGACTGTTGAAGAACTCCCACCGCTCGGCGAGTGCGGAGTGGTCCGGTCCACTGGTGCCGTTCGTAAACAGCGGCGCGCCCTCGAAAGAACCGTATCCCATCCCCAGCAGCGCGGGGTGCAATGAAATAGTCATCGTGGTGGGATTGATGGCCAGCAGTCCCAGGTCGAACAGCGTGTGCAGATCGCTTCGCAACAAGAGTCCATTGTGAACACCGTTTTCGCCGGTCCTAGCATACGGAGCGATGTGGGCCGCCTCCACGAGGCCAGGAAAGGCACACCGGCTTATCTGGCAGGCGTTTCCGTAGCGCAAGATGAGCCGATTCCGGAATTGCGGCTGCCCACGCCTGAGATTTACTTCACGCAGCACCCGTCGCCGTGCCTCAATAATCGATCGCGGCATCTCAACGTCGGTATCAATCTGCGCAGCAGTGTCGGGGTCGATAGCATCCGCATACTCAACGACAAGCCGGTGGCAACCGATATCGTCCAATAGTACTTCCTCGAACTTTGCGAGATCGAGTTCTTTGATCGACATCTGGTCGCTCGGCCGCATGACTGCGTCATTCAACTGCTGCAGCGTTAACGCGCGAGGTGCCGGACGAAAGGTCCCGCCGTAGTGCGCCTCGAACGTCTTGACGCTGACCGTTTCTCGCTTGGGCGCGTCGAACGCATGATGGTCCCGGCAGGCCCAACGTGGCTGCATCGTGACCCTTTCCTTGATTTGGCTGATACCGCAGACCGGACAGCGCAACCGCTGCTTTTCACCCTCACCTGTCAGGATCTTCTCAATTCTCGCGATACCCAGAATCTTGATCCGAGAACGCAAGACAATCACGTCTCCCTCTGACACCTGCCGATAATTTGAGACGTTACTGTCGTATCGGTAGACTGCTGACGGGTCGTCCTCATATCCGGCGTTTCCACCGTATTGCCGCATCCCGTTGATTGTGAGTAGTGACCATGCACGCGGACTTGCCACTATGCCCCCCGGCAGTAACTGACACTGCTGTCCGATGGGTGCATAGAACAACAAGGGAAATGCTTCAGGTCGCTAACTTGACAGGCAAAAGTGAATGTCATGGTCTAAATGCCCCGTTTTTTATTGAATCGAAGCGTGCCACATTCAAGTTCGGCAGGCAATGCGGGGGCCCGGAAACCAGCTCTGATGTACGACCAGTGCCGACCGTCGCCGTTCGCGACAGGTAAAGTGCGGCCACGAAGGGACTCTCGATCGTGAGGCGTATAGCTCTCGCGAAATTGTTCAGTTCCGTCATGCACTTGGTCTGCCGACCGGTGTCTTTTTCAGGCTTTGAATCAGGCGACTCAGTCGCGTATTTAGCCACCGGATGCCGGACATAGTCCGGCTGTGGGTCAGTCTGAAAACAACTCAACCACTAGGCAACCAGGGATAACCTTCGACGCGAAGCGCCACTCTCCCGTGCGAGCAGTTTTTTCACGTGCGGGGTCACGATGCGTGCCACTTCCTGCATGACGGGAACAACCACACTATTGCCGAACTGGCGATACGCTTGAGTATCACTCACAGGGATCACGAAGTCATCCGGAAAACCCATCAGTCGGGCGCACTCTCGCGGCGTTAAGCGGCGCGGTCGTTTGCCCGTGCCTTGCGAAATTAAGATCTCACTCCCATCTTTAAAATATCTTGCAGATAGTGTGCGCGTCACGCTGTCAGGCGGGGGGGGGGGGGGGGGGGGGGGGGGGGGGGGGGGGGGGGGGGGGGGGGGGGGGGTACGCCCATAGATTCGGAGTGAGGGTGTACTTGGGTTGCACTTTGCGGGACGCGTGGTCGAAGAAACGATCGTCGTCATGCTCCAGTATCGGCTCAGTCCCGTCGACCTTGTGCAGAATTGACGCAAGGCGTGGCCCTTTGGCTGGCAGGTGCAGATCGTCGAACGTAAATTCAGTCTTCTGGCGGAAGCCGACAATGACGATTCGCTCACGGTGTTGCGGCGTAAAGTGCTGGCCGTCGATGACCTTGTGATGTACCTCGTATTTGAGTTCGTGGCGCAGCACGGCGAGGATCGTCTTGAAGGTGTTACCTTTATCATGCGACAGCAGGTTCTTTACGTTCTCAAGCACGAACGCAGCTGGTCGTTTCGCAGCGATAATTCGGGCAACGTCATAGAAGAGTGTGCCTTGTGTCGTGCATTCAAAGCCGTGCGGGCGGCCGAGCGAATTTTTCTTGCTCACGCCTGCGATGCTGAAGGGTTGACAGGGAAACCCTGCTAGCAGCACGTCGTGTGATGGAACGGTATCTACGGCAAAGGACACGATGTCGCCGATGAACTGGTGGCTGTTGTCGCAATCGCGATAATTTTCTTGATAGGTCTTCTTCGAGAACTTGTTCCATTCGCTCGTGAAGACGCACCGCCCACCATGAGCTTCGAAGCCGCGGCGAATACCTCCGATCCCGGCAAAGAGGTCGACCAGGCGGAACTCGGGTTCACCCTCGATGGGCGCCTTGCGGGTCTTGGCTTCGAGCATCTCGCGCAGGGTTGCTTCGGCGATCACTGGGCAACTTCTATTAGCCTCCCAGCGACGGATAGTTCTGACGTTTTTCCCGCAGTGGGCGGCGATTTCGCCTTGGTTATAGAACTGCAACGTCTGCGTGAGCAGGTCGTGCGAATTGGCCGATCTCATGTTGCTCGTTCTCGCTGGGTATTTTGGCGGACATTTTGGCCGGTCGCCTTCCTCATGTCCAGGTTTTATTGGGCGCGACATGACGTGTCGCGGCATCTCGCTGTTCGCGCACCCGGTGTCGACGAAAGCTGCGCTCCAAGAGGGCGCATCGGTATTGCCCGTTATCGAGGACGGCGCCCCTAAGGTATTGCAGTAGCTGCGGGGCGCCTGAGGTCAGCGATGTAGCGGATATAGCGTGAGCGCCAGTCCTATGGGCCTGCCGCGATTTGCTCTGGCGTGCCTTTCAGGGCTCAATGCTTCCACCACCGGCTGAGCTTCGCTCCTCAGAGCAGTCCATTTTCACGATTGGTTGATGGACTCGTGCGATATTTTTTAGTGGCTTGATTTTCCAGCGAAAAGTTCGTGTCCATCGGGTATTGCTTGTGGGTGCGCTACCGTCCTTGTGATAACGCGCGGAGAGTGTGCGCGTGACGCTGTCGGGATAAGCCATGCCGAAGCCGAAGCCATTGCCCGCCGCGCGATGCTTCGCCGCGTAGTTTTGCAGATAGGTCCAGAGATTCGGGGTGAGCGTGTACTTCGGTTGCACGCGTTTGCTCGCGTGGTCGAAGAAACGATCGTGGTCCCACGGCAGCACGGGTTCGCTGCCGTCCGTGCGATGCAAGATCGAGCCGAGGCGCGGCCCGCTTTCCGGCAAACGCAGATCGTCCCAGGAAAACGACGTCTTGCCGCGAAAGCCGACGATGATGATGCGCTCCCGATGCTGCGGCGTGAAATGCTGACCGTCCACCACGCGGTAGTGCACTTCGTAACCGAGCTCGTCGCGCAGGGTCTGCAGGATCACGTCGAAGGTGCGGCCTTTGTCGTGCGAGAGCAGATTCTTCACGTTCTCCAGCAGGAATGCGGCGGGGCGCTTTGCCGCGATGATCCGCGCGACGTCGAAAAACAGCGTGCCCTGCGTCGTACATTCGAAGCCGTGCGGGCGGCCCAGCGCGTTTTTCTTGCTGACGCCGGCAATCGAGAACGGCTGGCACGGAAAGCCGCCGAGCAGCACGTCATGGCTCGGCACTTCTTCGGCGGGAAAGGAGACGATGTCGCCGATCAGCGCGTGGTCGCCGCCGGCAGGGTAGTTCTCGCGATAGGTCTTGTTGGAGAAATCGTTCCACTCGCTCGTGAAGACACAGTCGCCGCCGTGCGCCTCGAAACCCATGCGAATGCCGCCGATGCCGGCAAACAGATCGATGAAGCGGAATTGGGCGTCGCCGGTGCCCGCGCCGGCCTTTGTCCGGCCGCTACTGTGCAGCAGATCGCGCAAGGCCGGTTCGAGCATCGACGGGCACGGTGTTTCGCCTTTTTCCCAGCGACGTACCGTCTTGATGTCCTTACCGACGTGCGCGGCGATTTCGCGTTGAGTGAAGCGGGCGCGCGCCTGTCTGAGCAGGTCGAGCGGTGCGGCGAGGGTCACGGAGGTCCTTGCTGGGAATTTTTGCGGACATTATGACCTAAGGTCGTCCCTTTTTCCTATTTTCACTAAGTGTGAGCAGAAAATTTCCGGTAGTGCAAAGACCTTTTTTGCCTAAATGCGAATGTCACGGTTGGACGTGTAGGCTTACAGCGTGACGCGAAATCCCCGCGTTGCGACGTGTTCAGGCCGCGACAGGGTTCGCGGCCTTTTTTTAACGGGGAAGAGTAGGGCTGGCCGGCGCGGAAGACCGGCCATCAAGACTTGCAGCGCGTCAGATCAGATACGACGGCCGGCGGCGACTTGTAGCGGCTGGAACGGGGCGGCGATTGCCGCGGCCGGCGCAATCCATACTGGCGGGGGTTCGGTTTCGAACTGGTCCAATTGCAGCAGGAGGCTATCGACCGCGCACAGTTGCGCGTGGGACAGATTGCCGGTGTCGAGCAAATGGTACAGACGCTTGCGCCAGTAGGTAACCGGCAGAATCGGTCCACCCAGATCGCCTTGTAAAGACGGCCGCATCACGCGCCCAATATGCGCGACATCCTGGTCGACCAGCGCCGCGTGGGATGACCCCGTCAGCGTAGTGAGTGTGCGTTCCATATCCCCTCCATGGCACCTTTACGGCCGGCCCCAGCCGGACTTTAGGGCTTTTTTGAAATATTTTTCACGGCTGGCTCCATCGACCAAAACGGGCTGGCGGCGGGCGCGGGCACACCCGTTGCTGAATCGGAATACTGGCGTAATGACGCGCCGGCATTCTAGATATCGGAGCCAAACATGAACAAGGACCAGGTAAAGGGTGTAGGTGAGCAGATCAAGGGCAAGGTTAACGAAGTCGTCGGCAAGGCCACCAACAACCCGGGTAAGGAGCTTAAAGGCGACCTTCAACAAGGCGCCGGCAAGGTGCAAAAGGCCTATGGCGACGCTAAGGAAGACGCCAAGGACAATGCAAAGCGCAACGCGCCGTAATTCGGCTTGCGGTGTCGTTTGACGGGAAAAGGCGCTTCGGCGCCTTTTTTGTTTTGATGAGGCGTGGGTGGGTGCCGGGCTGTGGCTGTCGGACGCCAGGGCTTGGCCGCCGGGCGCGAGGCGCGACGCCGTTTTCGCCTGGGAGTAACCCGGGTTCGGCGCCGCGGACGCTCCGCGCGCTGTGCGCCGCCTTTAGACTTGGCGCATCCAACACGGAGGAGGCGCTTATGACACCCGAAAAAGTGCTTGCGATGTTCGAGCGGCAGTACCTGGAGGGCAAAGCACCCGTCGACCTCGAAACCACCTGTGCGAGTTTCGCCACCTGGCTGGCAGCGACGTGGGACCAACATGATGGCGAGCAGAAGACGCTGTTGTTGACGGTCGGCGCGGCCTTGTGGCGCGAAGGGTATGACCTGCGCGCCGGTACGGCCACCAAGGATTTGTGGTGAGTCTGAGTGCCTTCGTGCGGTTGGGCGGTGGGGAAAAGCGTCGCGTGGCAATGTTCGCGTTGGAGTGATTCGAGGCGACATGCATTGAGGCGCTCACGCACGCGTTGTGCCGAGTCGGTTTATATTTGGCGGTCGCGTGTTCGGGTCTCTCCTTTCGGTCTTCTGGTCGATCGCTGAATCCCGGGTCCCATTTTCAGCCGCAGCTCTCGCACAAGGGTTACACCATCACCATGACCGATCTCTCCACCTTCCCGATCACGAAGAAATGGCCTGCCGAGCATCCGGACCGGATTCAGCTATATTCGCTGCCGACGCCCAATGGCGTGAAGGTGTCGATCATGCTCGAAGAGACTGGTCTGGCCTATGAACCGCACCTCGTGCGCTTCGATACGAACGACCAGATGTCGGCGGCGTTTCTGTCGTTGAATCCGAACAACAAGATTCCGGCGATCATCGATCCGAACGGCCCCGACGGCAAGCCGCTGCCGCTGTTCGAATCCGGCGCGATTCTGATCTACCTGGCGGACAAGGCAGGCAAATTGATTCCGCAGGATGCCACTGGCCGTTATGAAGCGATCCAGTGGGTGATGTTCCAGATGGGCGGCATCGGCCCGATGTTTGGCCAGGTGGGTTTCTTCCACAAGTTCGCCGGCAAGGAATACGAAGACAAACGTCCGCGCGATCGTTATATCGCCGAGTCGAAGCGGCTGCTAGCGGTGCTGGATCAGCAGCTCGAAGGGCGCGACTGGATCCTGGGCGATAAGTACTCGATCGCCGATATCGCGACTTTCCCGTGGGTGCGTAATCTGATCGGGTTCTACGAAGCCGGGGATCTGGTCGGGATTGACGACTTTTCGAATGTGAAGCGGGTGCTGGCGGCGTTCGTTGCGCGTCCGGCGGTGGCAAGGGGATTGGATATTCCGAAGCGGCCTGCGTGATGGGGTGAGAGCGGTTTGTGCTGCGATGACTACACTGACCCAAGGTCGATCAAGGCAGCTCGGCCGGGTTGCCACCCATCGCTCGGTACAGGTCGCGCACGAACTCCTCGCTGACAACGTCCCACTCGGGTGAGGCATAGAGGACGTCTTCGGGATTCTTCTTGCCCTGTGCGTGGCGCAGTGTGCGCACGGTCAATTCGAGGGCCATCGCTTCTTCATATAGAGGGTGGCCAGGGCGGAGGCGGTCGTCGTTTTCCATGCCTGATTTTCGGCGTCCGCTGGGAATACTTTAGGTGTTGGAGTTCGATGCTTTTTTATATGTTGCATCGATTCCGTGGGTACGATCAGGCGAGTCCGGTTGTCACCGACCGGCTGAAGTCGACCCACAAGGGACCATCGATATTGCCCGGAGCGGCCAGAAATCAGCCATTCAACGTGGAGCGCGCTCGGCCCACCAGTGCCGACACCTGCCACGAAGTGCGGGTGCCATCCAGTCGAACGCCGATCTGCTAGGCACCAATTTGATAAGGGCGGGTCATGACTTCAAGCAAATGACCGTCAAGATCGTCGAAATACACTCCCCGGCCACCGTTGTGCTGATAGGTTTCGCCGACACGTCGTTTGCCGGGGTCTGCCCAGTACTGAAGACCTCGGTCACGAATACGAGAGAAGACCTCGTCGAATTCCTCTTCACTGATCAGAAATGCGTAGTGCTGACTGGAAATCTCGCTGTCGCTTTCGAAGAAGTCGAGCGAGACGTCATTTGCGAGCTGAACGACCAGCATCTGCCCAAACTCGATAGGGCTCGGCACCTGCAGGATGTCCATGAGGAACCGTGTCGATTTCCGCTTGTCGCGGCACCAGACGATAGTATGGTTTAGCTGTACGCTCATTTTGCGACCCTCACTGGTTGCGACCGAATGTCCGTTCTGGCCAGGAAAGGACTCTTGTCTCGCTATGGATGCAACATAGCCGAAGCCCGATAGCATTCAAGTGAAATCCAACTACGACCGGCGTGACGGCCGGACCTGTACCTCGACGAACTTCCGGAGTGGACGCCAGGCCGCCGGCCGTCCTCCGCGTGATCATTCACGACATGACGCGCCCGCCTGCTACATCCAGGGTCACGCCGGTGATCCAGGATGAGGCCATGGACAGTAGGAAAAGAGTCGCAGCGACGACATCTTCTGGATCACCCAGCCGACCCAGCGGGAAAGCGGGGATCATCTGTCGCTCGTGTTCGTCCGTGATGGCCTGCCGGGTTCGCTCCGTGAGGACCGCCGATGGCGAAACGCAGTTGACCCGGATGCCGTGCCGGCCGACCTCATGCGCCAGATGACGTGTGAGCATGATGACCCCGGCCTTGGCGGCGCCATAGCCGGCGGGTGCGCCGGCGGCAATCCTGCCACCTGCAGACGCCATGTTGACAATGCATCCGGAACCGCGCGCAATCATTGCGGGCAAGAAGCATTTCAAAGTGAAAAATGTAGACGTCAGATTGTTGTCAATACTTGAGCGCCAGTCTTGCTCTGTGATCTGCTCAAACGGCACCGGCCGACCGGTGCCGCCGCCGGCGAATGCCACGACGAAATCAGGTGCGCCAAGTTCAGCGTCGACGCGTACCCGCATCTCCTCAACCGAAGACAGTTGGGCACAGTTCGCGGGCGCAGCAATCGCTTTCCCTCCCGCGGCGCGCACGGCGTGCACGGTCGACAGAATCGCCGTTTCGTCGCGACCGTTGACGGCAACTTTCACGCCGTTCTTCGCAAGTGCCAGGCACGTTGCGGCTCCGATTCCACGTGAGCCGCCGGTGACGACAGCAACCTTTCCCTGAAGATCGGGAAACGTGGGGATGACTGACGGTGGTGTGGCCATGGTGGCATGCCTCCTGGTAGCGTTGATCGGACTCTAAAGCGGATGTAGACTAAAAACAAATCATGTGTTTTCGGTCTATACATAAATATTTTTATGTCTCAACTGCTTTACCTTCGAAGCTTTCTCAGCGTCTACCGGCACAACTCGATTTCGAAAGCTGCCGACGCACTCCATCTGACTCAACCCGCTGTGTCGCGACACATCAAGGTTCTGGAAAATCATCTGCAGTGCAAGCTGTTCGAGCGCCTGCCGCGCGGCCTGGCGTCGACACCGGCTGCCACCGAACTGGAGCGCCAAGTGGGATCCCACCTGGACGCGTTGCAAAGAGTCGTAGATTCAGCAGGCAGTAAGAATGCATCGCTGGAGGGCATCATTCATGCAGGATCAACCAGCGGCTTCGCAAAACTGATCTTCTCTGGCCTCGCGACCCTGCCGCAGTATGGAATCCGTCTCGACTTGCGCGCGGCACCGCCCCCTGTCCTGATGAAGGCTCTGGTCGACGGGGAACTGGATCTTGCCGTGACACCGGCACGAATTCCTCACAAGGCAGTCGAATACGATCTCCTGTACGAAGGCTCCTTAATACTGGTTTGTGCGCCACGCTGGCGCGAGCGATTGCTCCGGACAGGTGCGCCAGGTGGGGTGCCGCTCATCGAAGTCCAAGGTCCGCTACCTGCGCTGGCCAACTACTGGCGCGTGGCATTCGGGCGGAATCCGGACCTCCCCTCGGTCACCGTCCCGGACTATCAGGCAGCGCTCGACGCTGCCGCTGCAGGAACCGGACTGTCAGTCGTTCCCGAGTGCTTGTGCAGCGACATGCTGCAAACGGGTCAGTTGATCGGTCGAAATGCCAGAACCAAGGCTCGAATATCCCTCTACATAGCTCGCGGTAAAGGGAGCGCCGGAGTCGACCGGGTCGATGTGGGTCGTCAACTTCTTCTCGATGCAGCACGAAATTGGTAGCTCAGTAGTTGCACGGCCAATTTTTATCGTTGGACCTTTGCAATTACCGCTTCAACAGAGGCGCTTGTCCTTGCGACGAAGGTCCTATCCTTGCAATTCCGGCGAGCACCCTAACGCGTCTCGGAGGAGAATTTCGCGGATACGATCAGGTGGGTCCGGTCGGTGCGAAAGGCAGAGGGAGATTTGGCTTCGGCCGTTCTGTATTCTGCGGACGTGGGAAATGAAGGTGGCAAAAAAAAGTCCCACCAGGCAATGCCGGGCAGGGCTTTTTGAGGTGTCTGGATGTTGCTGATTGGTCCCCCCGACAGGAATCGAACCTGTATCTAGCGCTTAGGAGGCACTTGTTCTATCCATTGAACTACGGGGAGATAGATGTTTTCAATGGGACGACTGGCGCCTTGCTGCTATTGGCTTGAGCCTTGTCCCGTGGGCGTTTCCGGCCTTTCTGCTTCTTCCTAAATGAAGCGCCGTGACAGCCTGTGAACCCCAGTTTATAGCAGCCTCTGCTACAAATTGACCCTGTAGCGCTGAAAAGAGATCTGGCACTGCTACAGTTTCCGAGCGGGGTAAAACATGGCTTCAATCCTGCCAGTCGGCAGTCGCTGGCGTGCCCAGGTGCCCAGGTGCGCAAGCGAGGGCAGAGTATAGCAAAAACGTTCAAAACGAAAGGCGCCGCCGAAGCCCGGGCGCGGGAGAAAGAAGTAGAGATCGAGAACGGCCAGAATGCGGTCGACGCCGCCACCGTCAAGGTCGGCGAGCTCGTCAGGAAATATCGCAGAGCCCGCGCATTACCTCGCGCTGATGCGCGATCGCAAGCATCCCCGGCAGAAGATCGGCAACAACGAGTGGATTCCGCTGATCGGCGACGCGTTCGAAGTCATCATGCGGCAACCGCGTTACCCGGTGCCGCCGGAATACACCGAAAAGCGCAAGGCAGATCCGAAGACGCCGCCGCACAGGAACGACTACATTTTCCGGTTCGACAAGGGCACCGCGAGCAAGTACTTCAAGCAGGCCTGTGATGCCAAGGGATCTGAAGCCGCTCAAGCGCCTTATCGCCACCGTCCGTGCGAATCTCGTCAATAGCGAGCGTCGACGAGACAATCTTGTCTCGGATCAGCTTGCGAAGTGCCGCTGTCGTCCACACGGAGACCGTTGAGGCGAAGGTGCAGGTGCCTGTGCCGTGCATCGATTCCGTTCCGCCGACGCCTGTGTTCCTGTCCGATGCGGAATTGCTGGCCGCGCCAAACGGTTCGGCCGTCGACCGGCTCTGGCGGGATCATCTGCCGCGCAAGCAATGGGAGGGTCAGCTTGAGGCGCTGGTGGTCGCGTGCGTGGGTTTGAAGAAGTGAAAAAGAAGCCCGCCAGCGGACCAGCCGGCAGGCTGAAAGACTTTTTAAGGGAATGTGAGTTCGCCACAAACTCGCCCTCAAATAGTCCGAGGTGACGTGAATATAGGGCTACAGAAAGTCTGCAGGAAACAGGTTGCGGCGCAGGACAAAGTATTGGCGGAATGGATCAACAAAAAAATGGCCCATCAGAAACAGATAGGCCGAAACGTCCGTGGATCAGTCCGTGTGCGTGCAATCTACTCCCGCTGCCCGCGTCGACGCCGCGCATCGGCCTTGAACTTGACCGCGTCCGGGTTGGGGGCGTATCTAACCGAAGATAGGTACGCCGGAGGCGCTTTGAAGTTGCAGACCGGTTACGCAGCGGTCATCTCGGCGTTGGTGATTGCGGTGCCTACTCCGCTCGGTACCTCGCGCGGTACCTCTATTGGATAAATTCAAGCCGCGCGCCCGGCCCGAATTTGGCCGTACATCAGGCTGGCCTGCGAGCAATCATGTCCGCCACTTCGTCACACCACGCGATATAGGCCTGTTCCGCCAGCACCCCGCGGCGCGCCACCAGCAGCGGTCCAAGCTGACGCTCGGTCAGCATGGCCTGTCTTGCGAGAAAGAATTCAAGTTGGACCTGGTGGTCCGCACGCACCTCGCGGATTTGCTGCAACGCTGTGTCGCGCGGCAGCAAATCGAAGCACAACACCCGCAGTATCTGTTCGTCCTTGATGGCGGGGCGCGGCGAACCGTTAGCCACCCACGCCCTCAGCTTGTCGAGCCCAGCAGCGGTCATGCTGTAGATCGAGCGGTCCGGCCCGCGCGTTCCCGGCAGGCGCTCCGACTGGATGAGTTCATCCTTTTCCAGTTCGCGCAAAGCGGGGTAAACCGAGCTGTGCTCAACCGACCAGCAATGCTGGCCCACCATCTGCAGCCATTTGGTCAGTTCATAGCCGGAACGCGGCTCGTTATAGATACCGGCAAGAAGAACGTATTTCAGCGGCTTTTCCTTGCCTGCCGCGGTTTCCTTCAGATCACTCACTCGCATTGCTCCTGGATTGCGCCAACGCGCACACGGAATGACTATGTTTTTTTTGACATAGTAAAAACGACGTGTCACTATGTATTTTCCTACATACTTGATGTTATCAGGAAGGCCATGTCTCAAGAAACTATTCTCGTCACCGGCGCCGCCGGCAGCGTCGGTTCGACCGCGCGCGCGGCCATCGCCAACCTGCTGGAACAAGGCCATCGCGTACGCGCGATGGTGCGCAAGCTGGACGCGCGGGCCGACAGCCTGCGTGATATGGGTGCCGAGGTCGTGGTCGCCGACATGCTCGACATCGTCGCCGTGCGCGCAGCCATGCAAGGCTGCTCAGTGGTGTATTTCACGATGTCGGTTTCGCCCGAATACCTGGAAGCAGCCGCCACCGTCGCGGTCACAGCCAAAAGCTTGGGTGTGAAGGCCTTCGTCAATCTGTCGCAGATGACGCTGTCGCAGATGAGCGAGACAGAGACCACCGGCAGCCCGCAACAGAAGCAGCACTGGCTCGCAGAGCAGATGCTGCGTTGGTCCGGCCTGCCGGTGGTCTACCTGCGTCCAACTGCTTTCTTCGAAGGCTTGTTCCTGCCGGCGGCCAAGGGCATCCGCGACGACAACGCCATCCGCCTGCCGTTCGCTGACGGCAGGACCTCGCCGATCGCCGCCGCCGACGTGGGGGCTGCCGCCGCTGCTGTGCTGGCCAACCCACAGCCGCATATCGGCAAGGTCTACGAATTGACCGGCCCCCAGTCGCTGACGATGACTGAGCTCGCACAGGAATTCAGCAGCGCTCTGGGCCGCACAATCCAATACGTCAATGTGCCGCCGCAGATCTGGGAAGCGAAGCTGCGGGAGCTCCAACAGCCGGCGCATCTGGTCGCACACCTGGTCATCATGGCCCAGCTGCATCGCAACAACCGCTACGACCGCATGACCGACAACTTCCAGCAGTTGGTCGGCCGCGCGCCGATTTCCGCCGCCGAATTCGCTCGCCGCCACGCGGCCGCGTTCACCGCCGACTGATCCCCCTTTCTAACGGGAAACAACGATGGAATTCGTTCTCGCTTTTCAACAGCCGCCAAACGTCTATGAAACCTACGCCGATCTGCTCAAAGCGCAGCAAGTCTCGCTCGCGTGGAAACAGTACATGGGCGCCCTCGCGGCCGCCGGCGTCATGCGGGCCGGCACGCAACTCGATCCGCGTAACGCCAGCACGGTGCGGATGCGGGACGGCCAGCGCCAGGTCCAGGATGGCCCATCCCCGGACGCGCACGCACTGTTTGGCGGTTTTGTGGTGATCAATGTCGAGACGCTGGCAGAGGCTTTGAATTGGGCCGAACTTAGCCCCAGCTCATCGGCCGGATTCACGGAAGTGATCCCGGTCCTGCCGATCGCCCGCGCCTAGGTGCCGATAAGATCATGCCCGCTACTCTTGCCAATCAGGCTGAGAAGATTTCTTCTCAGCCTGCCAACCTGCCGGCCAACGAACTGCTCCATGGTCCGCTGTTGTCAAACTTGATCCGCCTTGCCTTGCCGACAGTCGCCGTGCTGTTCATGACGACCTTGCTAGGTGTTGCCGAGACCTATTTTGTCAGCTCACTGGGCCTGAAAGCGATCGCCGCAACATCGCTGGTGGTTCCCGTCATGATAATGATGACCACGGTAGCGAGTGCCGGCATCGGCGGCGGCGTGTCGTCGGCTATTGCCCGAGCCACCGGCGCCCGCCGCCAGGACGAGGCGGAAAGCCTGGCCTGGCATGCGGTGGTCATCGCCGTCGTAGCAGGCGGACTGTTCGCCCTTGTGCTGCTGCTGGCCGGCCCGGTGCTGTACCGCAGCCTTGGCGGCAGCGGGCCATCGTTGAACCAGGCCGTGCTCTACTCGAACATCCTGTTCGGAGGCGCGATCCCGTTCTGGATATTGTTGCTGCTGCAGGCATCGCTGCGCGGCGCCGGCAACGTCAAGGTGCCGGCGATGATCATACTGGGCGGCGCGGTCGCCGGCCTGATACTGTCACCGATGCTGATCAACGGCTGGCTGGGTGCGCCGCGCATGGGTGTGGCAGGCGCCGGCGTCGCCCAGGTCCTGTGCAATATTGCCGCGCTGGGTGTGGTGGTCGTCTACATGCGTTCGCCCTCGTCGACGTTGCGCCTGCGCCGCTATCGACTGCAGCGCAAGCATTTCAGTGCGATTCTCGGCGTCGGCTTGCTATCGGCGATCAATGCCGTCATGTCGGCCATGTCAGTCACCGCGCTGACCGCTGCGGCCGGTGCCGTGAGCGTTGCCGCCATCGCCGGTTACGGCATTGCATCCCGCCTCGACATGCTGCTGATACCGGTGATGTTCGGATTCGGCACTGCCGCGATCACGCTGGTGGGCACGAACCTGGGCGCAGGCAACGTGGCGCGTGCGCGACGCGCGGCGATCGTGAACGTACTGTTCGTTGCCAGCGTGGTTGGCCTGGTCGGACTCGTTGTCTCGCTCTTTCCGCTGCCCTGGATGGGCCTCTTTACCAGCGATAGCGCCGCTATGGCGGTCGGCGCACGGTATCTGCATGTGGTCGCGCCTTTCTATGCGGTGATCGGCGTGATTTTCGAACTCTACTTCGCAGGTCAGGGGGCACGCCGCATTTTCTGGCCGATGACCGCAAGCGTGGTGCGTTTCGTATTTGCGCTGGCCGCGATGGTGCTGGTCCTGCAGGGTTACGCGAGCCTGCACACAGCTTTCGTGATAGTGGCAGTCAGCATCGTCGTGGCGGCGACCATTAGCCTGCTTGGATTCCTGCGGACCCGCTGGGATCGTTAGGCATCAGTTGGAGTCTGCGACGCCTCAACTCTCACGCGCGTGGCTTCTACAAATATACCCGGTAGGTAAGCCGAACACATCGGCTTGCTGTCTGCTTATTCAAACGAAGAAACTCATCACGTCGACGATCCACTTCTGCTACAAGACTGTTTTGAAGCCCGAGCAGTTTGTCGCCGGCCTCACGGACTTCGGGCCTGATCGCTCGAAGCTCTTTGGCAATAGCGCCGATGAATACCCCAAGGTTCATCGGCGTGGCCCCTTTGAGGCCGACGTCACAGAGGGCTCGGGCGGTATCTGGGAACGCCTGCACTACGACTGGTCCGACCCCGACTGTGTCGTAATGAAGACAACCGACTCCAACGTGTGGGGAGGTCGGGCCATACCTACACATTTACGCGTCTGCCCTACGGGACGACTGCGCTGGACGCGGTCGTTGTTCGCGAAGGCAAGAACATCAAGGGACGGGTGCTCAGGTCCGTGCTCGGAACCATCGTCAGACACGTTCTGGAAAAAGTCTTTGCAGACAGTATCAAGGCCATTGAAGCCCGGCACGGTGCGGCAAGAAAAGAATGCGCGTCTTGTGCCAGCTAATCCTCACGTGCAGGCGGCGACCTGGGCAATCCGCCGCACAGCCCAAGTGCTTGCGGGAAGCCGACGATGTTGAGGTCGCGACCCCGGCGGCACCGATCGTTAGCGGAGATCGCGCAACCCTCACCTTCTGAAGTCCGACGACTGCTTGCAGAGTGGAGCAGACCTCTGAACGTCCGGCGGCCGGTACGGGCGAATGGCGACGTGTGGCCGATTGTCGTCGGATGAACGCGCGAGCAGGGACTGCGCGATAGTCAGCGCAATGGGCTAGGAGGGGAAGTTTCGCGTGCCACAGATTTTGCTACAGCAATGGTAGCAATCCCTATCTGACAGGCGTTGCGCCTGTCATTCCACCCGCTCAACTACGGGCAGAGGACCGAACCAAAATAATCGCTGCGATCCCGCCGACGAACAATCCGGGCAGGGGCCAGGCGAGTCCAAATTCGCCAGCGAGCGCGGAGGATATCAAACACGCCTATCCACGAGGAGGGCTGCAAAGCCCGTCCCACAAAGCAAACGGCCCAGCGGGCATCACCCACTGGGCCGCGCGAACCGCCCGGCGCACTACATCAAGCAGCACGCCCCCGGCTCAATCGAGCTCGCTCAGAATTCCACCACCGCAAACTCCGCCTTGCCTACATCGCACAGCGGGCAGCGCCAGTCGTCCGGAATCGCGGCGAAGCGCGTGCCCGGGGCGATGCCTTCTTCGGGAAGGCCTTCTTCTTCGTTGTAGATCCAGCCGCAAATCAGGCAGACCCAGCTCTTATATTCAATCAGTTCAATTACTTCGCTCACGACGTACTCTTCTTTGGTTCGGTGCATTGATCCGCCCAGTCTGCCCCTTTTTTGGGCATGGCGGCGACTCGCAATATTACCGGAATTTGTCAATTGGACAGTTATTTACCCATGCGGCATCGCCGCAAAGCGCCTGAGACGTGTCCGGGCCCGCGTGACGGACCCGTCATACACAGCGTGTATGCTTTGATCCGCAGCTAGTCGTTTGGACAGGCGCGCCGGGCGCCTGGCATGCATTGCGACGATCGGCCTCAGGCGACTCGCGCCACGATCGACGCCTGCATGGCCCGTGCATGACTCTTGTTTCCCAAAAAGGAGAAAAACGATGTTCAAAAACAAATGGTTGGCCGGAACGATGCTGGCCGGGTTGCTCGCGGTATCGGGCGCGGCGCAGGCCGCAGGCGTGTCTTTCGTGCAACCGGCGGACGGCGCGACCGTCACCAATCCGGTGCACGTGGTGTTCGGTGTCGACGGCATGAAGATCGCGCCAGCCGGCACGATGACGGAAGGCACGGGCCATCATCATCTGCTGGTCGACGGCAAGCCGCTTCCCAAGGGCGAAGTGATTCCCGCCACCGACAAATCGCTCCACTTCGGCAAAGGCCAGACCGAAACCGATCTGACGCTGCCGCCGGGCGACCATACGCTGACGCTGCAATTCGGCGACGGCGCGCATCGTTCGTATGGGCCGGAGATGAGCAAAACCATCACGGTGCACGTGAAGTAACGTGACAGGTGAGGCGGTTGGACGAGCGCGAGCGCCGTCCGGCCGTATTTTTCTGTTTTATCTCCTGGCTTGCGCAGGGCTTGAACGCAGTCGGATCCGGTCTGCATAGGGCTTGCGTACGATTCCTCCCCATTTTGCAAGCCGGTCATTCGGCCTATCTCTTCCGGCATACAGGCACCTGCCCGCGCGCCCGGTACAATGAGCAGTTCCGACTCATCGCTGTCTTCTCCAATTCTCCATGTCGCTTTACACCATTACCGGGGCCCAACTGGCGTTCGGTCACGTCGCGTTGCTCGATCACGCGGATTTCTCTCTCGAAGCGGGCGAGCGCGTTGGGCTGATCGGCCGTAACGGCGCGGGCAAGTCGTCGCTGCTGAAAATCGTCGCCGATCTGACCAAGCCGGACGACGGCCTCGTCACGCGCCAACAGGGCCTGACGTCGGTCTATGTGCCGCAAGAGCCGGAGTTCGATACGGACGACACGGTGTTCGAAGCGGTCGCCGCCGGCCTGACCCACGCCCGCGAGTTGCTGGATCAATACGACGCGGTCGCCAATCAGCTCGCAGACGAGCCGGAAGGCCCGGAGCACGACGCGCTGATGTCGCGCATGAACACGCTGCAGTCGGCGCTTGACCATTCGGACGCCTGGAACTGGAGCACGCGCGTGGCCACCACGCTGCAGCAGATCGGTCTGAATGGCGAGGCGCGAGTCGGTTCGCTGTCGGGCGGGATGCAAAAGCGCGTCGCGCTGGCGCGCGCGCTGGTTGTGCAGCCGGACGTGTTGCTGCTCGATGAGCCGACCAACCACCTCGACTTTGACGGCATCCGCTGGCTCGAGGAACTGCTGGTCTCGTTGCGCGCGGGCCTGCTCTTCATTACTCACGATCGCGCGTTTCTCGATCGTGTCGCCACGCGCATCGTCGAACTGGATCGCGGGCGTCTGCTGTCGTATCCGGGCAATTTCAGCGCCTATCAGACCAGGAAGGCGCAGCAGCTTGAAGTCGAGCAAGTGGAAGCGGCCAAGTTCGACAAGCTGCTTGCCCAGGAAGAAGTGTGGATTCGCAAGGGCGTGGAAGCGCGCCGTACGCGCAGCGTCGGCCGGATCGCGCGACTTGTGCAGATGCGCAATGAACGCGCCGAGCGCCGCAACGTGCAGGGCAACGTCAAGCTCGACGTGGGCCAAGGTGAGAAGTCCGGCAAGATCGTTGCCGAACTGACCGACGTCACCAAACGCTACGGTTCGCGTACGGTGGTCGATACCTTCACGGCCACGGTCATGCGCGGCGACAAGATCGGCTTCGTCGGTCCGAACGGTGCGGGCAAGACCACGTTGCTGAAGATGATCCTCGGCGAGTTGCCGCCGGACGAAGGCACGGTGCGCATCGGCACCAATCTGCAGGTCGCGTACTTCGACCAGATGCGCGCGCAGCTCGATCTGGACAAGAGCCTGGCCGATACGATCAGCCCGGGTAGCGAGTGGGTCGAAGTCAACGGCCAGAAGAAGCACGTGATGAGCTATCTCGGTGACTTCCTGTTCGCGCCGGAACGCGCGCGGTCGCCGGTCAAGTCGCTGTCGGGCGGCGAGCGCAATCGCCTGCTGCTGGCGCGTCTGTTCGCGCGGCCGGCCAACGTGCTGGTGCTCGACGAACCGACCAACGACCTCGACATCCCGACGCTCGAACTGCTCGAAGAGCTACTCACCGAATACGACGGCACCGTGCTGCTGGTCAGCCACGATCGCGCGTTTCTGGATAACGTCGCGACTTCGGTGATCGCTTCGGAAGGCGCTGGCAAGTGGCGCGAGTACGTCGGCGGCTTTACCGACTGGCAGATTCAGCGCGACCGCTCGCAGCAGATGGCGCAGGAAGCGCAGAAAGAGGCAGCCAAGGAAGTGGCGTCGAAGGACGCTGGCGTGCCGGCTGGCCGCAATACGCAGCGCGCCGCGAAGATGTCGTTCAAGGAACAGCGCGAGCTCGAAGCGCTGCCGGCGCAGATCGCTGCACTGGAAGCGGAGCAGAAAACCATCGGCGCCCAACTCGAAGACGGTTCGGTCTTCGCGAAAGACGCTCAGGAAGGCACGCGCCTGACCGAGCGCTACGCCGCGATCGACGAGGAACTGCTGATTGCACTGGAACGCTGGGACGAGCTGGAAAACAAGCGGAAGTGATGTGCGGGGACGGCGTGATCCGAGGTTGCGCCGAATTCATGCGGGGGGCGTGGCTGCGCAGCGGGCCCATCGTAATTTTCACGGTCCCGTAGTGGTCTCATCGCGGTCGCATAGTTGGCCGAAGCCGTGCGTCGCCCCTTATCCAAACGGCCAATCCAGCACCACGTGAATTGCCGCCCGTATCGAAATCAGTAAAATACCCCGCGAACAGGCTTCCCCCGGCGTTCGCACCGGCTGGCCGTTGCCGGGCTGTGGAGCCCGCATCGAGCCGCCGTCGAGCGCGCCCATGGGAAGCCACGCGATAAAACACGTTGCCCGCACTGCGGGCACCCCACCTAACCCCGTTGTTTCGTTTCGCTTTTTTTGAAAACTCAACGCATTGTCCACGGACCTGCCCACAGGACCTGTGGACAACGATGAACCGACGCACCCGAGTCAACCATGTCTACGAAAAAGCCAAACGCCGCGTATAGCGAAGCGTCGATCAAGGTGTTGAAGGGCCTGGAGCCGGTCAAGCAACGGCCCGGGATGTACACCCGCACCGAAAATCCGCTGCACATCATTCAGGAAGTTATCGACAACGCGTCGGACGAGGCCCTTGGCGGCCACGGCCGGCAAATCACGGTCACGCTGCATACGGACCATTCGGTCTCGGTCGAAGACGACGGCCGTGGCATTCCGTTCGGCCTGCATCCGGAAGAAGGCGTGCCGGTAGTCGAAATCGTTTTCACGCGCCTGCACGCGGGCGGCAAGTTCGATAAAGCCGCCGGCGGCGCCTACACGTTCTCGGGCGGCCTGCACGGCGTCGGCGTGTCGGTCACCAACGCGCTGTCCACCCGCCTCGACGTCACCGTGTGGCGCGACGGCAAAATCGCCGAATTGGGCTTTGCCAATGGCGACGTTGCGAAGCAACTCGAAGTGCGACCTGCAACAAAGGCAGACAAGAAGTCCGGCACGCGCGTTACCGCATGGGCCAATCCGAAGTACTTCGATTCGCCGAACCTGCCGCTCGGCGAATTGCAGCGTCTACTGCGCTCGAAAGCGGTGCTGTTGCCGGGCGTCGAAGTTACGCTCATCAACGAGAAGACCGGCGAAACGCAAACCTGGAAATACGAAGACGGTCTGCGCGGCTATCTGCTCGAAGGCATGAACGGCAGCGATCTGCTGATCCCGCTGTTCGAAGGCGAGCGCTATGTCGAAAACTCGCGTGCGAGCGAAGAGACGTTTGCCGAAGGTGAGGGCGCGGCGTGGGTCGTCGCGTGGAGCGAAGAAGGCACGCTGATGCGCGAGTCGTACGTCAATCTGATTCCGACGCCTGCGGGCGGCACGCACGAATCCGGTTTGCGTGACGGTCTGTTCCAGGCGGTGAAGAGCTTTGTCGAGTTGCATAACCTGCAGCCGAAGGGCGTGAAGCTGCTGGCGGAAGACGTGTTTGCGCGCGTGTCGTTCGTGCTGTCGGCAAAGGTGCTCGATCCGCAATTCCAAGGGCAGATCAAGGAGCGCCTGAATAGCCGTGATGCGGTGAAGCTGGTGTCGTCGTTCTCGCGGCCGGCTTTGGAGCTGTGGCTGAACCAGCACGTCGAGCTCGGCAAGAAGCTCGCGGACCTCGTCATCAAACAGGCCCAGGCGCGTACGCGTGCCGGCCAGAAGGTCGAGAAGCGCAAGAGCTCGGGCGTGGCCGTGCTGCCGGGCAAGCTGACCGATTGCGAATCGACGGAAATCGGCCGCAACGAACTGTTCCTCGTGGAGGGTGACTCGGCGGGTGGCTCGGCGAAGATGGGCCGCGACAAGGAATACCAGGCGATCCTGCCGCTGCGCGGCAAGGTGCTGAACACGTGGGAAACCGAGCGCGACCGCCTGTTCGCCAACAACGAAGTGCACGACATTTCGGTGGCGATTGGCGTCGATCCGCATAGCCCGGACGACAAGGTCGATCTGTCGAATCTGCGTTACGGCAAGATCTGCATCTTGTCGGACGCTGACGTCGACGGTTCGCACATCCAGGTGTTGCTGCTCACGCTGTTCTTCAAGCATTTCCCGCAACTGATCGAACGCGGGCATGTGTGCGTGGCGCGTCCGCCGCTGTTCCGGGTCGATGCCCCCGCGCGCGGCAAGAAGCCGGCGCAGAAGCTCTATGCACTCGACGAAGGCGAACTCGAAGCGATCCTCGACAAGCTGCGCAAAGACGGCGTACGCGACACGCAGTGGTCCATCAGCCGTTTCAAAGGCTTGGGCGAAATGAGCGCGGAGCAGTTGTGGGATACCACGATGAACCCCGACACGCGGCGCCTGACGCCGGTGGCACTCGGCGAACTCGACTATGACGCGACGGTCGCGCGTATGACGATGCTGATGGGCAAGGGCGAAGCGGCGTCGCGGCGCAGTTGGCTGGAAGAAAAGGGCAACGAAGTAGAAGCGGATATCTGAGCGAGCGTTCTTAACAACGCCCTGCCTTCGCACAAAACTTCACGCCAAACACGGATACGGAATCTAGATGGACGACGATAACACTCTCGACCTTTTCACGGAGCCGCCGCCCCCGGAAGGCGACTTCCTGACGCTCGGCAACTACGCGGAACGCCAGTACCTCGACTACGCGGTGAGCGTGGTCAAGGGGCGCGCGCTGCCTGACGTATGCGACGGCCAGAAACCGGTGCAGCGCCGCATCCTGTTCGCCATGAACGACATGGGCCTCGGCGACAACGCGAAGCCCGTCAAGTCGGCGCGCGTGGTCGGCGACGTGCTGGGTAAGTACCACCCGCACGGCGACCAGTCGGCGTACGACGCACTGGTGCGTCTCGCGCAAGACTTTTCGATGCGCTACCCGCTGATCGACGGCCAGGGCAACTTCGGTTCGCGCGACGGCGACGGCGCAGCGGCCATGCGCTACACCGAAGCGCGCCTGACGCCGATCGCGAAGCTGTTGCTCGACGAGATCGACCAGGGCACGGTCGACTTCATGAAGAACTACGACGGCGAATTCGAAGAGCCGAGGCTGTTGCCCGCGCGCTTGCCGTTCGTGTTGCTGAACGGGGCATCCGGCATTGCGGTGGGTCTCGCCACGGAAATCCCATCGCACAATCTGCGCGAAGTCGCAGCGGCGGCGGTGGCGATGATCCGTAATCCGAAGATCGAGCACGCCGAGTTGATGCAACACATCGCCGGGCCGGACTTCCCGGGCGGCGGCCAGATCATTTCGAGCGACGCCGAGATTTCCGCGGCCTACGAAAGTGGCCGCGGCAGCCTGAAGGTGCGCGCCCGCTGGAAGATCGAGGAGCTCGCGCGCGGCCAGTGGCAGCTCGTGATCACCGAATTGCCGCCGAACACGGCCGCGCAGAAGGTGCTCGAAGAAATCGAAGAGCAGACCAACCCGAAGATCAAGCTCGGCAAGAAGGCGCTCACGCCTGAACAGTTGCAAACCAAGCAGACCATGCTCGCGCTGCTCGACGCCGTGCGCGACGAGTCGGGCCGGGACTCGCCGGTGCGTCTCGTGTTCGAGCCGAAGTCGAGCCGCATTGATCAAACCGAGTTCGTCAATTCGCTGCTCGCGCATACGAGCCTCGAGTCGAACGCGTCGCTCAATATGGTGATGGTGGGTGGCGATGGCCGGCCGCGTCAGAAGGGCTTGAGCGAAATCATCCATGAGTGGATCGCGTTCCGCTTCGCGACGGTCACGCGCCGCACGCGTCATCGTTTGAGCAAGGTCGACGACCGGATTCATATTCTCGAAGGCCGGATGATCGTCTTTTTGAATATCGACGAAGTCATCCGCATCATCCGCGAATCGGATGAGCCGAAGGTCGCGTTGATGGCCGCATTCGGCTTGTCGGACCGGCAGACCGAAGATATTCTCGAAATCCGCTTGCGTCAGTTGGCACGGCTCGAGAAGATCAAGATCGAGAAGGAACTGTCCGAACTGCGCGACGAGAAGGCCAAGCTCGAAGAACTGCTCGGCAGCGAATCCGCGATGAAGCGTTTGCTCATCAAGGAAATCGAAGGCGACGCGAAGCAATACGGCGACGAGCGCCGCACGCTGATCCAGCAGGAAAAGCGCGCGACGTTCGAAGCGCGCGTGGTCGACGAGCCGGTGACCGTGGTGGTGTCGCAGAAGGGCTGGGTCCGCGCGCTGAAGGGCTACGGCCTGGATGTGGCCGGCTTTACGTTCAAGGCTGGCGACGGGCTCTACGCGGCGTTCCAGTGCCGCACGCCGGATACGCTGGTTGCGTGGGGCAGCAATGGCCGCGTCTATTCGGTGGCGGTTGCGATGCTGCCGGGCGGGCGGGGCGATGGCGTGCCGGTCACGTCGCTGATCGAACTCGAATCGGGCAGCCACCTGATGCATTACTACGCGGCGTCCGCGGATCAGGCATTGCTGCTTGCGTCGAGCAACGGCTTCGGCTTTGTCGCCAAGGTCGGCGATATGGTGAGCCGCGTGAAGGCGGGCAAGTCGTTCATGACGATCGACGCGGGTGCCGCGCCGCTCGCGCCGATGCCGATGTTGCCGGATGCGACGCACATCGCATGTCTGTCTTCGGGTGGACGCCTGCTGGTGTTCGGCCTCGACGAAATGAAGACACTCTCGGGTGGCGGACGCGGTGTTACGCTGATGGCGCTCGACGACAACGAAACGCTGGTGCAGGCGCTGTCCATCAACAAGGCGGGCGTGGTGTTGATCGGCACGCGTCGCGGTGGCCGTGTCGACGAAGAGAAGCTGAGCGGCGCCACGCTCACGCCGCATATCGGCAAGCGGGCGCGCAAGGGGCGCACGCCTGAGAGCAAGATGAAGCTCGACGGTATGCGTCCGGTACTCGCTGCGTAATCGTAGCTAGTAGTTGGCAGGTGGTAGATAGAAGTAGGTAGAGCAAGGCATGAACGAGGCGTGTGCTTTAAAGCGCAAACAGCAACAACGCGCACCTTGAAGCACACGCCGCGCGCAGCAAAAATCCGGGGTGCAGCGCCGTCGCGGTATCGGACGTGCTGCAATAACAACTACAAAGAATGTTAAGACGCTGCCAGTACATGGAACTGCACGCATAGCGCGCGGTCGAATGCGCTCAATAGCCGCTACCAATATCACTCGTCATAAGCGGTGTGGCGTCATCGGGAGAGGAAAACAAAATGAACAAGGCTGTCGAACTCGCACTCTTTTTGCATCTGCTCGCAGTCGCCGTGTGGGTGGGTGGGATGGTGTTCGCGCATTTCTGTCTGCGCCCGGCCATTGCCGATCTTTCGCCGCAACTGCGCTTGCCTTTGTGGGAATCGGTGTTCGGCCGCTTCTTCAACTGGGTCGCCGCAGCCGTGCTGGTGATTCTCCTCACTGGCGGCTTCCTGCTGATGCAATTCGGCGGTGGTCACGCCACGTGGCCGTTGCATGCCATGGCTGGCCTCGGCATCGTGATGATGCTGATCTTCGGGCACATTCGTTTTGCCGTGTTCCCGCGCATTCGCCGTGCGGTGCAGGCGCAGAAGTGGCCGGATGGCGCGCAGGCGGTCGGTACGATCCGGCGTCTCGTGCTGGTGAACATCGTGCTGGGTGTGGTGACGATCGGTGTGGCGGTGTTGTCGCGCGGGTTCTGACGCGCCCGCCTACTGCATGGCGCCGTAGGCAAGCCACAACCCAAACACGACCGCCACGGTCCCGTACACCACATACACCGGCACCTTGAGCTTTGCGAAGCACATGCCGGAGAACAGCGCCGTCACCAGATACACGGGTTGGAACGGCACATGCACTGCGATGCGCAGCACGGCCACCGCCAGAAACGCGGTGGTGACCGCGCGCAAGATCCGCATGCCGTGCTCGAAACGCGGATTGGCCTTCAACTGATGCAGATGCCGTTGCGCCAGCACGACGAGGCAGCCCGATGGCACAAAAAGCGCGAGCGTAGCAATCAGCGCGCCCACCCAGCCATCCACCAGATATCCGAAGAACGGCACCACATTCAACAGCGGTCCGGGCGACAACGGGGAGAGCGAAAACGCCAAGGTGAAGTCGTTATCCGACACGCCGATCGCCGGCGTGACGAACAATGTCTTAAGTACCGGCAACGCCGAGAAGCCGCCACCGAACAAGGTCATGCCCGCACCGGCCAGCCGCGGCCATAGCAGTGCCAGTTCATAGCGATGCGGCAACGGCAGGGCGAACAACACCAGCAACACGCTCAATGCGGCCAGCATGTGCCAGTCGCCTCGACCGATCGACACCACGATGCGAGAATTGCGAACCGGGCTGACCAGCCAACCGGTGCCGAAGGCTGCGCCGAGCATCACCACATAGGCCGCGGGACTGCGTGCATAGAAGAGCGCCACGCAACCGATCCCCGCCGCGATCCATTCGAGTTTGCCGCGCACCAGCGCGCGCGTCTGTTTGTACCAGGTGATCGCGATCAGCGTGGCCAGCACCACGCTGAAGTGATTGAGCAAGGTTTGGGAAGCGGCGGCGTGCACGAGCGGCGTGCGATAGAAGATCGCGAATAGCGTCATCAGCACGAAAAAGGGCAGCACGCTTGCAACGCCCGCCACCCAGGCGCCGGCGCGTCCCCGCAGCGCATGTCCCAGTTGCACGGCGACATTGCAGCCCACCGGCCCAGGCACCATCCAGGCGAGCGCGATCAGATCGGAAAACGCCACGCGCGAGAGCCGACCCTCGCGTTCCACGTAGTGGTTTTCGAGTTGCGCCATCAGCGCGAGACCGCCCCACGACAGCGCCGACAGGCCGAACACGACCCGGAACAGCGTCCATAGCGGTTCCCGTTTTCCTCGCCTGGCGGCATTCTGGCTCGTGATCGACTGCATGGCGACGCGGGCCCCCGCACGCGGGCGGCCCGCCCTCTGAGATCATCGTTTTGTGTGTATTGGCGCGGCCAGCAGACAGCATCGCGCTGTGACGCAGTACAGCGTGAATGTAGCCGGTTTTGCGATGCAGCGGTTGGATAAGCGCGGGAGGTGCCGCACCTACGCTTATAGGCTGCATACGGCGCGCTTGTGCGTGACACGCGCGCCACCGCCGGGCAGCATTCAGCTATTGGTGCTCGTGCTCGTGCTGGTGCTGGACACGCTGCGAGTGCTGTCGACATCATGCACAGCGCGGTGACCCTTCATGCCGCATACGCCGAAGCGTTCGAGCAGCGCCGGAATCGCTTCGACCGGCACCGGACGCGAGAACAGGAAACCCTGCGCCTCGATATGGCCGAGCGCGGCGAGCCACGCAATCTGCTCTTCGGTCTCAGTGCCTTCGACCACCACCGTGAGTCCGAGCGAACGCGCCAGATTGACGATCGCGGTGACCATCACGCAGACACTACGGTCACCGGGAATCGCCTGGACGAACGAACGGTCCACCTTCAGCGTGTCGACCGAGAAGCGGTTCAGGTAGGACAGCGACGAATAGCCTGTGCCGAAGTCGTCGAGCGCGATGCGCACGCCGAGGCGCTTCAACGCGAAGATTTTCTCCGACACGAGTTCGGGATATTCCATCATCGCCGTCTCGGTGATTTCGAGTTCGAGGCGGCGCGCGGAGATGCCGCTTTCCTCGATCGCGTGCGAGATGGTTTCGTACAGATCGCCGCGCCAGAACTGCACCGCGGAGATGTTCACCGCGAGCGAGAGCGTGTCGTAGCCCTGTTGCTGCCACAACGCCAGTTGACGGCACGCGGTCTCGATCACGAAGTCGCCGATGGGCACGATCAACCCGGTCGATTCGGCGACCGGAATGAATTCGTTGGCCGGAATCAAACCGTGTTGCGGATGGTTCCAGCGCACCAGTGCTTCGAAACCGGTGATACAGCGGCGCGTCAGATCGATCTTCGGCTGATAGGCGAGGAACAACTGGCCTTCGGTGAGCGCGACGCGCAACTGCTGTTCCCACTTCATCAAATGGTCCGCGCGATGCGACAACTGCGGCGAATAGAACTGATAGCAGTTCTTGCCCGCGTCCTTCGCGCTGTACATCGCGAGGTCGGCTTTTTTCAGAAGGTCGATCTCGCTCTCGTTGGCGACCGAGTAGAGCGCGATGCCGATGCTCGCGTGCAGCACGAACGAACTGCCGCGCACTTCGAAAGGTTTGGCGAACGCTTCGGCTGCCGCTTCGGCGAGTGTGACGGCGCGCTTCTCGACGTCGTCGCCCTTGATCACCACGACGAACTCGTCACCGCCGATGCGACTCAAGGCGCCGCCGTCGCCGACCGCGGTGGCGAGGCGCGAGGCCGTCATTTGCAGCACGATGTCGCCGGCGTTGTGGCCTAGCGTGTCGTTGACGGTCTTGAAGTTGTCCAGGTCGATGAAGAGAATCGCGAGGCGCCCGAGATTGGAATGCTGCGCCATGTCGTGCCGCAATGTTTGCAGCGTCGCATAGCGATTGCGCAAACCGGTCAGCAGATCGTACTCGACCAGATGCGTCATCTCGCGCTCGCGCCCGAGCAGCTTGCCGATCAAACCGGTGGCCACTGCGAAGAAGCTCAGCATCGCGAGCGAGATGAAGCCCGCCATCAGGAGGTAGACGTTGCGCGTGTGGTTGTAATCGGTGAATTCCTCGGCTTGCGACAGGCCCACCAGCACGCCGAGCGGATAGCCGTCGATATGCCGGTACGAGACGATACGCGTGATGTTGTCGATGGAATCGACGTAGGTGCCTGACACATGCTCCGAGGTCGGGTACGAGCCGCTCGCCGAGAATGAGCCGCTGGCGGTGTCGACGCTACCGGTGCGGCGCGCCAACACCGTGCCGTTGTCCGAGATCACCGCGATCACGCCTTCGCGGCCAATGGCCGCGTTGTTGTAGAAGTCGCTGGTGAAATAGCTCGGATCTTCGGAGACCACCACGACGCCCGCGAACGAGCCGTCGGGATGATTCAGACGCCGCGTCATCTGCAAGGTCCAGTGGCGGGATACGCGGCCGAGCACCGGCTTGCTGATATACAACTGGTCGTCGTTTTCGTGTTCGTGGACCTTGAAGTGTTCGCGGTCCGACAGATCGATGCGTTTGGGATTGGGTTCGGCCGTGTTGGCGATCAGCGTGCCGTGCTCGTCGATCAGCGACACCTGCACCAGCGTCTCGCTTTGCACCACGCCTTTTTCCACCGTGCTGGCGAGATCAAAATGATTCGGCGTTTTTTCGAACTCGTATTTGACGAAGCGGGTGATCTGGTCGACCTGGTGAATCGCCTTGACCGTGTGCTGCTCCAGCGCCGCGGAGAGAATCGCGGCAGAGGCCATCGCCTCGCGATTCGTGGCTTCTTTCTCAACCGACAGGCGCGCGAAGATCACGGCCCAAAGCAGGATCAGCACCAGCACGCCGAGCGCCGGAATGGCGAGCAAGGCACGGCGGCGCGACACAGCAGGGTCGCGGCGGGGTTTGGCTTCGCGCTGGTCGGAGAAGCGGAACTGGCTCATCGGGCGGCCCGTTCCCTGGTGCCGGCCGGTTGCAACTGCGCGAGCATTGACTGCGCTAATTTCATGGGTGGCTGCATGGTGACCAAGGTGCCGGGACTGCTGCGCAGGGGAAGGGAGCGTGGCGTCGTGCCTGACCATCCGCAGGTCATCGGGTACGTTTCGATATTACTTAATGCCACTGGATTAAGGAAGGGTCCGCGCATCGGGTATACGCGGGCGCAACAGGCCGTCTTGGCCGGCTGAATTCGCAGCCGGCGCAGCCAGCCTTGGGGCTGCGGCCTGGCACTTGTTTTCGAATATTTCATCGGGATATGGAATTCAGGTGTGCCAAGCCTCTCGTCATGCATGGCGCATTAATCGCGCAAACGGTGCGGCATTCTGTTGTTAAGCGTGGCCTGAAGCGGCGAAACACGGCCGGCGTTCAGCGGCAGGCCGGCGCGCGTCAACCTGCAATCGAGCGCTGCGCCGTTCATGGCAACCGGAACGTGCCGTCGACGATCGTCACCGACGGCCCACCGATCCACGTTTTACCGGCTGCATCGTCGTAGTGCACCGAAACGTTGCCGGCACGGCCCAGCACGGTGCCCTGGCGGGCCGTGTAGTGCGAGCCGGGCCGCAACTCTGCAAGCGGATTGCCTTTGAACGGCACCGACGTGAACACGTCGACTTGTTTGAAACGAACGGTGTGGGCGGTCATCGGGCGCAGTCCGGCGAATCCAGCAGATTGATGGGCTTCGCGGATTCTACCTGGTGGCAAAGGAACGATCTACCTCACCACAAATGCAAAACGCGCCGCAGGTGACAGACACCTCGCGACGCGTTCAGTACGCTTGGAACGACCGGCCGGGCGAACCGGCGGCCGAACCTGTTGGCGATTGTTATTCGACTTCGGCGATCATCTCGATCTCGACGCATGCGCCGAGCGGAATCTGCGCCACGCCGAACGCCGAACGCGCATGTTTACCGCGCTCGCCGAACACGTCCGCGATCAGTTCGGAGGCGCCGTTGGTCACCAGATGCTGCTCGGTAAACTCGAGCGTCGAGTTGACGAGGCTCATCAGCTTGACGATGCGCGTGACGCGGTTCAGGTCGCCCACATGCGTATGCAGCGTGGCGAGCAGGTCGATCGCGATGGACCGCGCGGCGGCCTTGCCTTCTTCGGTGGTGAGGGTGGCGCCGAGCTTGCCGGCCCACACCTTGCCGTCTTTCTTCGCGATGTGACCCGACAGGTACACCGTGTTGCCGCTTTGCGCGCTCATCACATAGGCGGCTGCCGGAGCGCCTGCGCTCGGCAGTTCGATGCCCAGTTCCTTAAGCTTGTCGTACACATTTGATTGAGCCATGGTGTGTCCTTAGTCAGTAGTTGAGTTCGGTGGCGCGGGTTGGTCGAGACGGCTTAGACCTTCGCGCGGATCAGCGCCGCGAGACGCGACACGCCTTCGTCGATCTTGGCCGGCGGCACCGTGACGAACGACAGGCGCAGCGTATTGTGCTGCGCTTCGCTCGCAAAGAACGGACCGCCCGGCACGAACGCGACATTCTGCGCGACGGCTTCTTCGAGCAGCTTCATGCTGTCGATCTGCGCGGGCAGATTCACCCACACGAACATGCCGCCTTCCGGACGGTTCCAGCTTACGCCTTCCGGCATGTAGCGTTCGAGCGAGGCGAGCATCGCCGCGCATTGATCGCGATACAGTTCGCGAATGGTCGGCACGTGCGTGTCGAGGAAGCCGTCCTTGATTACTTCGTACACGATGCGTTGCGTGAAGCTCGGCGTGTGCAGATCGGTGGCTTGCTTGGCCTGCACGAGCTTGAAGATCAACTCTTCGGGCGCAATGATGTAGCCGACCCGCAGGCCCGGCGCCAGCACTTTCGAGAACGAGCCGAGATGGACGATGTGATCCGGCGCCATCGACAGCATGGTGGGCAGCGGTTCACCCGCGTAGTCGAGCGCGCCGTAGGGATCGTCTTCGATTACCGGGAACGGTGCGGTCTTCGCGAACGCGGCCAATGCACGACGGCGTTCGACCGGCAGGCGGCGGCCCGTCGGATTCTGGAAGTTGGGTTGTGCGTACAGGAGGCGTGCGCCGGCCGTCAGCTCGGATGTGAGCGCTTCGGGAATCAGGCCTTGCTCGTCGGTCGGCACCTGCACGTAGCGCGGCTCGTACATCGAGAAGGATTGCAGCGCGCCGAGGTAAGTCGGCGTTTCGACCAGCACGGGGCTGTCCGGGCACACCAGCACTTTGCCGAGCAGGTCGAGCGCTTGCTGCGAGCCGGTCGTGATCAGTACCTGCGAAGGACGAATCTGCGCGCCGTTCACCGAATAGCGCTGCGCGATCCATTCACGCAGCGGCAGATAGCCTTCGGTCGCGCTGTACTGCAACGCCGCGGCGGGCGCGTCGCGCAGAATGCGGTCGGATGCTTCGCGCATGCGCTCGGCCGGGAAGGTCGCCGGCGAGGGCAGGCCGCCCGCGAACGAAATGACTTCGGGCCGTTCCGTGACCTTCAGGATCTCGCGGATCGCCGAGCTCGTGAGCTTGCGTGCGCGTTCGGACAGTTGCCACGTGGGGGCTTTCAAGTCGCTTTGGTCCATGGTCTCCTCTGCTGGTATCTCTGGAACCGGTCAAAACTTCGATTATCGCGCGAGTTGACGACCCGCGCGCGCTGCTTATTTAAGGGTCCGTAGACCCTCGGGTGTTTCAAACTCGGCGACAAGTGCCGGCGCGCCTTCCGTGGGCTCGAGTGCGATCAGGTGCGCCGCACCCAGCCAGTGCAATTGCGCAGCGATCGTGTCGGCCTGCGGATGGGCTGCTTTCAAAGCTTTCAGCGCGATGTCCGTTTCCGGCAGGACCGCCGACGGGTGCCGCGGCGTGTCCCACTGGATCAGCGACGGCAATACCCCGTCGCCGGCGCCTTGCCACGCGGGGAAGGCGCCATCGTCAGGCACCGACAGACCCCAGGTGAAATCGCCGCGCGTCATCGGTACGATCGGTGCAATGCGCTGGGGATACTGCGTTTGCCATGCCGCGAGTTGCTTTGGCCGGTCGACTCGGGCAACCCAGTGCGACAGGTACGGGCCCTTTTCGAGCCGCGCTTGCGTCGCCGGGTCGTCGAGGGCGAACAGGCGGGCACGAGGCGCGGCGCCATCCGCTGGTTCTGCCGCCTGCGGGTCGACCGCAATCACTTCCAGATACACGCCGCCCCACAGATTCAGCAGACGATTGTGCGTGCGCATCAGCGGATGCGCGCCACCGCCGGCCGGAGCGACGCCGAGCGTGTCGGCAACGTACTGCGTGCCCTCGTCGAGGGTACGGGCGGAAATCACGAGGTGATCGAGACGGAGCGAATGGGCAGTCATGGCGGATCAGGAAAACGGTTTCTGCGGTAAGCCGGAACGCGCGCCGGGTGCGGCAGCAGCGTTGCCGGGGTCGTAAGCATAACCGTTTGCCGGGGCGGCGGGCCAGGCGGATGGCGTTTGGGCGGGGTGCCCGAACTCGCTCGTGAGCGGCGGAATGCAACCCGGGCCGCCTCATCATCCGATGCTTATCTTAAATGTAGCCTTGAATGTAGCGGCGGCGACCGGCACAGTAACGGTACAATCGACTCGATACCGTTCGGTACAGTTGGAGCCCGTCATGTCCGTCCCGCTTACCCAGATTCCCACGCCTCACGATACGACGTCGCTGACGCTGGTCGAGCAACTCGTCCAGTGGGCGCGCCGCCGCATCGAGGAGCGCGTGTTTCGTCCCGGCATGCGCATGCCGTCGATCCGCAAGCTGGCGCTGGACAAGGGCGTATCGCGCTTCACCGTGGTCGAGGCGTATGAGCGGCTGGTGGCGCAGGGCTACCTGGAGTCGCGGCGCGGTTCTGGCTTCTTTGTGCGCGAACGATTGGGCGCTACGCCGACGGCCGAGATCCGCACGATCGCCGCAGCGGCGCCCGCGCCGGCCACGATCGATGTCGTCTGGCTGCTGCGCAACATGCTGCATACCGGCGCACGTCCCGAGCGCAGTCCAGGCCTCGGCTACTTGCCGGGCCGCTGGCTCGACGGCGATCTGATTACCAACGCGCTGCGCACGCTAGGCCGGCAAAGCGGCGCGCAGATGCTCGGCATCGGTACGCCACAGGGCTTTTTGCCGCTCCGCCAGCAGTTGCAGACGCGGCTGGAGGAGCTGGAAATCGGTGCTTCGCCGGATCAGATCGTGATGGTCTCCGGCATCACCCAGGCGATCGACCTGATTTCGCGGATTTACGTGAAGCCGGGCGATGCGGTGATCGTCGGCGATCCGGCCTGGTTTCAGATGTTCGGGCGCTTCGCGTCGCAGGGCGCGCGGCTGGTCGGCATGCCGTACACGCCCGATGGGCCGGACCTCGACGCGCTCGAGTCGCTGGTCGAGACCTGGCGGCCGAAAATGCTGGTGATCAATTCGGTGCTGCAGAACCCCACCGGCACCTCGCTCACGGCCGCGCAGGCATTCCGCATTCTGCGTCTGGCCGAAGCGTACGATTTCATCGTCGTCGAAGACGATATTTATGGTGATCTGTGCCCGCCGAGCTATCCTGGCACGCGTCTCGCAAGCCTCGACCAGTTGAAGCGCGTGATCTACCTGGGCAGCTTTTCGAAGACGCTCGCGCCCAATCTGCGCGTGGGTTTTATCGCCTGCGCGCCCGAAGTGGCCACGGCCGTCAGCGATCAGAAAATGCTGGTCGGCATGACGAGCCCCGAACTGAACGAGCGCGTGCTCTACAAGATTCTCACTGAGGGCCATTACCGCCGGCACGTCGAGCGGCTGCGCGCGCGGCTCGACGGCGTGCGCGAAAAATCCGTGCGGATGCTCGAGAAGACCGGTATGAAGCTGTTTCTGACGCCCGCGGCGGGCATGTTCCTGTGGGCCGACACGGGCGTCGATGCGAGCGCGCTCGCGGCCGCCGGCCACGAAGAAGGCTTTCTGCTGACGCCGGGTAGCCTGTTTTCTCCGCAGCAATCGCCCACCACGTGGATGCGCTTCAATATCGCCAACTGCGGCGATCCGGAGCTGTCGACGTTCCTGTGCCGCTATCTCGACAGCATCGCCCGGCGCGCCTCTTGAAACCGCGCCGGCTTGCCCCAACTTAGCGGCGACACGGCGATCCGGCCATCCGGCCATCCGGCGGCACGGTCCCGGCGGCCAAAGAGAGGCCCAAGCGGGCCCCAAGCGGCTCGCGGCCGTGCGCCACGCCTGACTAGAACCCCATTCGTAACAGAGAGGAAGTCCGACCATGGCACAAGAAACCATGAGCTTTCAGGCAGAAGTTAAACAACTTCTGCACCTGATGATCCATTCGCTGTACAGCAACAAGGAAATCTTTCTGCGCGAGCTGATTTCGAACGCGTCCGACGCGGCCGACAAGCTGCGCTTTGAAGCGATCGAAAATAGCGGACTGTACGAAAACGATCCGAATCTGCGGATTCGCGTCTCGTACGACAAGACCGCACGCACCGTCACCATCGACGACAACGGCATCGGGATGAGCCGCGACGAGACGATCTCGCATCTCGGCACGATCGCGCGCTCGGGCACCAAGGAATTCTTCGGCAAGCTCTCCGGCGACCAGCAGAAAGATGCGGCGCTGATCGGCCAGTTTGGCGTGGGCTTTTACTCGGGCTTCATCGTCGCGGACAAGATCACGGTCGAAACGCGCCGTGCCGGTTTGCCGGCCTCGGAAGGCGTGCGCTGGGAAAGCGCAGGCGAGGGCGATTTCGCGGTCGAGCAGATCGAACGCGCCGCGCGCGGCACGACCATCACGCTGCATCTGCGCGCCGATGAAGACGAGCTGCTGTCGTTGCATCGTCTGAAGTCGATCATCCAGAAGTACTCGGACCACGTCGCGCTGCCCATCGTGATGGCGAAGGAAGAGTGGGACGCTGAAAAGAGCGAGATGGTCACGAAGGACGAAGACGAGACCGTCAACCAGGCGAGCGCGCTGTGGACCCGTTCGAAGAACGACATCACGGAAGAACAGTACAAGCAGTTTTACCAGCATCTCTCGCACGATCATCAGGATCCGCTGACGTGGACGCATAATCGCGTTGAAGGCCGCAGCGAATACACGCAACTGCTGTACGTGCCGACGCATGCACCGTTCGACATGTTCAACCGTGATCATCGCGCCGGTCTGAAGCTGTACGTGAAACGTGTATTCATCATGGACGACGCAGAACAACTGCTGCCGGGCTATCTGCGTTTCGTGAAGGGCGTGGTCGATTCGGCTGATCTGCCGTTGAACGTGTCGCGCGAAATTCTGCAGGAAAGCCGCGACGTGAAGGCGATCCGCGAAGGCGTGACCAAGCGTTCGCTGTCGATGCTCGAAGAATTGGCGAACGCCGAAAACGACGCTGATAAGGAAAAGTACGCCGGCTTCTGGAAGGAATTCGGTCAGGTGCTGAAGGAAGGCATCGGCGAAGATTTCGCCAATCGCGAGCGTATTGCGAAGCTGGTGCGTTTCGCGTCGACGCATACGGAATCGCCGGAACAAAATGTCTCGCTCGCCGATTACGTCGCGCGGATGAAGCCCGAGCAAACGAAGATCTACTACGTGACCGCCGACACCTGGCAGGCCGCGACCCACAGCCCGCATCTCGAAGTGTTCCGCAAGAAGGGCGTGGAAGTGCTGCTGCTGACCGATCGCGTCGATGAATGGATGCTGTCGTTCCTGAATGAATTCGACGGCAAGCCGCTGCAAAGCGTCGCGCGCGGCGATCTCGATCTGGGCGCGCTGAATGACGAAGAAAAGCAGGCGCAGGAGAAGGTCGGCGAAGAGTTCAAGCCGCTCGTCGACAAGATGAAAGAAGCGTTGAAGGACAAGGCCAAGGACGTGCGTTTGACGTTCCGTCTGACCGATTCGCCGTCCTGCCTCGTGGCCGACGATGGCGAAATGAGCGGCTATCTGCAACGTATGCTGAAGGCGGCGGGTCAGGAAGCGCCGTCGTTCCACCCGATTCTCGAAGTGAATCCGGAGCATGCACTGGTGAAGGGCTTGCATGCGGACAGCGCGAATTTCGACGACTGGTGTCATCTGTTGTTCGATCAGGCGCTGCTTGCTGAAGGCGGTGCGCTGGAAGATCCTGCCAGCTTCGTGAAGCGTACCAACGCGTTGTTGCTGGCGCGTGCTGGTTGAGTTTTCGAGTTTGAATTGAGTCTGGACCGGCGTCGTTTTGACGCTTGTGATCGAAAAATGCGCTGCCTTGGCAGCGCATTTTTTTTGCCCTCCTTTAACCAATCAAACCCATTCAACGCGCTAAATCGAGATTGATTTGTGAGATGTGAAAACGTGGTTCTGTCTTATGCTTGCGCGATCGAAATTTGGATGCTTAAGGGACTATTTGCAGTCTCCCGGCCGTTCACGCATCCGATCTCATTTCTGCAATTGCGCATTGACGCGCCGCGATAACTTTCTGTATTCCCATGTCCGATTCCGCACTACCAACCCCCGCCGATCCCGTGCATCTCCTGTGGTCGATCTTGCGCGAGCAAGGTTTCGACGCTGCTGAGCGACGGGCCCTCGAACTCATTGCAGAGGGTGTCACGCCGCAATTGCACGCGGACCTGTGCGCGAGCGCAGGGCGTTTTGAAGCGGCGTACCACAGTGCATCGCAACCGCAGATGCAGTCGGCAACGAACGGCGCGCGTTACGCCCGGTTAGCCCTGTTCGCCGACGCACTCGGCCGCGCTGACGCCGCGCAGCGCAACAGCGAGTTGGCGGTAAGCGCCCAGCCGTCGGCAGCGACGCTCGAATGGATCGTCTGGTTGATCGATCGCTGTGGCGCGCATTCGGCGGCGGCACACATGTTGCGCGCGTACGAGCAACACGAACCACAGGATGCCCGCGCCCCTTGGTGGTTGGCGATTGCGCTTGCGACGTCGCCGGATGCAAGCGCGCGAGCCGAGCGTCGCGCGGCGCTGTTGCGGGCCTATGTGCTCGATCCGGCGATCCACCCCGCGTTGCCGTTGCAGCTCGTGCTGGCTTTCCGCGAGATCCGCGATTGGCCCACGGTGGAACGTGTTTGTCGTGAGGTGCTGACACGCCATCCTGCGGATGCAGAAATCGCCTGGCAACTGAGCCATGCGCAATGGCAGTGCAACGACGCCGCCGCGGCCGAGGCAACCATGCGGGCCGTCGATGCCGCCGCCCCCGACAATGCCCACGTGCTGGGCGCGATCGGTATGTATCTGGCCGAGCAGGCGCGTTTTGCAGAAAGCGAAACGGCGTTGCACGCAGCGCTCACGCTCGACCCGTCGGCATCGCAGGCGGCCGTCGATCTGGCCGATCTGAAGTTGCGGCGCGGCGACTGGTCGAGCGCATGGCCACACTTCGCGGCGCGTCTGACACGCGACGATCGAGAGTCGAACAACGTCGTGACGGTGATGGAACGGCTGTGTCCGCGCTGGCAGGGTCAATCGCTGGGCGGCAAGACCTTGATCGTGCACAGCGAACAGGGCAACGGCGACGATATTCAGATGGTGCGCTTTGTGCACGAACTGGCGGCGCGCGTACACGACGAGGGCGGTCGGCTGGTGCTCGCAGTGCGCCGGGCGTTACAGCCGCTGTTTGCGCGCTTTTACGCGGATTGGGTGTCTATCGAGGACGGGCCGCTCGGCAAGCCGGACTTCGGGCTGCCGATCATGAGCGTGCCGTCGGTGCTTGAGTTGCAGCCTGACCATGTGCGCGGCGGTGCCTATCTAACTGCCGATGCAAGTCGCGTGGCGGCATGGCGCGAGCGGATCAGCGCGTGGAGTGGGGAGGCGGCGCGATTGCATATCGGCCTCGTTTGGTCGGGCAGCCCGACGCATCGCCGCGACGCGAAGCGGTCGATTCCGCTTGCGACGCTGGCTCCCGTGCTCGCGCTACCCAATATCGTGTTCCATCCGCTGACGCCGGCCCGTGACGCCGATGTGGCGACGCTGAGCGGAGAGGGCTATCGCGTTTGCGATCTGACTGCGCACTATCAGGCCGGTTTCGACGACGTGGCCGCGCACGTGAGCGCGCTCGATGCCGTGCTTACCATCGACAGTGCACCTTTGCATCTGGGCGGTGCGCTGGGGCGCCCGGTGCTGGCGATGCTCGATCACGTGTCGCACTGGTGTTGGGGCAATGAAGAGACGCAACCGTGGTACGACTCTGTTGATCTGTTTCGCCAACCGCGGCCGGGCGCGTGGGAGCCGGTGGTCGAGCGCGTGGCGGCCCAATTGCGGGCAATGTTAAGCGCGCAGTAGTTGTTCGCGCGAATCGCGCGGAACCTGGAAAACCGCGTCCGAAAGAACAAGAGCGCACACGTAGAAACGCCCGCATGACGCGGGCGTTTTTTTCGAACCTCACATCAGATGACGAACACCTACTTCTGCCCCATCAGCGTATCCATCGTTTCGCCGCGCACCACGATCTCGGTGCGCCGGTTCAGCGCGCGCCCTTCGACTGTATCGTTGCTGGCGACTGGGTTGTTGTACGCGTAGCCCTTCGTCCTGATCCGGTCCAGTACCACGCCGCGCGCCACGAGTGCATAACCTACCGCAGTGGCGCGCGATTCGGAAAGCTGCTGGTTATAGTCGAGCGTGCCGACATTGTCGGTGTAACCCTCGACCAGTATCGGCTTCTTGCTGCGCTTGAGCAGAACGGCTGAACGATTGATGACCGCCGCTGCATCACCACGCACCTCTGATTTACCGAACTCGAACAGCGCGGCTTCGGGCAGCTTGACTGAGACACCATTGGCAACCGGCGTCACCTCGATGCCGACAGCCTTATTCAACGATGTTTCCTTGTCGCGGTTCAGCGGCGCGGCGCAACCCGCCATCAGCACGACAGACATTGCGCATGCAGAAGCGCCCAGGAACGTTTTCATGTTTCTTATCTCCTTCAATATCCGATCACATGGCACGCCCTTCGATCGCGGGCGGACCGTCGACTTGTTAAAGCACGAAGGTTGTATCGCGCGTCGCTGGACCAGGAGAATCGGAACTGTCTGAAATCGATACGCTGATTGAGGCGGTTCTGCCGGGCATGGTGATCGACTGACATTCCCGACAGGACGGCAGGTGAGGGACTCACGATCCTCTGACAACTGCGCCGTTATAATCCGACACCATGCCTATCCGTTTCGATGCCGCCGACGCCCACTGGCGCGTCGCGCCCTTACCCGGTTTTAGCGCCGCCCAGAAAGACTGGTTGACCCGCGGTGGATCGCTGACCGCGCATCTGCGCACGCTCGGCGCGGTTGCGGTGCGCGTGACGCGCGAAGCCGTCGCGCTGCCGTGGGCCGACGAGCACGCCGCGCTCGGCCTCGCGCCGCGTGCGCCGGTGTGGGTTCGGGAGGTGGTGTTGTCGGTCGACGGCGTGCCGTTTGTCGCGGCGCATAGCGTCGCGCCGCTGGCCGCGAGCGTCGGCGTATGGCAGGCCACGCGAAGCTTGCGCACGCGGCCGCTCGCCGAGTTGCTGTACAGCGATAGCAGTGTCGCGCGATCGTCGCTGGTGAGCCGCAGGCTGACGGCGCGTCATCCGTTGTACCGGTTGGCCGCGATTGAGATCGGTGGCGTGAGGCCGCATACGCTGGTTGCGCGTCGCTCGGTGTTCGAGCGCCACGGCGCGCCCTTGATGGTCACCGAGTGCATGTTGCCGGCGCTATGGGCGCGTCTGGCGTCTTCGGCCAGCACACCGTCTGCGTATTCAGCCTCCCCCCACGTTCACGCGCCGCAGCGTACTCATGTGCGTGAACATGGCCGGCCGCTCGAGCATACGGCGTCGCGCGCTCATGGTGCGCCGCGTGCGGAGCAAGAACACCTTTCCGAACGGGATGCAAATGAATCCGGGCACGCGCCGACATCGGACCGTAAGGAAAAGCGCTGATGCTCCGCGGCTTTCCTCCCGTCGTTGCGGCGGATACACACACGCTGATTCTCGGCAGCTTTCCTGGCGAAGCGTCGCTGGCCGCTACACAGTATTACGCGCATCCGCGCAACCAGTTCTGGCGTTTGCTCGGCACGGTGCTCGACGAACCGCTTCCCGAACTCGCCTATGAAGAACGGCTACCGCGTTTGCTATCGCACGGCATCGGCGTGTGGGACGTGCTCGCCGCCTGCGAGCGCGAAGGCAGTCTCGACGCCGCGATCCGCAATGCCAACCCCAACGATTTTGCAACGCTCCGCGCCCACGCGCCGTTGTTGAAGAAAGTCTGCTTCAACGGCAAGACGGCGGGCCGCTTTGCGCCGGTGATCGGCGAAGCGGGCTACGCCACCCTCGTATTGCCTTCGTCGAGTCCGGCGAATGCTATGCTCTCGTTCGACCAAAAATTGCGTCTCTGGCGCGACATCCTTACATGACGAAATTGATCAGGCGCGCCTCGGCTGAAGCCCGTGCTTTCCGCAACAAAGACGCTGACGCAGGCGACACCACGCTGAACAAACAGAAAGCAGTGCGCAATAAAAAGCGCGCGCTGCATGACGATGACCTGCACGACGCGCCGCAAATCGAAGCGCCGCGCAAGCCGCGTTTCGCACCGGTTACGTTCTCGGAAGAGGGCGGCGTGCGCTTCCTGCACTTCGGCACGGAATGGGTGCAAGGCGCAATGCGTCTGCGTAAGCCGGATCACATCGAACTCGAATACGCGCAGCAGATGATGGCCTGGTTGCTGTTCATCGAAACGCCCAAGCGAATCGTCCAGCTCGGTCTCGGCGCCGCCGCACTGACCAAATTTGCCCACCGGTTTCTGAAGCGCGCCAAAGTCGAAGCGGTCGAATTGAACCCGGCCGTGGTCGTGGCCGCGCGCACGATGTTCGAACTGCCGCACGACGACGTCCGTCTGACCGTGCACGAAATGGACGCGTGGGACTTCGTCAACGACCGCGCCAACCACGGCACGATCGGCGCGTTGCAGATCGACGTCTACGATGCCACCGCGCGTGGCCCGGTGCTCGACAGCGTCGGCTTCTACCGCGCGGTGCGCGCGTGCCTGACCGAGGCGGGCGTGGTGACGGTGAACCTGTTTGGGGACCATCCGAGCTTCGTGCGCAACATGAAGCGCCTGAACGAAGCTTTCGACGGCCGCGTGGTCGCGCTGCCGGAAGTGCATGACGGCAACCGCATCGCCATCGCGTTCTCGGGCCCGGCGCTCGACGTGCCGTTCACGACGCTGCAAGCGCGTGCGAAGCTGATCGAAGCGGAACTCGGCTTGCCGGCGCGCAAGTGGATCAAGGGTCTGCAGGAATCGACCGGACAGAACGGCAGTTCGTTCTCGATCTGATGTGAGAATGGGTCGGGCCGCTTGAGGCCGCTTGAGGCTGGTTCGACCCAGGCTTCCCGTTGCGCTGGTACGACGGTTTCCCAACCGCTTCTCCAGTACATTGCACGGCCGGTTCGATTCCGTGGATACCCAGCACGCATGTCGACGATCGGCGACCCAGCCCCCGCGTCAAGCCGCCTCGCGCCCACCCCTCATCTCTGCTAAACCGCCGCCCGGCGCGTCCCAGCGGCACATTTGCGCCTCGGGTCGTCCCTGCTTGACCGGACGTTCTCGGCTCCTATACTCTTTCGAAGCTTTCGGGGTACCCGTGGCCTACCTGCGACGGGACATCCACCACCCGTCCACACACGGGCCAACATTTCAATAATAGGGAAGAGGAGACGTCATGGCTCACGACGCCGACGCGAACAAGGCCAGCAAGCACTGGCTCTGGTTGCTGCTGTTGCCCTGGATCGCAATGATCTGGGTGCCGTCATATAACAAGGTCGAACCGCAACTGTTCGATTTTCCGTTCTTCTACTGGTACCAACTGCTGTGGGTGTTGATCAGCGCGATCATCACGGCGCTCGTGTACTTCAAGACCAAGACCCGCTCGACGGGCAGCTCGCAAGGGGGCGCACAACAATGAACGCCACCGCAACTTTCGTCTTCGTCCTGTTTTTTATTGGCGTCACCATTCTCGGCTTTGTCGCGGCCCACTGGCGCAAGGGCGACCTGGCCCATCTGGAAGAGTGGGGCCTCGGCGGCCGGCGCTTCGGCACCATCGTCACGTGGTTCCTGCTGGGCGGCGACCTGTACACCGCTTACACCTTCATCGCCGTGCCGGCCCTGGTGTTCGGTGCGGGCGCAACGGGTTTCTTCGCGCTGCCGTACACGATCCTGATCTATCCGTTCGCGTTCGTCGTGTTCCCGAAACTGTGGAGCATCGCCAAACGTCAGGGTTATGTGACATCGGCCGACTTCGTCTCGGCTCGCTATGGCAGCCGCATGTTGGCACTGGCGATCGCCGTGACCGGCATTGTCGCGACGATGCCGTACATCGCGCTGCAACTGGTCGGTATCGAAGTGGTGATCGGCGCGCTGGGTTTCGACACCAAGGGCTTCGTCGGCGATCTGCCGCTGATCATCGCGTTCGCGATTCTGGCGGCTTACACGTACACGTCGGGCCTGCGCGCGCCGGCCATGATCGCGGTCGTCAAGGACGTGCTGATCTATGTCGTGATCTTTGCCGCGGTCATCGTGATTCCGCCGCAACTGGGCGGCTTCGGTCATATCTTCAGCGTGGTGCCGCCGGCCAAGCTGCTGCTGAAGGCACCGGACGTGTCGAGCCTGAACGGCTACAGCGCGTACGCGACGCTTGCGGTGGGCTCGGCGCTCGCGCTGTTCCTGTATCCGCACTCGATCACCGCGGTGCTGTCGTCGAAGTCGGGTAACACGATCCGCCGCAACATGGCGATGCTGCCGGCCTACTCGCTGGTGCTCGGTCTGCTCGCGCTGCTGGGCTTCATGGCTCTGGCTTCGGGCGTGAAGGACATGCCGGAATTCGCGCCGTACTTCAAGGCGTTCGGCCCGAACTTCGCGGTGCCGGCGCTGTTCCTGCACTTCTTCCCGTCGTGGTTCGTCGGCGTGGCCTTCGCGGCGATCGGTATCGGCGCGCTGGTGCCGGCGGCAATCATGTCGATTGCGGCAGCGAACCTGTACACGCGCAACATCCACAAGGAGTTCGTGAACCGCAATATGTCGCATGAGCAGGAGACCAACGTCGCGAAGTTGGTGTCGCTGATCGTCAAGGTCGGCGCCGTCGCGTTCATTCTCGGTCTGCCGCTCACGTACGCGATTCAGCTGCAACTGCTGGGCGGCATCTGGATCATCCAGACACTGCCGGCGATCGTGCTGGGTCTCTACACGCGTGTGCTCGACTACCGCGGCCTCCTGATCGGCTGGGCGGTCGGCATCGCAACCGGCACGTGGATGGCGATTTCGCTGAAGCTGGCGAGTTCGATCTTCACGATTCACCTGTTCGGCATGGCGATTCCGGGCTACGCGGCGGTGTGGTCGCTGATCGTCAACCTGGTGGTGTCGGTCGTGGTGAGCCTGCTGGTGCGCATGTTCGGCATGCAGCGCGCCGAGGACCGTACCCGTCCGGAAGATTATCTGGACGTGGTCGAAGGCTAAGTCAGCCGTTCCATCTCGCCGGAAAAGCAACGCCCGCAGACAAAAGTTTGCGGGCGTTTGTCTTTCCGGGGCACTCCAGGGCACGATAGCGGAACCGTCCTTCAAAGCGTCCGTCGCGCGAGCCATGGCTTCTGCCGATTCCCCCCGTGTAGTTGTCCGCCGCTCGGCCATTAGCCGCATGGTGCGCACGATCACGTCGCCGTACTACCGCTATCGCCACGCGAAGGTGCTGCATAGCCTGCGCGTCGGCGTCGCGATGCTGGTGTCGATTCTCGCGACCACCGGTATCAACATTCCTCACGGCATCTGGTCGTCGGTGACCCTGCTGGTGGTGATCGGCGGCTTGCAACATCACGGCAATATCCGCAAGAAGGCTGCCGACCGGGCGGCGGGAACGCTGCTCGGCGCGGTGATCGGGCTTCTGCTCATCCTGACGCAGAATCTGACCGGGTCGCTGCCGCTCACCTATGTGCTGATGTCGATCGTCGCGGGGATCTGCGCATGGTTCGCGATCGGTTCGTCGGGGTATATCGGTCTCTTGACGGCGATCACGATGTGCATCGTCGCGGGCCATGGCGACAATCTGATCGACGTCGGTCTATGGCGCACGCTGAACGTGCTGATCGGCATTGTAATCGCGCTGGCGTTTTCGTTCGTGTTGCCGCTGCACGCGACTTATTCGTGGCGTTACGGGATCGCCGACAATCTGCGGGCCTGCGCGCAGATTTACACCCGTCTGCTGGAAGGGGACACGATCAACGAGGACGAACAGGTCAAACACTTCCTCGCGATCAACAAGCGGTTGGTTCAGCTGCGCTCGCTGATGCCTTCGGTGGCGAAGGAGATCGATGTGCCGCAGGCCCGGCTCGAGGAGATCCAGCGGCTGCACCGTTCGGTGCTCAGTTCGCTGGAATTGCTGGCGATCGGCCCGCTGATGCGCGCCGATGCCGCGGCGCGCGCTGCGTATGTGCGGGCGTGCGACGTTGAGGTGCTTGCCGTGCGCGGCATCCTGCTGGCAATGGCGCGCGGCCTGCGCTTTGGCCGCGCGACGCACTTCGGCATTCCGGCCGCGTCGCCGCTTGCTCAGGCGCATGGCGACGCGGCGCTAGAATTGCCGCCCGACTTGCAGGGGCCGTATTGGCTCGGGCAGCGCTTAGCCGAACAGGTGGAGCGGTTGCGCGCCTTGTTGCTGGAGACCGAGCCGAACTGGGACATCGAGCGGCGTTCGCCCGTTTTGCAGAAGGCTTAGCTTTTCACGTTGTCCGGGTGAGCCGGTGTGGCGGCCTGACAGGCTGCGGCTACATACAGTACGGCGGCTGCATGGTTACGGCGATCGCGTCGGCACACCGCCGCAGCCGCAACCGACGAAGCAGCCGTGCATGACTCACTCAGGCATCCGGCAGCGTCACCATCCATGCGAGACCGAAGCGGTCCACCACCATCCCGAAGCCTTTGCTCCAGAAGGTGGCTTGCCACGGCATCGTCACCGAACCGCCGTCGGCCAGCGCGTTGAAATATTTTTCGCCCGAGGCGGCGTCGTCAGCCGTCAGCGAGAGGCTGAAGCCGCTGAACGTGGCCTGCGGGTCGCAGTGGCCGTCGGAGGCCATCCAGTTGGTCGAGCCGAGCTTGATCGTGGCGTGCATGATCTTTTCTTCCAGACCGGGGCGCGGCTGGTTCTCCGGGTCGGCGCTGGGCGGCGCGTCCTTGTAGCGCATCAGTAGCAATACCTCGGCGCCGAGCTTCTCGGTGTAGTACTTGAGCGCTTCTTCACAGCGTCCGTTGAAAAATACGTAAGGCTGAACGTACATGATCGTCTCCCGGGATATGGATCAGCGGCGCCGCGCTCCTTCGGCAAATGGTATCGAGGGGCGGGCGTGCAGACGATTGTAGTCGTCCGTTGGGGCAGCAATTGTGACTTTATTTCGTAAGAAGCAGTGGCGCGGACAGGTATCGGATGTGCGGTTGTAAACGGCACGCGGCCCTGAACCGGATGGCTCAGGGCCGCGTATTCAACCGGATGCGCAACCAGGCTCGCCAATAAGTGCGCGACCGCGTGTGCAGCCGCGTACTCAAGCGGCCAAGACTAAGCCGAAGCCTAACGCAGCGCTTCGATCATTTTTTCCAGCTTGACGGCGTCTGCCGCGAACGCGCGGATGCCTTCAGCGAGCTTTTCGGTCGCCATCGCTTCGTCGTTGACGAGGAAACGGAACGACGATTCGTCGACCGGCACGCGTTCGATGTCCACGCCTTTGCCCATTTCAGGCGACAGCTTGCGCTCGACCGGCTCGGTGCTCTCCTGCAGCTTTTGCAGCAGATCCGGGCTGATGGTCAGCAGATCGCAGCCGGCCAGTTCCAGAATCTGGCCCGGGGTGCGGAAGCTCGCGCCCATCACCTCGGTCTTGTAGCCGAACTTCTTGTAGTACGCGTAAATGCGGCGCACCGATTTGACGCCCGGATCGTTAGCACCGCCGTCTTTCGCTTCGTCCCACGCGCTGCCGGCGTTCTTCTTGTACCAGTCGTAGATACGGCCGACGAACGGCGAAATCAGTTGCGCGCCGGCTTCTGCACAGGCAGCGGCCTGCGCGAGCGAGAACAACAGCGTCATGTTGCAGTGGATGCCTTCCTTTTGCAGCACTTCGGCGGCGCGAATGCCTTCCCACGTGGAGGCCAGCTTGATCAACACGCGCTCGCGGCCGATGCCGTGTTCTTTGTACAGGGCGATCAGCTCGCGGCCCTTGGCGATCGACGCTTCGGTGTCGAACGACAGGCGTGCATCCACTTCGGTCGACACACGACCCGGGATGATCTTGAGAATTTCGGTGCCGAATGCGATCAGCAACTGGTCGATGATTGCACCGACCGGCTTCGACGCATGCGCCTTCACGGTCTTTTCGAGCAGCGGCTTGTAGTCGTCTTTCTGGACGGCTTTCAGAATCAGCGACGGATTGGTGGTCGCGTCCTGCGGCTTGTACTGGGCAAGCTGCTGGAAGTCGCCGGTATCGGCCACGACGGTGGTGTATTGCTTGAGTTGGTCGAGTGCGGTTGTCATGTTCGAGCCTTCATGGCGCGCGTGCGCCGTGGTTCAGGAGAAATGAGATCGCCACCGGAGGGAAAAGACAAACCGTTCCGGTGGCCGCGGGTCACGCTGCAGCGTTTGCCCGTCATGTTGCCGAGGAATTTTGACGGAAAGCGCTGCCGGATGCTTCTATTCTATGGCGGATTCAGGCGCGCCGGGCGTTCAGCACCAGTTGCGTCAGTACGCCCGCCACCAGCCCCCAGAACGCCGAGCCGATCGACAGCAGGGTGAGGCCGGAAGCCGTCACCATGAATGTCACCAGCGCCGCCTCGCGTTGCTTCAGGTCCTGCATGGCGTTGGCGAGGCCGCTCATGATCGAGCCGAACAGCGCCAACGCCGCAACGGAGACCACCAGCGCCTTCGGCAAGGCGGCGAACAGTGCGGCGATGGTCGCGCCGAAAATCCCGGCAATCAGATAGAAAATACCGCACCAGACTGCTGCGGTGTAACGCTTGTCGCGGTTTTCGTGCGCTTCGGGGCCGGTACAGATCGCCGCCGTGATCGCCGCAAGATTGATGCCGTGCGAGCCGAACGGCGCGAGCAGCAGCGAGGCGATGCCGGTCGTCGAAATCAGCGGCGCGGAAGGCGCGGTGTAGCCGTCTGCGCGCAGCACGGCGATCCCCGGCACGTTTTGCGAGGCCATCGCGACGACGAAAAGCGGAATGCCGATGCTGATGCCCGCCGCGACCGAAAACACCGGCATCGTGAACACCGGGTGGGCGAGCGCGACGTGAAAGCGGCTGAAGTCGAGCAGCCCGAGCCCACCGGCGAGCGCCGTGCCGACGACCAGCGTCGTCACGATCGCATAGCGCGGCGCGAGGCGTTTGACGATCAAATAGGTGAAGAACATCGCCAGCACGAGCGCGGTCTGGAACTGCGCCGCGCGGAAAATTTCAATGCCGATCTCGAACAGAATGCCCGCCAGCAAAGCCGAAGCGATGCCTGCCGGGATTTTCTTCATCAGCGTGTCGAACCAGCCGGTCAGGCCGACCAGGGTCAGCAACACCGCGCAGACGATGAACGCGCCGATCGCCTCAGGGTAGGTCACATGCGGCAGCGACGACACCAGCAGCGCCGCGCCGGGCGTCGACCAGGCAATCACGATCGGTGCGCGAAAGCGCAGTGAAAGGCCGATCGTGCAGACGGCCATGCCGATCGACAATGCCCAGATCCACGACGAAATCTGCGCATCGGTGAGATGGGCGGCCTGGCCGGCCTGGAACATCAGCACGAGCGAACTGGTGTAGCCCGTCATCATCGCGACGAAGCCGGCGACGAGGGCGGACAAGGACGTATCGGCAAACGGTCTGAGCGGCCCGGGGTGTACGTCGGCAGGGGACAAAACGGGCGATGAAGACTGACTCATGCAGAAACTTTCTTATAGTTGGAGAAAAACGTGAACCGACCTGATTACTTGCTCAACATGCGCATCGCCGTTTCGAGTCCGGCGAGGGTGAGCGGATACATGCGATGACCGAGCACTTCCCGGATCGCGCTGACCGACTGCCGGTACGCCCACAAACCTTCCGGCTCCGGATTGAGCCACGCGTAATGCGGGAAATGATCGGCGAGGCGGCGCAGCCACACGGCGCCGGCTTCGGCGTTGTTGTATTCGACCGAGCCGCCCGGTTGCAGCACTTCATAGGGGCTCATGGTCGCGTCGCCGACGAAGATCAGCTTGTAGTCGGGCGTGAACTTGTGCAGCAGGTCCCACGTCGGCATGCGTTCGGCGTGACGGCGGCGATTGTTCTTCCACAGGAAGTCGTACACACAGTTGTGGAAGTAATAGAACTCGAGATGCTTGAATTCGGCCTTGGCGGCGGAAAAGAGCTCTTCGGTACGCTTGATGTGATCGTCCATCGAGCCGCCCACGTCGAGCAGCATCAGCACTTTCACCTTGTTGTGCCGCTCCGGCACCATCTTCAGGTCGAGCCAGCCGGCGTTCGCGGCGGTGCTGCGGATCGTGTCGGGCAGATCGAGCTCTTCGGCCGCGCCCTCGCGTGCGAAACGGCGCAGGCGGCGCAGGGCGATCTTGATGTTGCGTGTGCCGATTTCGACCTGGTCGTCGTAGTCGCGATAGGCGCGCGCTTCCCACACCTTCACCGCGGTGCGGTTGCCCGCCGCGTCGCCGCCGATGCGCACGCCCTCAGGGTTATAGCCGCCGTTGCCGAACGGCGAGGTGCCGCCCGTGCCGATCCATTTGTTGCCGCCTTCGTGGCGCTCTTTCTGTTCGTCGAACAGCTCCTTCAGGCGCTCCATCAGCTTGTCGAGGCCGCCCATCGCTTCGATCTGCGCTTTTTCTTCGGGCGACAGGTCGCGTTGCAGCTTCTTCTTGAGCCAGTCGAGCGGGACGTCGAAGGCGAGCTCCGAGACTTGCGCGACGCCGTTGAAATACGCGCCGAACGCCTGGTCGAACTTGTCGAAATACTGCTCGTCCTTGACCAGCGTGATGCGTGCGAGATAGTAGAACTCGTCGAGCGACGGCGCGATCACATTGGCTTTGAGCGCTTCGAGCAGCGTCAGGTATTCCTTCACCGACACCGGCAGTTTGGCCGCGCGCAGCGAGTAGAAGAAGTCGATCAGCATGCTGTGTCCTCGGCGGCGGTGAGTGGGCGATGCGCCGCGCTCATCAACGGGTATTCGCGATCAATCAACGGTTCGTTAACGGTTCATCAACGGTTGTTGCGGTTCATGAAGATCAGCCGCTCGAACAGGCTCACGTCCTGCTCGTTCTTCAGGAGCGCGCCGTGCAGCGGCGGGATGATCTGCTTCTGGTCGGACGAGCGCAGCGCTTCGGGCGGAATGTCCTCGGCGAGCAGCAGCTTCAGCCAGTCGAGCAGTTCCGACGTGGACGGTTTCTTCTTCAGACCGGCGACGTTGCGCAACTCGAAGAAGCTCTGCATCGCCGCGGCAAGCAGTTCCTTCTTGATGCCGGGGTAGTGCACCTCGACGATCTGCTGCATGGTCACCGGGTCGGGGAATTTGATGTAGTGGAAAAAGCAGCGGCGCAGAAACGCGTCCGGCAGTTCCTTCTCGTTGTTCGACGTGATGATCACGAGCGGGCGCTTTTTGGCGCGGATCAGCTCGTGGGTCTCGTACACGTAGAACTCCATGCGGTCGAGTTCGCGCAGCAGGTCGTTCGGGAATTCGATGTCGGCCTTGTCGATCTCGTCGATCAGGAGCACCGTCTGCTCCTCCGACTCGAACGCCTGCCACAACACACCCTTGACGATGTAGTTGCGGATGTCCTTGACACGCTCGTCGCCGAGCTGCGAATCGCGCAGGCGCGACACCGCGTCGTACTCGTACAGGCCTTGCTGGGCCTTGGTGGTGGACTTGATATGCCACTGCAATAGCGGCATGCCGAGCGCGGCGGCGACCTCTTCGGCGAGCATGGTTTTGCCGGTGCCGGGTTCGCCCTTGATCAGCAACGGGCGCTTCAGCGTCATCGCGGCGTTGACCGCGAGCTTGAGGTCGTCGGTGGCGACGTATTGCGATGAGCCTTCAAAACGCATGGCGAGATGCTCTTTTTTGGGAAAAAACCCAGTATAAGTCAGAAGGCCTGTTGGGCTGAATCAGCCTGGCGTAAGGTGTCACCCGCGGTGCTGGACGCCGGTTCACGTGCCTATGCGGCGTTCGCGAGCAGTCCGTTCGCCCTGCGTGCCCGGTGGGCGGGCGCGCAGGGCGTCGTGGGCCGGGCGGGCGGTGCGTAGCGGGCGGCACGAAGCCATGCGGAACCGGCGTGGCGGAGCAAAATGGCGCCAGCCGTGGTTTTGCGGCGGCCGGATACGCCTCTCGCCCCGCGCGGTGGACGTTCGGCGCGGCGTCGCGGTACAATTAGCCCGATTTTTTTGGCCTGCGTGGCTACCCTATAAGAATAACGGCGCGGGCCGTTGCCTTTTCGGGCGCCCGTTTCCCCTCAAGCCAGGTTACATGCTATGAATAAATTCGTCGGCAAACACGTCGTGATCGCAGCGCTGTCGGTGCTCGCGGGCTATGCGGCCAGTGCGCAGGCAGCGGATGTCGTCGGCAACGCGAAGGCGGGCCAAGGCAAGGTCGCGATGTGTATTGGCTGCCACGGCATTCCTGAATACCGCACGGCATACCCTGAGGTCTACCGCGTGCCCATGCTCGGCGGCCAGAATCAGGCATACCTCGAGAACGCCATGCACGGCTACAAGAAGGGCGACCGCCACTTCGAAACGATGCGCGCAATCACCGCGTCGCTGTCGGATCAGGACATCGCCGACATCGCTGCCTACTACGCAGCGCAAAATTCCTCTTCGAAGAGCAATCCCGACAAGTGATCGGCTGCGGTCATCCAACCGGTCACTCGGCTATTTATATTCGCGGGATAGGAGAATTCATGAATAAGCCCCAACAGGCACTCCACACGGTGTTCAAGGCTGCATGCGCGTCGGCGGCAGTCATCGGTCTGGTTGCAGCGAACGTCGCGCACGCCGCAGACGCCGGCAACGGCAAGGTGCTGGCAGACAGCCACAACTGCGCGGCTTGCCACGGCGTCAACCTGAACAAGCCGGTGAGCCCGGAATATCCGAAGCTCGCCGGTCAGCACTCAGACTATGTCTACTGGGCGCTGCGCCAGTATCAGATGGGCAACGGCAACCCGCACCTCGGTCGCAACAACGCGATCATGCAGGCGCAGGTACAAAGCCTGTCGCAAAGCGACATGAAAGACATCGCCGCCTACATCGAATCGCTGGACGGTGCGCTGGTGCAGAAGAAGTAATCGCACTGCGCTGTTTTCAGAATGAACGACACCCCGCTTCGGCGGGGTGTCGTGCTTTTGGGGCTGGGGTTTGGTGCCGGGCCAAGTTCCGCGGGCGTGCTGGCAACCGCTGGCCGCCATAGTCGACCGGATTGCCTCAGTCCCGCGTGGCGCGCCGCTCGATGCGCTGCAAATACGCGTCCGTGTCCGGCGGGGTGCCGGTGCGTTGCGCCTCCCAGATGGTTTCGCCGAGGCAATCCATGATCGCGTGCTGTGCCTCATGGGTCGAGCCGAGCCGGGCAGCAAGCCGCTCGTGCGCCGCGCGAATGCCCGGCGGCTGGTCGATCGACAACTGTTCGGTGATCGCCAGATGCATCGACAGATGCAGGAACGGGTTGGTCTGGCCGCGTTCGGGCGAGTAGTCCTGCGCCTGGGCGGTTTCCGTGCTGGTGAGATCGGCGTGATATTCCGGATGCTCGACGATCCAGTCGGCAGCGATCGCTTCGAGCGGTGTCAGAATCTCGCCTTGACGCTGCTTGCGCCAGGTGTCGGTGAAAAATTGGCGGACTTCGTCGCGGCTGGGATTGAACATCGTGGGAACGGTGCGTTGGGTGTGAGGCGGGTTGGAAGGGGGTGATTTTACGCCGACGCAGGGCGGCTTGCTGGCGGCGCGTCAACGGACCGAAGCGCGGCGGCGGCCGCGGACGCACTGAGTGCGTGCCGCGTACGCGCCGGACCAACGCGCCACGGCGATGCGGCGTCTGCTCGTGCGCTCGCCGAACGGTATCGCCCTCAAAGATCCGGCGGCGGCGTCTTGGGCCGGAATTCGCATAGCGGCTCGATCACGCAGTGCCAGCATTCCGGACGGCGCGCTTTGCATACATAGCGGCCATGCAGAATTAGCCAATGGTGGGCATCCTGCTTGAACTCGGTGGGCGTGAATTTCTCCAGCGCCGCTTCGACCGCGCGCACGTCTTTGCCAGGCGCGAGCCCGGTTCGATTCGCAACCCGAAAGATATGCGTATCGACAGCGATGGTCGGATGACCGAACGCCGTGTTCAGGATCACGTTCGCCGTTTTACGGCCGACCCCCGGCAAGCTTTCGAGCGCCTCACGATCCTCCGGTACTTCGCCGCCGTACTGGTCGAGCAGAATGCGGCAGGTTGCGATCACATTCTTCGCCTTGGTCCGATAGAGGCCAATTGTCTTGATGTAGCCGGCAACCCCTTCCTCGCCAAGGTCGAAGACCTTCTGCGGTGTGTTCGCGACCGGGAACATCTTGCGCATTGCCTTGTTCACCGACACGTCGGTGGCTTGCGCGGACAGCAGCACGGCAATCAGCAGTTCGAACGGTGTGGTGTACTCGAGCTCGGTCGTGGGATGCGGGTTGAGACTCTGAAGCGTCTCGTAGATGGCGCGGCGTTTGTTCGCGTTCATGCGCAGCGTAGAGTTAAGGGTTAGCGCTTCTTTGGCGGAGTGTCGGTGTTGTCCGCAGCGAGTCCGAGACGGCGGCGGCGTGCTTCGGCGGCATCGATCTGCGCCTGCACGTCGGCGCTGACGCGCTCGGTGTTCTGCGGACCTTGGCCCTTGGCGGCCAACTCTTCTTTCTTCTGGCGTGCACGCTCGAGCGCGGCCTGGATGATCGCGCGTTTCTTCGCTTCGGCGGAGTCCGCTGCAGGCGCGGCGGGTGCTGCTGCGGCACCGGTTTCCATCACCTGAGCGGGCGCGCTGCTGACCGCTCGCCGCGCTGCAGCACGCGCCTCCGCAGCTTCGCGTTCGCGTGCGAGACGGGCTTCACGCCGGTTGTGGCGCTCGCGCGCAGCGTCGGCCTGGCTCTGGCTCCATGCGTCCCAGCCCGTTGCTTCGCCCGTGACCGGCGGCATCGCAATGCAGTCGACCGGGCAGGGGGGCACGCACAGGTCACAACCGGTACAGAGCTCGGCGATCACCGTGTGCATCTGTTTCGGTGCACCAACTATTGCATCGACCGGACAGGCCTGCATGCACAGCGTGCAGCCGATGCAAACTTGTTCGTCGATAACCGCCAACGGGCGCGGCCGTTCGACGCCGTTGGCGGAATTGAGCGGGATCACCGGCTTGCCGAGCAGTGCGGCAAGGCGCGCGATGCCTTCGGCACCACCCGGCGGGCACTGGTTGTAGTTGGCTTCGCCATGGGCGACGGCTTCGGCATACGGGCGGCAGGCGGGATAGCCGCACTTCGTGCATTGCGTTTGGGGCAGCAGATCTTCGATGCGGTCTGCGAGTGTTCTGGAATCGGTCACGGTCACGACGTTGGGGCTTGCCTCGTGGCCGCACGGCGTGCCGTGCGCGGATTAGGGAAAACACGCGGCAGGCCGGGGCAACACAAAAGCGCTGCGAAAGCGCGCAAACACGCGCCAATATAGGCAAATACAGACACGAATAGAGGCGCGAATTTGTGCAACTGAGGCTGCAACTAAGCGCAAGCGCTGGGCTTGAACTAAATAGCACATTATCGCCGATTTCCCCAATTGCCATCCGCAATCCATGTGCCATAATCGAAGCGCTTTTTCGAAAGACCGCATAAGGGTGTTCCCCCAACCAGCCCGTTCAGTGCTGTCGGTGCAAGGCCCGAGGAGAGGCCGGCGGCGCGATCCGGATAACGCGGCTCACGAAGACGATGCCACCATGAATCAGCCGAAAATCAAAAGAGATCCTGAAGGCACGCGGCGCCGCATTCTGCTTGCGGCGGCCGAAGAGTTTGCAAATGGAGGGTTGTTCGGCGCACGCGTCGATCAGATTGCCCGCCGCGCGGAAACTAATGAACGCATGCTCTATTACTACTTCGGTAGCAAGGAGCAGCTTTTCACTGCTGTACTCGAGCACGCATTCAGCGCGCTCAATGAAGCGGAACGAACGCTCGAACTGAACGGTGTCGCACCGGTCGAGGCGGTGACACGTCTCGCGCATTTTGTTTGGGATTACTACCGCGATCATCCCGAGTTACTGCGTCTCGTCAATAACGAGAACCTGCATGAGGCACGCTACATGCAGAAGTCCACGCGCATCCGCGAAATGATTTCGCCGATTGTCGCCACGCTCGGCGGCATTCTTGAGCGGGGTCAACGCGCGGGGCTGTTTCGCACCAACGTCGATCCGCTGCGCTTTTACGTGACGCTGTCCGGCATGGGCTACTACATCGTGTCGAACCGCTTCACGCTCGAGGCGACACTCGGCCGCGATTTCAGCAGTGCGGGCGAACGCAGCGAACTCATTCAGATGAACACCGAGTTGCTGCTTGCGTATCTGTTGCGGAAGTAAGCTGCAGCGCGATCGCGCATCGACCGCATAAGAAGCGACGAAAAAGCGGCAAAACAGGCGTCAGAAACGACAACGGCCTCTGAAGAAGAGGCCGTTGTTTATCTCTGCGCGCGGGGTGCTCAGGCTTCGACTTTTTCCTTCGCTACCTTCGGCGCCTTGTTGTGCTCGAGGATGAAGTCGCGCAACTGCGGATAGATGATGGTGCGCCAGCGGCGGCCCGAGAAAATGCCGTAGTGGCCGCATTTTTCCGCGGTGAAGTGACGCTTGTTCTTCTCCGGAATGCCGCTGCACAACTCTTGCGCAGCGAACGTCTGACCGTCCCCGGAGATATCGTCCAGCTCGCCTTCGATCGTGAAGAGCGCGGTCTTCGTGATGTCCTGCGGGCGTACACGCTCGCCGGCGACGTCCCACGTGCCTTCGGCCAGGCTGAAGTCCTGGAACACCACGCGGATCGTGTCGAGGTAATAGTCCGCGTCCATGTCGAGTACGGCGTTGTACTCGTCGTAGAAGCGGCGATGCGCTTCCGCGTCGTCTTCGTCGCCGCGCAGCAGGCTCTGGTAGAAGTCCCAGTGCGAAGCTGCGTGGCGCTCAGGATTCATGGCCACGAAGCCGGTGTGCTGCAGGAAGCCCGGGTAAACCTTGCGACCCACGCCCGGGTAGCTCGGCGGCACCGTGAAGATCACGTTGTTTTCGAACCATTCGTACGAGTGCTGCGTGGCGAGCGAGTTGACCGAGGTCGGGCTCTTACGCGCGTCGATCGGGCCGCCCATCATGGTCATGGTGCGCGGCGTGTCTTCGCCGCGGCTCGCCATCAGCGAAATGGCGGCGAGCACCGGGACGGTGGGCTGGCATACCGAGATCACATGCAGATTCTTCGCGCCGATGTGGCGGATGAATTCCTGGATGTAAGCGATGTAATCGTCGAGGTGAAACTCGCCTTCTTCGAGCGGCACCATGCGTGCATCGATCCAGTCGGTCAGGTAGACCTTGTGGTCTTGCAGCAACGTGCGCACGGTATCGCGCAGGAGCGTGGCGTGGTGCCCTGACAACGGTGCGCACACCAGCACGACCGGCTCATCTTTCAATTGGGTAACAGCGTCACTGTCGTCCGCGAAACGCTTGAAGCGCATCAGGCGGCAAAACGGTTTTTCGATGATCGTTTGTTCGATGATCGGAATGTTGTGACCGTCCTTGACAATTTGATGAAGGTTGAACTCAGGCTTTTCGTAATCTTTGCCAAGCCGGTAGAGCAGTTCGTAACCGGCTGAGAGGCGTGTGGCACCGGGCACATAGGCTAACGGGCTGGCGGGATTCGCGAACGATTTCGACGCAGCCTGGGCCCAGGCGGTAAGGGGGCTCAACATCGCCCGTTGGAATTCGTGCAGTTGGTAGAGCATGGGTGCTCCGTTTAAGCGGTTCGCATGGGGCTTGGCAAACACGCGTGTGGCGTTGCGGCAGGCCGTATTGGTTGTAGGCACATTGATTTTCGGCCGACAGTCTGCTGGATCATACTGAACAAAGCGTACTTGTGCAATGCAGCAATTTACGCGCGGGCTGCGCGCAAACTGTCATTAAATCATGGTACTGACGATGCCGCCGCGCCGCTATCCGGGGTTGCCGCAGCCTCAAGTTCCTCTGTCATGGTGCCGTTATGCGGTGGCTGCCCGGTCGCCTGGGCCATCGCCTGTTCGTGCTTCATCAGGTTCAGGCCGGTGTGCACCAGCGCCACATGCGAAAACGCTTGCGGGAAATTACCGACCAGGCGTTTCGCGGTCGGATCGTACTCTTCCGCCAGCAGACCGACGTCGTTGCAGAGGCGGAGCAGCCGTTCGTACATCGCGACGGCTTCATCGATGCGGCCTTGCAGCGCCAGGTTGTCCACCATCCAGAACGAGCACGCGAGGAAGGTGCCTTCGCCAGGCGGCAGACCGTCGTCGTATTCAGTGGTGCGGTAGCGCATCACGAAGCCGTCGTGCATCAAGTCCTTTTCGATCGCCGCCACCGTGCCCTTGACGCGCGGATCCGTCGGCGGGAGGAAGCCGACCAACGGCATCAGCAGTACGCTCGCATCGAGCTGATCGCTGCCGTAGGACTGGGAGAACGCATTAAGCGCCGGATTCCACGCCTTCGCGCAGACTTCCGCGTGGATTGTCGCGCGGGTTGCGCGCCATTCATCGAGTGGGCCTTCCAGCTTGAACATTTCGGCGGACCGGATGGCGCGGTCGTAGGCGACCCACGCCATCACCTTGGAGAAGGTGAAGTGCTGGCGGCCGCCACGGGTTTCCCAGATGCCTTCGTCCGGCTCTTTCCAGATCGTGTCGAGATGGCTGAGCAACGCGCGCTGCACGTTCCATGCAGTGTCGTCCGCCTGCAGGCCGCCGACGCGCGCAAGATGCAGCGCGTTCATCACTTCGCCGTAGACGTCGAGCTGGCGCTGTCCGACCGCGTTGTTGCCGATCCGCACGGGTTTGGCACCCTGATAACCCGGCAGCCAGTCGATTTCGAATTCGGGCAGGCGCCGCTCGCCGGCGATCCCGTACATGATCTGCAATTGATCCGGCGCGCCGGCCATTACGCGGCCCAGCCAGCTGCGCCATGCGCGCGCTTCGTCGTAATAGCCGCCGCGCATCATCGCGAGCAGCGTGATGGTGGCGTCGCGCAGCCAGCAATAGCGGTAGTCCCAGTTGCGCGTGCCGCCCAACTGTTCCGGCAGCGACGTGGTGGGCGCGGCGACGATGCCGCCGGTCGGCTCGTACGCCAGCGCCTTCAGCGTAATCAGCGAGCGGCGGATCTGCGCGGCCCATTTGCCTTCGACCGTGCTGCGCGCCGACCATTCGAGCCAATGGTTCTCGGTGCGGGCAAGCGACGTGTGCGGATCGCGTCCTGGCGGAATGCGCAGATGCGAAGCCGCATAGGCCAGCGAAAACGGCACGCGCTCGCCTTCGCTCACCGTGAACGTCGCGATGGTTTTCATGTTTTCGCCGTGCAACTCGACCGGTGTGCGCAGCACGGCCGTGTCCGGGCCGACGATCGCCTTGATGCCGCTGTCGTGCTTCAGGCGATCCACCCACGGAATCGAAAAACCGTAGTCGAAGCGCAGCACCAGTTCCATCTGCATGCGCACCGTACCGCGTTTGCCGACCACGATCCGCACCATCTCCGACCAGCCGTTGCCCGGCGGCATGAAGTCGATCAGCGTGACTGCGCCTTCGGGCGTTTCGAAATCGGTTTCCAGAACCAGCGTCTCGCCGCGATAACGGCGCGTGATCGTGGGTGGCGTATCGGAGACTGGCGAAATCAGCCAGCGGCCGTTGTCGGGCGTGCCGAGCAGGGCGGCGAAGCACGCGCCGGAGTCGAAGCGCGGCCAGCAGAGCCAGTCGACCGAACCCTCGCGGGAGACGAGCGCGGCAGTGTGGCCGTCGCCGATGAGCGCATAGTCTTCGATGAGTGCGGGCATGGGGGAGCGTGTCTGTTTTAGGCGAGGCGAAGGCCGCCGCGCTGGGGGTCATTGTGTTACCGGACCCGCGCGATGCGTTTTGGTTCAGCGCGCAATGCGGCAAAACGCGGGTTGGTAATTGTCAAATCACTGCCTACAATCAATTTTCATGCCGATGCTCGGAGTTCGCCGGATCATGCGTCGGCCTTGCCCATGGCGCATGCAAAAGCCGTTTTCGAGGACCCAAGCAATGCTGAACCCGTCGAAATCCGATTGCATCACAATTCTCTCCGCCGCCAGCGAACTGGCTGACGATTCGATGTTGCCGCTCGAACATGGCCGGCTGGGCCTGAGCCGCAACGGAATGCTGGCTGCGGCGGCCTTTCTGATCGAACGGGCCTGCTTCCGCCGTCATCAGGAAGGTGACGGCCATTATGCCGTCGGCGGATTGTCGTTGCAGGGCCGTTTGCGGCTGGATCAGCTTTCGAACGGCTGACCGTTTCTCCGTTTCTGCCTTTCTCCATTGCGCGGGCTCGCGCAATGCGGCTGTCCGCAGTTGTCTCGCATCTGGCGCATTGCGTCCGATGCGAATCTGTCGCGCCCGTACCGCTTCGCTGTGCCACGTGTTGCATTGCCACAGCCGCTATCAGTACGCGCGCCATATCCCGCACCGGCCCCCCGTTCGTGCGAGACATTTCCGGGCCGGCACTGCGCCCGGTCGTGCGTCCCTTCTTGCAGCTTCCATGGCTGACTGCCGCCGCCTAGAAGTGCGACGACCCCATGCCGAAGATCCCAATGATGCCGATGATGATCAGATAGAGCGCGACGATGTAGTTCAACAGGCGCGGCATGACGAGAATCAGAATGCCGGCGATCAACGAAACCAGCGGGCCCAGGCTGAGTGTGACGTTCATGAAAACTCCGTAGTGTGAGATGGGTGAGACGCGGTTGAAAAAAACGCCCCGTCAGGCGGGACAATTGCTAAGCATGAACCGGCAGGCCGGCCAGCCGAACGCGGCCCGGCCTACGCGGCCCGGCCTACGCGGCCCGGCCTACGCGGCCCGCCGGATTCGCTGCATGATCCGACGCAACGCTTTTATACTTGCCTCGACAAAACAATTCGACCGATTGCGCGGCAGACCAGAGACACCATTACAACCGAATAACCGATGAAGAGGAGGTCATATGCTTCGTAGTCACCGTGCTGCAATGCGTGCTGTCTCAAGCTCTCCTTTGCCTTCTGCTGCTCAATCCACCTCATGGCGCGGCGGCCAGCCAGCTCCTCTGCGCTCCGCCCGCTCGATAATAAAAGGTTTCGTGCTCATGGTCTCGATTGTTGCTTCGCATGCGTTTGCGCAAGATTCCGGCCCGGCTCCCGCCGATGGCGTCTATGACATGCTGGTCGGCACTTACACGGCTGGCAAGAGCGAAGGGCTGTACGTCTATCGCTTCGACACGAAGACAGGCGAAGCGACCCGCGTGTCGGCCGCGCAGACGGTCAATCCGTCGTATCTGGTGGTGAGCCGTGACCGGCGCTTCGTCTATGCGGTCAACGAATTGCCCGGCGACAACGGCCCGGCCACGCAGCGCGGTGGCATCAGCGCGTTTCGCTTCGATGCCGCGAGCGGCCAACTGAGCTTTCTCAACAAGGTCTCGTCGGACGGCAATGACCCGTGCTATCTGAGCCTGTCGCCGGACGGCAAATATCTGCTGACCGCGAACTACTCGGTGGCGGCCGACCCGGGCGGCAGCTTCGCGGTGTTCCCATTGCAGGCGGACGGCCAGGTGGGCGCGTCGGTGCTCACGGTGCATCATGAAGGCGGCGGTCCTGTGAAGGGACGTCAAGACAACTCGCACGTTCACTCAACCGTGTTCTCGCCGGACGGTCACTACCTGTTCGCGCAGGACCTTGGCGCCGACAAGCTGTATTCGTACCGCTACACGCCGGACGGCAGCCGCGGCCTGCTCGGCCCGACCGATTGGCGCTACACCCAGGAAAAAGCAGGCACGGGCCCGCGTCACCTGGAGTTCGGCGCGGACGGCAAGCATGCCTATCTGACTAGCGAACTGGCTGCTACGGTCAGCACCTTCAATTACGCCGACGGCAAGCTCACGCAGGTGCAAACGAGTTCGCTGATCGAGCCCGGCTTCAAGGGCGCAGTAGGCGCCGCGGCCATTCATCTGTCGCCGGACGGACGCTTCCTTTACGCCACCAATCGCGGCGATGCGAACGAGATCGTGATCTTCTCGGTTGATCCGGCCAACGGCCATCTGAAGAAGATCGGGCACCAGTCGAGCCTCGGCAAGTCGCCGCGCGAATTCGCGATCGACCCGACCGGCAACTGGCTGATCGTCGGCAATCAGAACAGCGGCACCGTGTATGTGTTCAAGCGCGATCAACAGAGTGGGTTGCTCGAAGCGAATCCGAAACGTATCGAGATCGATTCGCCGGTGGACTTCAAGCTGGTGTCGCCGTCGTGAGGTGGGTTGCTGACGATCTGAATCCACGCGTTGAATAAAAAACGGGTCGCTTCGAGCGACCCGTTTTTTTGTCTGGCTTTGGTTGGCGGCTACCGGCCCGTCCCGTTTATTCCGCCGGTCCCGGTGCAAGCACCTCACGGCTGCCGTTGATGCCCATCGCGGACACCAGGCCCGCCGTCTCCATCTGCTCGACGAGGCGCGCCGCGCGGTTATAGCCGATGCGCAATTGCCGCTGCACCGACGAGATCGACGCGCGCCGCGTGCGCACCACGAAGGCGACGGCTTCGTCGTAAAGCGGATCGGCTTCGGCATCCGGCGTGTCGCCGAACAGATCGGGCGACGCACCTTCACTGGCCGGGCCGTCGAGAATGCCTTCCTCGTATTGCGGTTCGCCGAACTGCTTCAGATACTCGACGATCCGGTGCACTTCCTCGTCGGCGACGAACGCGCCGTGCACGCGCTGCGGGTAGCCCGTGCCCGGCGGCAGGAACAGCATGTCGCCCTGGCCGAGCAGCGATTCGGCGCCCATCTGATCGAGAATCGTGCGCGAGTCGATCTTCGACGACACCTGGAACGCCACGCGCGTCGGAATGTTCGCCTTGATGAGGCCGGTGATCACGTCCACCGACGGACGCTGCGTCGCCAGAATCAGGTGAATGCCGGCGGCGCGCGCTTTCTGCGCGAGACGCGCGATCAGTTCTTCGATCTTCTTGCCGGCGACCATCATCAGGTCGGCCAACTCGTCGATCACCACCACAATCAGCGGCAGCGGCGCGAGCGGCTCGGGTGCGTCCGGGGTCAGCGAGAACGGGTTGCCGAGCTTCTTGCCCTTGGCTTCCGTATCGCGGATCTTCTGATTGAAGCCGGCCAGGTTGCGCACGCCGACCGCGGACATCAGACGGTAGCGCTTTTCCATTTCGCCGACACACCAGTTCAGCGCGTTGGCTGCCAGCTTCATGTCGGTGACGACCGGCGCGAGCAGATGCGGAATGCCTTCGTACACCGACAGTTCCAGCATCTTCGGATCGATCATGATGAGCCGCACTTCTTCGGGCGTCGCCTTGTAAAGCAGCGAGCAGATCATCGCGTTGATCGCCACCGATTTGCCCGAACCCGTTGTGCCCGCAACCAGCATGTGCGGCGCCTTCGCCAGATCGGCGACCACCGGATGGCCGGTGATGTCCTTACCCATCGCCAGCGTCAACTGCGAATGCGAGTTCTGGTAGACGCTGGCTTCGAGGATTTCGGACAGGCGGATCGTCTGCCGCTTGGCATTCGGCAACTCGAGGCCCATGCAGGTCTTGCCGGGAATCGTTTCGACCACGCGAATCGACGTGAGACCGAGGCCGCGCGACAAGTCCTTCATCAGGCCGACGATCTGACTGCCGCGCACGCCGAGCGCCGGCTCGACTTCGAAGCGCGTGATGACTGGGCCGGCCGAATGGCCGACCACGGTGACCGGCACCTTGAATTCCTGCAGACGCTGCTCGATCAGCAGGCCGGTTTCGATGAGCTTTTCTTCTGACACGGGTTCGACGTCGGTGTCGGCGCGCGCGAGCAGATCGAGCGTCGGCAACTCGACCATCGATGCCGCGGGCGCGCGGAATTCGAAGCCGTTGGCGGGGGCGTGGCCGCGCAGCGGTGTGCGCTGGATTGTGGGTTCGGTGGGTTCTACAGGCTCAGCGGGCTCCGCAGGGTCGGTGCGCTCGGTCGAGGGTTCGTCGACGATGGTGGCCGAGGTCGCTGGTGCTGCCTGAACTGCGAAGCCAGGGAAACGAACCACGTTCGACGCGTGCGATACGGCGCTTTGCGGTTCTACTGCGGCAACGATGGCCGAAGCGTCCGAGGCGGCCGACGAGTTCAAATCGTCGGCTACGTCCACTGTTTCCAATACGTCCGATACATCGGATAGGGCAGGGGCGTTCGTCATTGCCGCGTCGACTGGCGCGACAGCATCGATGCTGGTTTCCCAGGGCGCGAGCGGTTTTTCGATGACGACTTCGGCAACCGGCACGGACGTCGCGCTGTGCGCTTGCGTCGGTTCGTCTTTGACGAACGGCGGCACGTCCGTTTGCGCGTCACTGGCTTCCAGTTGGGCTGCGAAGATTTGAAATGGCGTTGGCGTTGGCACCGGCGCTGCATACTGCGTGGCTGGCGTGTGTGTCGCAACCAACGGCGCCTGGATAACCGGCGGTTCAATCGGCCATTGCACGACAGGCTCGGTATCGTCCTCGACCGGCGCTTCAGAGGCGTCTTCGATTCGCGGCGTTTCGACGGGCGATTGCGTCGCTGCATGGTGGTCCGGCGCAGCCTCGACTACGTCCTGCAAAGGCGCGCTTACATCCGGCACCGCGGCCATTTCGACTTCGTTCGCATGTGAAGACGAAGCTACGTCCGATTGCCCAGCCTCGACCGGTGGCTCGGTACCCGTCAGAGCGTCCAGAGTCGTCGTGACCATCGCGTTTTCCGCGCCGCTGCTGCGCGCGAGGCTGACGCCGGCGATGTCGGTCCAGCGCGCGGCGTTTTCGGCGATGCTGCGAAGCGTCTCCTGGACGCTGGCGGGCGGCGTGACCTTCTGCGCGGTGGCCATCGGCCGTGTATAGCTCGGTGCCGGTGCGCTGAACGAAGCCGGATGCCGCGTTGTCTGCGCTGGCGTGTTGTTGGGGTTCGCGCGCGGAGCGGGCGAGAACGGCTGCTGGGCAGCCGTCGAGCGACTTCCCGAAGATCCTGCACTGGCGGCTGAACCCGGCGCCGTCGACGGACGGCCTGCGTCAGCCGAGGCGTTCGCCGCCGAACCGGCTACCGAGCCTGACACCATCCGCGTTGCCGCGAAGGCGTGCGCCGCTTGCCCTGCAGCAGCCGGCGCAGCGACTGCGCCCCCGAAACCCGCCACACCCGCCACGCCCGAGCCCGACGATCCCACCGGACGTTGCTCTCCAGCAGAGCGCCGACCAACCTGCAATGCGCCATCGCGAGCCGGAGTCGCTGTCGTTCCTGATCCCGCTGGCGAACCGGCTGCAGATGCGGGCGCACGCGGCGCCGTTGCCGAATCACGCAACCATCCGGCCGGCGCGACTGGTTCGGCCGGCATCCATACGGTCCTGTCCGCGTTCTGCAAGTGTGTCGGCGTCGTCGTCTGCGTCGGCACTTGCCGTGGCGCCTGGCGCGGTGGTGTCGCGGCGGACGTACGCAGCACAGGCTCCGCTTGCGCGTGCTGGCTGCGCGGCTTCACTGCGCCGGCACGCCAGTTCGCTCCAGCGCCACGCGCCGCTGCGTCCCTGGCCGCGGCGGCACCTGCCGCACCGGCAGCCGCAGCCGCATTGCGGCCGTTCGCCGGCGGCCGCCAGACGGTCGGGCGCGCATAACGTCCATTGCTTTTGGGCGCCATGGTGTTGCTGGACGGCGACATATGCGACGGCAAACCGTCATCGACACTGCGATGGCGGCGCGCTTCCTCGTCGCGTTTCGCGAGGCCGCGGGACAAGCCGAGGCCGAATGCACCGTCGGCCCACACGGCGACGTCGCGCCAGCGGAAGTCGATCAGCCAGGGCAGGCTGATCAGGAGCAGGGCAAGCGCCGCGAGCGGCGTGCCGATGTGTCCGAGCAGATGACCGAAGCCCGCCGCCAGCGCATGGCCGAAGCCATTCACGCCGGCCACGCCGATCAACGACGCCTCCAGCGCGCAGCTTGCCACCAGGACGCAGACGAAGCCGAGCCAAAGGCGGATCGTGCCGGGGCCGCGCAGACCTGCGCCGCCCGGCAGCACCGACTTCACGAGGCGCCAGAAAAGAGGAATGAACCAGACGGCCGACCCGCCGAACCAGCCGAAAACTACCGTGTGCATACTAGACATCAACGTATGACGGACGCGCAAGAACGCAATCCGTCGAGTTTAACCGGCGAAGCCCGATGCTTCGAAGGCAGACGCAAGTATGCCTGCGCCAAATGGAACGAACCGCGTACCGATCACTTGGCGCTGCGGTCGAATGTGAGCGTGTCGCCGTTGTCGAGCACCAGTTGCATCTGCTGCGGCGCGCGCATCTGCACGCCAGTGCGGTCGATGTGGTTCAGCGCGTCGAGATACGAGCCTTCGATCTGGCCGCCCGGCGTCGCGCACGCCATGCGCGTGCCGCCCAGGGTGCCGAAGTTTAGCTTGCCGTCTTTCAGCGCATACGAGCCCATGTAGCGATTGCAGCCGGAAAAGCCGCTGGCGTGGCGCTGGCCTTTGTCGGTGGAGAGCACGAGCGTGATCGGCGCGCCCTGATCCGCGGACGGAATCGCGCGGGCCGTGCCGTCGGCCTGTTTCCAGCCGGTGAGTACCCAACTGGTGTCGTCGAGCAACTGGGTGGCGGCCGGGTTGAACGGATCGGGCGGTGCGGCTTCCGAGTCGGGGTGCTTCGGGATGGCGCACGCGCTGCATAGCGCGGCGACGCTCAACGCGGCGATGGCCGTGCGCGCATACGGGATGAAGCGCGCAACACCTCGCGCGGAGGAGCTTTGGAGCATGGCGTCGGTCCTCTTCAAACTGGCGAAGGCGTAAGGGTAACGCACTCGGCACGCCGCACGCGAGCGCGACGTCGACGTATCGGGTGCGGTGCGGGGTGCGCATCGGGGTGCGCATGTTAACATCGTGTTCCACCTAATCCCACCCTCATCCGACTTTTATCTGGAGACCCCATGCAGATCGGCCAACGGATCGGCACGCCCCTTTCTGAATCCGCCACGCGCGTCATGCTGCTCGGCGCCGGCGAGCTCGGCAAGGAAGTGATCATCGCGCTGCAACGGCTGGGCGTCGAAGTGATCGCCGTCGACCGTTATCCGAACGCGCCGGGTCATCAGGTCGCACATCGCTCGCACGTGATCGACATGACCGACCGCGCCGCCTTGCGCGCGCTCGTCGAACAGGAACGTCCGCACCTGATCGTCCCCGAGATCGAAGCCATCGCGACCGATGCACTCGCCGCCATCGAAACCGACGGCCTCGCCGAAGTGATCCCCACCGCGCGCGCCACGCAACTCACGATGAACCGCGAAGGCATCCGCCGTCTGGCCGCTGAAGAACTCGGCCTGCCGACCTCGCCGTACGCGTTCGCCGATTCGCTCGAGGAACTGCGCGCGGGCATCGCCAAAGTCGGCTATCCGTGCGTCGTGAAGCCGGTGATGTCATCGTCGGGCAAGGGGCAGTCGGTGCTGAAGAGCGACGCGGACGTCGAACCCGCCTGGCAATATGCGATGGCGGGTGGCCGCGTGAATCACGGCCGGGTGATCGTCGAAGGTTTTATCGACTTCGAATACGAAATCACGCAACTCACCGTGCGCGCGATCGATCCGGCGAGCGGCGAAGTCAGCACGTATTTCTGCGACCCGATCGGGCACGTGCAGGTGGCGGGCGACTACGTCGAATCGTGGCAGCCGCAGCCGATGAGCCCGCTCGCGCTGGAACGTTCGCGCGAAGTGGCGCACAAGGTCACAGCGGCATTGGGCGGCAGGGGCCTGTTCGGTGTGGAACTTTTCGTGCGTGGCGATGACGTATGGTTCTCGGAAGTGAGTCCGCGTCCGCACGATACCGGTCTGGTCACGCTGTGCTCGCAACGCTTCTCGGAGTTCGAACTGCATGCGCGCGCGATTCTCGGTTTGCCGGTGGATACGTCGCTGCGGGCGCCGGGCGCGTCGGCGGTGATTTACGGCGGACTGGACGAAACGGCGATCGCTTTCGAAGGTGTCGCGGCGGCGTTGGCCGTGCCGAATGCGGATCTGCGGCTTTTCGGCAAGCCGGAGAGCTTCGTCAAGCGCCGCATGGGCGTGGCGCTGGCCACTGGCGAGACGACCGAAGAAGCACGCTCGCGCGCGAAGCAGGCCGCGGCGGCGGTGCGGCCGGTTTCCACGAAGTAAGGCGCGTCAAAGCGCTGCCTTGCGGCGCTGCAGCGTGTCGATGTGCCGTGAAGTGTGAAGTACCCGCGCGCCGCGCAAACCCGCCGCGCGCGAAACCCGACTCATTGAAGTTTGTTGAAGTAGAGGTACGTATGCCCCTGGAATCCCGCAAGAACATGCGGTCTGGAAGCTTCGGCCGTCTCGGCGCACTGGGTGTGATACTTGCGCTGTGTGCGGGGATGACAGGGTGCGGCCTCGCCGCTGCGCCGTGCCGGGTGGCGTCGGCTGGACTGAAGATCGTGCCGCTGGTCGGGCACGTCGCCGCCGCGCCGACCGACGCTTGCGCCGAGGTGATCGATCCATAAGCAATCCACGACCGGTTCGCGATGGGGTCATGAGCGGTCCGGGCGTGCAACACAGCCGCAACGCAAGGCGCGCCGCCCACGCTTGATGTGCAACAACAATCGAGGCATCGAATGAAGAAATGGCTTGTTGCAGTCACCGCGGCAGCGGGTCTTGCGGCGCTGTACGGCAATGCATGGGCCGCGCCATCGAACCTCGCCGATATTCAGGCGAAGAATCGCCAGACGCATAAATACACCTGCGCGACCGGCAAGATTCTGCAAGTGACCTACTGGAACACGGCGAACGGCCAGAGCTTCGCGCTCGTGCCTGTCAAGGGCCAGCAACTGCTGTTCGTCAACACGATCTCGGCTTCCGGCGCGAAGTATCAGGCCGGCAGCTACACCTGGTGGACCAAGGGTCCGCGCGCCGATCTCTACGACGCGACGGACGGCGAAAACGCCCCGCCGATGCTGTCCGACTGCGTCACCATCAATCGCTGAGCATGATGCGGCGGCTTTCTTCCAACACGCCGCCTGCCTCGCCTTACGTTTGTCTCTGCCTTGCGGCGCTGCCCGCCTGCGCGCATCCTTTCCGTTCGAGTAGTAAGCTGTCCGGCATGGCATCCGCTGTGTCCGCTGCCATTGCTGTCGCCCGTGTCGTCGCTATCGCCGTTATGTCAGGCGGCGCTTGGCTCGCGCGGTTGTCGTCGTCTTCGATCGTCCGATATTGGACTTCAACGGGCGGGCTCATGGCCCGCGTCCGTTTCATCAAGCGAGACCCTCCATGAAAGCATCGGACCTGTTCGTCAAATCGCTGGAAGCCGAAGGTGTCGAGTACGTGTTCGGCATCCCGGGTGAAGAAAATCTCGATCTCCTCGAATCGCTGCGCCGCTCGAAAATTCGTCTGATTCTCACGCGTCACGAGCAGGCGGCCGGGTTCATGGCCGCCACGTATGGACGCCTCACCGGTCGCACCGGCGTGTGTCTGGCCACCCTCGGACCGGGCGCGACCAACTTCGTGACCGCTGCCGCGTACGCGCAGTTGGGCGGCATGCCGATGCTGATGGTGACCGGGCAAAAACCGATCAAATCGAGCAAGCAGGGGCATTTTCAGATCGTCGACGTGGTGCGGATGATGGAGCCGCTCACCAAGTACACGCGGCAGATCGTGTCGATCGCCAACATTCCGGCCGCGGTGCGCGAAGCGGTCCGTCAGGCGGAGGAAGAACGGCCGGGCGCCACGCACCTCGAATTGCCTGAAGACGTTGCGCACGAAGAGGGCGACGGCCATCCGATTCCGAAGAGCTTCAGCCGCCGCCCCGTTGCCGAGGAAAAGGCCGTGGCGCGCGCGGTCGAGGCGATCACAAAAGCGAAGCATCCCTTGCTGATGATCGGCGCGGGCGGCAACCGCAAGACCACCACCAAGATGTTGCGCGAATTCGTCGACCAGATCGGCATTCCGTTTTTTACGACGCAGATGGGCAAGGGCGTGATCGACGAATCGCATCCCATGTGGCTCGGCAACGCCACCTTGTCCGACGGTGACTTCGTGCACCGCGCAATCGACCACGCGGATTGCATCATCAATGTCGGCCACGACGTGATCGAGAAGCCGCCGTTTTTCATGCGCAGTGGCGACGCCGGCGAGAAGACGGTGATTCACGTCAACTTTCTCGGCGCGGAAGTCGATACGGTGTATTTCCCGCAGATCGAGGTGGTCGGCGATATCGCCAACGCGGTGTGGCAGCTCAAGGAAAGCCTCAAGGAGCGTCAGGAACACTGGGATTTCACGCGTTTCAAGGAGATCAAGCAGCACTTCGAGGAGCATCTGGTCAAAGGCCAGCACGACGACCGTTTCCCGATGTACCCGGTGCGGATCGTCAACGACGTCTACGAGACCACGCCGGTGGACGGCATCGTGTGTCTGGACAATGGCATGTACAAGATCTGGTTCGCGCGCTACTACCGCGCGCATGAACCGAATTCGCTGCTGCTCGATAACGCGTTGGCGTCGATGGGCGCCGGCTTGCCGTCGGCGATCGCGACCAAGATCGTGCACCCCGACCGCAAGGTCATGGCGGTGTGCGGTGACGGCGGCTTCATGATGAATTCGCAGGAGCTGGAAACGGCAGTGCGTCTGAAGCTCGATCTGGTGGTCCTGATTTTGCGCGACGACGCGTTCGGCATGATCCGCTGGAAGCAGGAAAACATGAACTTTCCGGACTACGGCATGACGCTGCGCAACCCGGATTTCGTCGCGTATGCGCAGAGTTACGGCGCGAAGGGGCATCGCATTGAATCGGCCGCGGAATTCGCGCCGCTGCTGCGCGAATGTTTCGCGACGCCCGGTGTGCATGTGATCGATCTGCCGATCGACTACTCGGACAACGAGCGTGTGCTGAATCGCGAGATCAAGCGGCTGAGCGCCCAACTATGAATGGTGCGGCCATGTGCGGCAACGAGACATAGCACTTGCCGGCTGCATGGCTGATGTCAGGCATTGGATCAAGGAGAACGCGTCATGTTGAACAAGACTTACCCGTACTACCTCGCCAACATTGCGGTGGCGGCCAACACGGATCTCGAAGTCACGGATAAATTCAGCGGCGAAGTGGCGACCCGCGTGGCGATGGCGGACGCGGCGGCGATCGACAAAGCGATCGGCTATGCCGTCGAAGCGATGCCGGCAATGCGCGCGTTTCCACCGTTCAAGCGTCAGGCCGTGCTCGAACATTGCGTGAAGCGGTTTCGCGAGCGTTACGACGAATTGGCGCTCGCGCTATGTATCGAAGCGGGCAAGCCGATCAACGACTCGAAGGGCGAGGTCACGCGTCTGATCGACACGTTCAAGGTGGCGGCTGAAGAGTCGGTGCGCATCGACGGCGAGATCATCAATCTGGAGATTTCGCCGCGGGCGAAGGGCTACCACGGCTACGTGAAGCGTGTGCCGATCGGTCCGTGTTCGTTTATCTCGCCGTTCAATTTTCCGCTGAATCTGACCGCGCACAAGGTCGCGCCGGCGATCGCGGCAGGCGTGCCGTTCGTGTTGAAACCGGCGAGCCGCACCCCGGTCGGCGCGCTCATCATGGGCGAGATTCTGGCGGAAACCGACCTGCCGAAAGGCGCATTCTCGATTCTTCCCGCGCATCGCGACGGTGCCGATCTGTTCACCACCGATGAACGTTTCAAGCTGCTGTCCTTTACCGGCTCGCCCGCGGTGGGCTGGGAACTGAAGAAAAAGGCCGGCAAGAAGAAAGTGATTCTGGAACTGGGCGGCAACGCGGCGGCGATCGTCGACGGCGATCAGGGCGGCAAGCTCGACTATGTGGTCGATCGGCTGGCGTTCGGCGCGTTCTATCAGTCGGGGCAGAGTTGCATCGGCGTGCAGCGGATTCTGGTGCACGCGAAGATTTACGATGCCCTGCGCGAGAAGCTGATCGCGAAGACGAAGTCGCTGATCATGGGCGATCCGAAGGACGAGAAGACCTTTGTCGGGCCGATGATCTCCGAATCGGAGTCCAATCGTCTCGCCGGCTGGATGGAAAGCGCGGTGCAGGCGGGCGCGAAGATCGTCGCCGGTGGCAGGGTGGAGGGCGCGATGTTCGAGGCCACGCTGCTCGAAGGCGTGAAGCGCGACACTGACCTCTACCGCAAGGAAGCCTTCGGCCCGGTCGCGATTCTGGAGCGTTTCGATGATTTCGACGCGGCGCTCGCTACTGTCAACGACAGCGACTTCGGCCTGCAAGCCGGCGTGTTCACCGATTCGCTCGCCCATGCGCACCGCGCGTGGGATCTGCTCGACGTGGGCGGCGTGGTGATCAACGACGTGCCGTCGTTCCGGGTCGACAACATGCCGTATGGCGGCGTGAAAGATTCCGGGCTCGGGCGCGAAGGCGTGCGCTACGCGATCGAGGATATGACCGAGATGCGTTTGATGGTGATGCGCGAGACGTGGTGACGGGGCGGTGCGGCGGCGCACGACGATGATGCGGGCGCCTGCCGGGGCTGTGCTTCATCTACAGGGATTCGGGCCCCGTCGTGGTGTGCGGTGGTCCGTGCCCCCTCGTTCGGGCATCCTGTGGCAGGGTCGGGTTGAGCCGGACTGTCATGCATCTGTCGCACGCGCGCACTACGCTGCCAGCGAGGCGGTCCGACCCTCGCAGGCCGCCTTTCGGAGCCGGCACCGACGGTCTGGTGAGCGGCTCGCCGTCCGGCTTTCGTCGACGTAAGCAGAAAGCCGGCAGATGCGCCATGAGTGTTTTTGCTGAAGTGCTACAATACCGGCCTTTCCGGCGGGTGTTTCCGCCGGCCGGAGCCGGCCGCATTTTTCCCGTAATACTGACGGGTCCCGTGCGGAACGCCGTGGCTCCGCCTTCATCCTGATGCCCTCTGCGGTTCCGACCGCTGCCGCGCGCACCGCGCCAAGCGCATTTTTAGCGAAAGCCACCATGTCCGACACAGCCGTCACGCCCAGTACTGCGACTTTTGATCAATTCGGTCTCGCGCCCGACATCCTGAAAGCCGTCAAAGAATCGGGCTACACCATCCCTACGCCGATCCAGGAGCAGGCGATTCCCGTCGTGCTGGCCGGCCGGGACATGATGGGTGCCGCGCAAACCGGCACCGGCAAGACCGCGAGCTTCTCGCTGCCGATCATCCAGCGCTTGCTGCCGCAGGCCAGCACGAGCGCATCGCCCGCCCGCCATCCGGTGCGCGCGCTGATCCTCACGCCGACCCGCGAACTGGCCGACCAGGTGGCGGCGAACGTGCAGTCGTACGCGAAGCACACGGCGCTGCGCAGCGCCGTGGTGTTCGGCGGTGTCGATATGAATCCGCAGTCCGAGCAACTGCGCCGCGGCGTCGAAATTCTGATCGCGACGCCAGGCCGTCTGCTCGATCACGTGCAACAGAAAACCGCCAATCTCGGCCAGGTGCAGATCCTCGTGCTCGACGAAGCCGACCGGATGCTCGACATGGGCTTCCTGCCGGATTTGCAGCGCATCCTGAACCTGCTGCCGAAGGAACGTCAGACGCTGCTGTTTTCGGCTACGTTCTCGGGCGAAATCAAGAAACTGGCCGCCACGTATCTGCGCGACCCGCAGACCATCGAAGTCGCGCGCAGCAATTCGACTGCGACCAATGTGACGCAGATCGTTTATGAAGTGGCCGAGGGCGACAAGACCGGCGCTGTCGTTAAGCTGATTCGCGACCGCGGCCTCAAGCAGGTAATCGTATTCTGTAACAGCAAGATCGGCGCGAGCCGGCTGGCGCGCAGCCTGGAGCGCGACGGTGTGATCGCTACGGCGATTCACGGTGACCGGACCCAGAATGAACGGATGCAGGCTCTGGATGCGTTCAAGCGTGGCGAGATCGAGGCTTTGGTGGCGACCGACGTCGCTGCGCGCGGTTTGGACATTGCCGAGCTGCCCGCCGTGATCAATTTCGATCTGCCGTTCAATGCGGAAGATTATGTGCACCGGATTGGCCGTACCGGGCGTGCTGGGGCTTCCGGCGATGCGTTGTCGCTGTGCAGCCCGAATGAGCGCAAGCAGCTTGCCGACATCGAGAAGCTGATCAAGCGGCCTTTGGAAGTGCAACACCTGACTGTCGATACGCCGGTGCGGCATCACCATGAAGAGCGTCCGCCGCGGCGCGAGCGCGTGGATGGCCGTGCAGAGGGCCGCGACGAGCGGGGCGGTCGCCGGCGTTCGGGGGCTTCGTCCTCGGGTTCGTTCGATCGGCCGCATCATCATCGTGCGCAGCCTGTGGATGATTTCTTCCTCAAGCCTTATGAGCCTTCGGCAGCGTCTGTGAGGAAGGTTGAAGAGGCGGCTGCCTCGTCTGCTGCTGCTCCGCAGAAGTCGACTTCCAAGCAGCCGTTGGCTGCGTTGCTCGGTGGGTTTGGGATGCCGAGGAAGTCGCCGTCGTCTACCTGATGCCCGGCTTTTTGCCTTGGTCTTGTTGTTTTTAGTGTTTCTTTTCTGAGCGCTTCCTTTCTGCGCGGTTCACTGGCGCTGCCTCTGTTCGGGGCGGCCGCTACGCCTCGCTGCCATCACACTCGCACGCCCGTGCGCTGCGCCCATGCTGCCGTCGCGGCTGCATAAAAACCCTCTAGCGTAGTATGCGCAGTCCCGTCTAATCCAAGCCCCAGATGACGAGCGGCTGCGCTCAGCGCTTCAAACGGTTTGTCATTGTCCAGCGCAGTTGCGCCGTTTTGCTTGCTGAGCTTTTCGCCCTCATCGTTCGTGACCACCGGTACGTGCAAATACTCCGGCGTCGGCACGCCCAGGCAACGCTGCAGGTAGATCTGCCGCGCTGTTGAATCCATCAAGTCCGCGCCGCGCACGATATGCGTAATCCCCGCGTCCGCATCGTCGACCACCACCGCCAGTTGGTATGCCCACTGATCGTCAGCGCGTCTCAGGACGAAGTCGCCGACCTCGGTGGCCAGGTTCTGCGTCTGTTTGCCCTGCCAGCGGTCCTCGAATGTGATCACCGCGGCATCGCCGTCGGGTACGCGCAGGCGCCATGCGCGCGCCGGTTTGCCATGCAGGCCGCTGCGGCAGGTGCCAGGGTAGGCGAGCGTGGTGTTGCGCGCGTGCGCATGCAGCAGCGAGTCGGCAATCTCCTTGCGCGTGCAGCCGCATGGATAGACCAGGCCGCCAACTTTCAATTGCTCGAATGCTTCCTGATAGCGCGCAATACGATGGCTTTGCCAGACGGGCGGCTCGTCAGCGTGCATGCCGAAGCGTTCGAGAGTGGACAGAATCTCCTCGGCCGCGCCTGGGACGGTGCGAGGCCCGTCGATGTCTTCGACGCGCACCAGCCACGCGCCGCGATGCGCGCGCGCGTCCAGCCAGCTTGCGAGCGCGCTCACCAGTGAGCCGAAATGCAAGGGCCCGGTAGGCGACGGCGCGAAGCGTCCACGATAGGTCATGGGTTCGATCGGTGTGTTGATGCGCAAATACGATGAACAACTGAGGGACCCATGCCGCTCAGCCAAGAATCCGTATGGGGGCGGCGGGCCGCAACGTGAAGGTGCCCGCCCGCTGCAACCGCCCGCATCAGGCGGCGTGCGCCGCCTTGCTGTCCGGATGGCATTCCGGACACGTCTTGCCCGCCACGTACATTGGCGATTGCTGCGCTTCCGGCGGCACCACCGCGCGGCAGCCGAAGCATTGCACGGTCGCGGTCGGCTCCAGTTGCGGATTCAGCGCGGTGCGGTAGTCGAATACGAAGCAGTCGCCGTGATAGTGCGCGCCGCCGACTTCCTCGAAATACTTCAGGATGCCGCCTTCGAGCTGGTACACGTTCTCGATGCCGACTTCCTTCATGTGGATCGCCGCCTTCTCGCAACGAATCCCGCCTGTGCAGAACGACACCACCGTCTTGCCTTCGAGATCGGCGCGGTTTTGTTCGATGACTTCGGGAAATTCGCTGAATTTCGTAATGCGGTAGTCGAGCGCGTCATCGAACGTGCCGACGTCCACTTCGAACGCATTGCGTGTGTCCAGCATGACGACGGGGCGACCTTCGTCGTCATGGCCGCGGTCGAGCCAGGTTTTCAGCGTGGGGGCGTCGACGAACGGCGCGCGGCCAAGCTCCGGCCGGATCGCCGGCTTTTTCATCGTGATGATCTCGCGCTTGAGCTTGACCAGCATGCGGGTGAACGGCTGTTTGTCCGACAGGCTTTCCTTGAACTGCAGATTGACGAACTTGCCTTCGAACAGCGCGTCGTGACGGATGTAGTCGATGAACGCGTTTGTGGCTTCGCGCGTGCCGGCGACGAACAGGTTGATGCCTTCCGGCGCCAGCAGGATGGTGCCGCGCAAGCCGAGCGCATTACAGCGCTCCGTAACGAACGGGCGCCATGCGGCGGTGTCTTCGATGGTCGCGAAATGATACGCGGCGAGATTGACGATACTCATGTGTGTCCAGCGGTAAGAAGTGGCCGCGCGGAAAACGGGGCGCATTTAAAACGCCCGCATTCAAACTCCATGCGGCGCGGCCACGTCGAAAAGGGCGAAACCCGTATTATCCCTCAAGCCGGCGCTTTGGCCGACTCGGCCGAATGGCCAACCCTTTGCGGCAGCGCAAATCGCCTGCACAACACCGGTGTGCGGCGCGCTCGCGTTTCTGTCCTAAGCCGAACGGCTAACGCGCGGTTTTGCCCTGAAAACTCCGGAAGGGTGGAGTTACAATGTCGCCCATGTCAGATCCCCGCTTCGTTCATCTTCGCGTCCACTCCGAATTCTCGATTGCCGATGGCATCGTGCGTCTTGACGACATCGTCAAGGCCGCTGCCAAAGACGGTCAGGGTGCGCTCGCCCTCACCGACCTCGGCAACGCGTTCGGCCTCGTCCGCTTCTACAAGGAAGCCCGCGGCAAAGGGGTCAAACCCATTGCCGGCTGCGACGTCTGGATTACCAATCCCGACGACCGCGAGAAGCCTTCCCGCTTGCTGCTGCTGGTCAAGAACCGGCGCGGCTATTTGAATCTGTGCGAGTTGCTCAGCAAGGCATCGCTCACCAACCAGTATCGCGGCCGTGCGGAAATCGAAGCCGGCTGGCTCGAATCCGGTCTGGGTGAAGGCCTGCTCGCGTTGTCGGGCGCGCAACAGGGCGACATTGCCCTCGCGCTCGCCGCCGGTAACGAAGAAGCGGCCAAACGCAATGCATTGCATTGGGCGAAGGTGTTTCCTGGCGGCTTCTATATCGAACTGCAACGGTGTGGTCAGCCGGGCGGCGAGCAGTACGTGCAGCAGGCGGTCGCGCTCGCGGCGTCGCTGAAATTGCCGGTGGTGGCCACTCACCCCATGCAGTTCATGACGCCGGACGATTTCACCGCGCACGAAGCGCGCGTGTGTATTTCCGAAGGCGACATCCTGGCGAATCCGCGCCGCTCGAAACGCTTTACGTCCGAGCAGTATTTCCGTACGCAGGAAGAAATGGCGGGGCTGTTCGCGGACCTTCCGTCGGCGCTTGCCAATAGTGTCGAAATCGCCAAGCGCTGCAACCTGACGCTCGAACTCGGCAAGCCCAAGCTGCCGCTCTTTCCGACACCCGACGGCATGTCGCTCGACGACTACCTCGTGCAATTGTCAAAAGAGGGCCTCGAAAAGCGTCTCGAACAGTTGTACCCGGATGCGGCCGAGCGCGAGGCGCAGCGCGGGACGTATTACCAGCGCCTCGAATTCGAGTGCGGCACGATCATCAAGATGGGCTTTCCGGGCTACTTCCTGATCGTTGCGGACTTTATCAACTGGGCCAAGAACAACGGCGTGCCGGTCGGTCCGGGCCGGGGTTCGGGCGCAGGTTCGCTGGTCGCGTATGCGCTCGGCGTGACCGACCTCGATCCGCTGCGCTACAACCTGCTGTTCGAGCGTTTCCTGAATCCGGAACGGGTCTCGATGCCCGACTTCGACATCGACTTCTGCCAGCACGGCCGCGACCGTGTGATTCAGTACGTGAAGGACAAGTACGGCGCGGACGCCGTGTCGCAGATCGCCACCTTCGGCACGATGGCGGCGAAAGCGGCGGTGCGCGACATCGGCCGCGTGCTCGATCTCGGCTATATGTTTACGGACGGCATCGCCAAGCTGATTCCGTTCAAGCCGGGCAAGCACGTCACCATCGCCGACGCGATGAAGGAAGAGCCGCTCCTGCAGGAGCGCTTCGATAACGAAGACGAAGTGCATCAGCTGCTTGAACTCGCGCAGCGCGTGGAAGGCCTCACGCGTAACGTCGGTATGCACGCCGGCGGCGTGCTGATCGCGCCCGGCAAGCTGACCGATTTCTGCCCGCTCTATACGCAGGGCGACGAAAGCGGCGTCGTGAGCCAGTACGACAAGGACGACGTCGAAGCCGTCGGCCTCGTGAAGTTCGACTTTTTGGGCCTCACCACGCTGACCATTCTGGATTGGGCCGAGCGCTATATCCGCCGTCTCGATCCGTCGAAGAAAGACTGGTCGCTCGCGCAGGTGCCGCTCGACGATGCGGCGTCGTTCTCGATCCTAAAGAAAGCGAACACGGTTGCCGTGTTCCAGCTGGAAAGCCGCGGCATGCAAGGCATGCTGAAAGACGCGCAGCCTGACCGCTTCGAGGACATCATCGCGCTGGTGGCGTTGTACCGTCCGGGCCCAATGGACCTGATTCCGAGCTTCTGTGCGCGTAAGCACGGCCGCGAAGTGGTGGAGTATCCGGATCCGCGTGTTGAATCTGTTCTGAAAGAGACCTACGGCATCATGGTCTACCAGGAGCAGGTGATGCAGATGGCGCAGATCATCGGCGGCTACTCGCTGGGCGGCGCCGACTTGCTGCGTCGCGCGATGGGTAAGAAGAAGGCCGAGGAAATGGCCGAGCATCGCGAGCTGTTCCGCCAGGGCGCCGCGAAGAACGGGCTGGCCGGCGAGAAGGCCGACGAAATTTTCGACTTGATGGAGAAGTTCGCGGGCTACGGCTTCAACAAGTCGCACGCGGCGGCGTATGCGCTGCTTGCGTACTACACCGCATGGCTGAAGGCACACCATCCGGCCGAATTCATGGCGGCGAATATGTCGCTCGCCATGGACGACACGGACAAGGTCAAGATCCTGTTCGAGGACTGCCTCACGAACAAGATGGCCGTGCTGCCGCCGGACGTCAATCTGTCGGCGTACCGGTTCGAGCCGGTCGCGGAAGCGGACGGCAAGCGCTCGAAAACGATCCGCTACGGTCTCGGCGCGATCAAGGGCAGCGGCCAGAACGCGATCGAAGAAATCCTGCGTGCACGCGAAGAAGGTCCGTTCATCGACATCTTCGACTTCTGCAACCGGGTCGACCGCCGGATCGTCAATCGCCGGACGGTGGAAGCATTGATCCGCGCCGGTGCGTTCGACACGCTGCATGCGAATCGCGCACAGTTGATCGCCTCCGTCTCGCTGGCCATGGAAGCCGCCGAGCAGGCAAGCGCCAATGCGATGCAGGCGGGCCTGTTCGATATGGGCGACGCGCCCTCGCAAGGTCACGAACTGGTCGACGAGCCGGAATGGCCGGAAAAGAAGAAGCTGCAGGAAGAGAAGGCCGCGCTCGGCTTCTACCTGTCGGGCCATCTGTTCGATGCCTACAAGAATGAAGTGCGCCGTTTCGTGCGCCAGAAGATCGGCGAATTGAAGGAAGGGCGCGACAAGCTGGTCGCGGGTGTGATCGCGTCGCTGCGTACGCAGATGACCCAGCGCGGCAAGATGCTGATCGCGCTGCTCGACGACGGCACCGGTCAATGCGAAGTGACCGTCTTCAACGAGACCTTTGAAGCGCACAAACAGCTATTCAAGGAAGACGAATTACTGGTGGTGCAGGGCCAGGCGCGTAACGACGCGTTCACCGGCGGCATCCGTTTCACGGTCGACACGGTGATGGATCTCGGCCGCGCGCGTTGCCGTTATGCGGAAGCCGTGAAGGTGCAGATGAACGGCAATGCGGACGCGTTGGCGTTGCGGCGTGTGCTCGAAGCGCATAGCGCGGGTAAGGACGAGCCGCAAGCTACGCCGGCGCCGGCGGCGTCATCGCGTGGTGGCAATGGAGGCGGGGGTGGTGGTGGCCGCAACGGCGGCGGTTATGGCGGCGGTGGCCAGCGCCAGGCTGTGCAGATTCCGAACGGCCTCGCGGTGCAGGTGGTCTATCGCAGCGAAAACGCGCAAGGCGAAATGCGTCTGGGCGATGCGTGGCGCGTGAAGCCGACTGACGAACTGCTCGCGGCATTGCGCGGTGAGTTTGCCGGAAGCTCGATCGAAATTGTTTATTGATGTCTGGTTGGCCCGCGCGGTTGCGTGGGTGTGGGCCAACCGTTGGCGAGCCGTGGCCCCTAGCGCCGCGTCTGCTCCCCCATCCGCGCCAGCTTCAGAAACCGGTAGTACACCGTTTCGGCATTGAACACCGCGATCATAAAACCCGCGCGGCCGTCGAGAAATCCACGTCGAAGCACATAGGTCCGCACGAACGCCCACGCGCCGCGCCCGAGCGCCTTGCCAAAACTGCCGCGCTTGCCCGCTGCGTGACGTTGCTGCGCACCCGCCGTCGAATACGCGTCGAGTTTGCGCAATACGCCTTCGAAGTCCTCATAGGAGTAGTGCATCAGCTTGCCGGTCAGTCGCTGCGACGGCGTGTCGAACACCAGGCGCTCGTGCACGAGGTCGTCGGAGAAACGCGCGGCGCCACGTTTGAACAGGCGCGGAATCCAGTCCGGATACCAGCCACTGTGATGAATCCAGTGGCCGCAAAAGCTCGACAACCTGTCCACCGCGTAGACATCGGCGGTAGGTGCGGCCAGCGCCGCACGGATCGCCGCAGCCAGTTCCGGCGTGACGATTTCGTCGGCGTCGAGCGAGAGAATCCAACTGGTGGTCAGCGCCTCCACGGCGCGGTTTTTTTGCGGGCCGAAGCCCGGCCAGTCGGTTTGCTCGAGCACGCGCGCTCCATGTGCCCGGGCGATGTCGGCGGTACCGTCGGTGCTGCCGCCGTCGATCACGACGATCTGATCGGCGAAGGCCACGGCCTGCAGGCATTCGGCCAGTCGCGCCGCCGCGTTTTTGGTGATGATGGCGACGCCGAGGGTGGTTTCTTGCATACCTGAATTGCGTGGAGGGCGCAGGGTGACGGAATGAGTCGCGCAAGTATACACAGCGCGCGGTGGCCGTGGCCGGACACGTCCGCCGGCCGCTATCGGCCTGCGAATCCGGCCGAATCTGGCCAATTCATCACTACCGGCCGGGCAATCCGCAACCGTTTACAATGCCGTATTTAATTTTACGTGCTGCGGGCATTCCGCCCGCAGCACGGATGCTGTCCCGCATTCCCAGAGGATTCCTTGAGCGCGAAGCCTACGTTAAGCAAACCCATCGGTTCAGGTGAGGCATCGTCGCCTGCCGTCGTCTTCCGGCGCTTGTGGCCATATATCAAGCCGCTGTTGTGGGTGGTGATCGGCGCGATTGTCGCAATGGCGGCGAGCGCCGGCACCGACGCGGCGATTCCCGCCTTGCTCAAACCGCTGCTGGACAAAGGTTTCGGCGCGCATGCCAACGACAACGCCAAGTGGTTCGTACCGGCCGCCGTGATCGGCCTCGCGCTGATTCGCGGCGTGTCGCAATACGCTTCGGGTTATCTGCTCGCCTACGTATCGAACAAGATCCTGCTCGATCTGCGCCTGAAGATGTTCGACCGCATGATCCACACGAGCGTGGCGTTCTTCCAGCGCGAAACCGCGAGCACCGTGATCAACGCGATCGTCTTCGAGGTGAACCAGATTCTCAACGTGCTGTTGAGCGTGTTGGTCACACTGGTGCGCGATTCGCTGACAGTCCTCTTCCTGCTCGGCTACCTGTTTTATCTGAACTGGCGCCTGACGCTGATCGTCGCGGTGCTGCTGCCCGGGATCGGCTGGCTGGTGGGCAAGATCAACCGCCGCTTGCGGCGCCTGAACCGCGAGCATCAACTGCTGACCAACGAACTGTCGTACATCGTCGAAGAGACGGTGGGCGGCTACAAGGTCGTCAAGGTGCACAACGGCGAGCAGTACGAGACGGACCGCTTCACGGCGATGAGCAAGCGTCTGCGCGGCTACGCCATGCGCATGACCGTGTCCGGCGGCCTCGCGCAACCGTTGACGCAGTTCCTCGCGTCGATTGCGCTCGCCGTGGTGATTACGATTGCTGTGGTGCAGTCGTCGTCGGATCAAACCACAGTCGGGGGCTTTGTGGCGTTCGTCACTTCGATGCTGCTGATCATCTCGCCGCTGAAGCACCTGATGGACGTGAACCAGCCGCTGCAGCGCGGCATGACGGCGTGCGAGCTGATTTTCGGTCTGATCGACGAACCCTCCGAACCGGAAGGCGGCGGCAAGCCGCTCGAGCGTGCCCGTGGCGAAGTGGAATTCCGCGACGTGTCGTTCACCTACGGCAGCAACGCCACGCATGGCCGCCACACGCTCGATCAGGTGTCGTTCAAGGTGGCGCCGGGCGAAATGGTGGCGCTCGCGGGGCCGTCGGGCAGCGGCAAGACCACGCTGGTGAATCTGCTGCCGCGCTTTTTCGATCCGACCGGTGGCGAGATTCTGGTCGACGGCGTCGCGTTGCCTGAATACGGGCTGCACGCGCTGCGCAGCCAGATCGCGATGGTGAGCCAGGACGTGGTGCTGTTCAACGATACGGTGGCGAACAATGTCGCTTATGGCCAGCCGGCCGATCCGGACAAGGTCAGGGCGGCGCTGCGTGCGGCGAACCTGTGGGACACCGTCGAGGCGATGCCCAATGGCATCGATACGCTGGTCGGCGACAACGGCATGATGCTCTCGGGCGGTCAACGCCAGCGTCTGGCGATTGCGCGCGCGATCTACAAGGACGCGCCGATCCTGATTCTCGACGAAGCCACCTCGGCGCTGGATTCGGAATCCGAGCGCCACGTGCAGGCGGCGCTGGAAACCTTGATGAAGGGCCGAACCACGCTGGTCATCGCGCACCGCCTGTCGACCATTGAGCGCGCCAACCGGATTCTGGTGATGGAAACGGGGCGGATCGTCGAGAGCGGCAGTCATCGCGAACTGCTCGCGCAAAATGGTCTGTACGCGCATTTGCATCGCATCCAGTTCCAGCAGGACGCAGCGTAAAGCGCACGACACGACACGTCATCGGCCATGCGGATCTCCATTCATGCGGTCCGCTAGCCCGGACCGCGCATGACTTACCCCCGTAACAATTGACGAGGCGCTGGCGCGCGCTGTCTGAATGAAGAAACTTGGACTCTCCAGTAACGCCTTACAGCACAGCGGCGGTTTCGAGCGCTACGCAATGGATCTCGTGCGCGGCCTTGCCGCGCTCGGCGTCGAACCGGCCTTTTTCGCGCGTCGTTTCGACACGTCGCTGCCGGAATGCAAGTTGGTCGAGCCCCACCGCATCAACGTCTCGTTCCTGCCGGGTAAGCTGCGCGACCACTGGTTTTCGTGGCGGCTGCGCGCCGCGCGCCGCGCGGCGCACGTCGACGTGCTGATCGGCTGTAACCGTGTCGACTCGTCTGACGTAGCGATCTGCGGCGGTACGCATCTCGGTTTCTTGCGGGCGACGGGACGCGCGCAGAAGCGTTCGGACCGCTGGCAAATTGCGCTCGAGCGCCGCCAATACGAGCGCTCGAAGGTCGTGGTGGCGCATTCGAAACTGATGCACGACGAGTTGCGCGAACTGTACGGTGTCGACGAGGCGAAGATCCGCGTGTTGTTTCCACCCGTGGACGGCACGCGCTTCGCGCCGACCGATGCCGCGACGCGCGCCGCCTTGCGTCAGAAATACGGTTTCGCCGATGACGAGATCGTCCTGCTGTTTCCGTCGAGCAGCCACGAGCGCAAGGGTTTGCCGCTCATCGAAGCCGCGCTGCGCGACACGGCGCTGCCCGTGGTGGTGGCCGTGGCCGGGCGGCCTCCCGCGCGCCCGTCCGAACGGCTACGCTATATCGGCTACGTGAAAGAGCTCGCGGAGTGTTATCAAGCCGCGGACTTCACGATCCTCGCATCGACCTATGAGCCGTTCGGCTTAGTGGGCATCGAATCGGTGATGTGCGGCACGCCGGTTATTTTCCCGTCGAGTATCGGTTGCTGCGATGCGATCGCCCCGCATGCGAAATTCGTTTTCGCACCGGCCGACCTCGCCGACCTGCGCGTGACACTCGAGCGAGCGGTGCGGGAGTATCGCGACGGCACGCGTCGCGCGCCGCCGGAACTCGCCCGCGACGCGGTGCTTTACGACCCGGGCGTTGCCGCTCACGCTGGCGCGCTGTTGACGCTGGCGAGGCAGATCGACGCCGCGTGTTAAGGGCCGCCGCAGCGTTGCCGCAGAAGAGGCGGGCGGGCCTCCTGGCGCGGCTTCGCATCGTTCCGCGGCAGGGGCACATGTTATAATTTTCAGATATCGAGGCTCGAACTCAAACTCAATTCGAGCCGAACACCCCTATATTTCATCGAGCTTTCCATGCCGGCCTGGACAGGCGGCGGGCTAGAGGCGCCGTCCCGAACCGCGCCAGCCCGCTGTGACGGGGCCGTAGCCGCCGCACTGGAGGCCTTCTTGAAGAATACCGTTGGAGATTGTGTATGGCGAACGCGACCTCGCGCCGGGTATCGGCGTACAGCAAGATCGCGGCGGGAACCAACGCGCCGATGAGCCCATGAGTCGGCTTGCCGGGCGTCTTCGTATCTTTGCGCGGGCCATCCCGCGACTCCTGATCAAGCCTTTGCGCCGCGAGCCGCGGCACGTGCGCCGTATCCTGATTGCGCACCATCTATTGCTAGGCGACACGCTGCTGCTCACTCCGCTGCTCGCCAAGCTGCGGGCGCAATATCCGCAAGCGCAGATCGTTCTCAACTGTCCGAAGGCGATCTTGCCGCTGTATGCGGGGCGGCCTTTCGGCGTCACAGCCTTGCCGTTCGATCCGCGTGATTCGAAGTCGGTGCGGGACGTTTTGCTTTCCGGACCTTACGACCTCGGCATAGTGCTCGGCGACAATCGTCATAGCTGGCTCGCGTTGGGCGCGGGTTGCCGCTGGATCATCGGACACGCGGGCGATGAACCGGCCTGGAAGAACTGGCCGCTCAACCGGAGCGTGCCGTATCCCGCCGCGCCGGCGGCCTGGGCCGACCTCGCCACAGAACTGATCGACGGGCCGCCACCGCGCGCCTACCGGCCTACCGACTGGAGCGCGCCGCAACACGTAGCGCTACCCGAGCCGGCGCAACTGGCGAAGCCTTACGTCGTGCTCCATCCGGGCGCGAGCAGCAGCGTCAAACGCTGGCCCAACGCGCGCTGGCGTGAGCTTGCGCAACGGGTGGAAGCTCTCGGCTATCTGCCGGTATGGACCGGCGGGCCCGGCGAAGCGGAACTGATTCGCGCGATCGACCCGGACCCAAGCCATCCGAACCTGGCGGCGCGGCTCGGTCTCGGCGAGTTGTGGCATCTGTTTGCCGGTGCGCAAGCCGTGGTTTGTCCCGATACCGGCGTGGCGCATCTGGGGCGTCTGATTGGGGTGCCGACGCTCGCGCTGTTCGGGCCGGGCAACGCGTTGATTCACGGTGCGGGCCGCTTTTGGTGCGAGGTGCCGTTCGTGCCGATTACGATCGCCGATATGCCGTGCCGCGATCAGCCTTTTATTTTTCGCCGCGAGGTAGCATGGGTGCGGCGCTGTGATCGCAACGAGACGACCTGCGTCGCGTGGCGCGGCGACCATGCCGACTGTATGGGCCGGCTGTCGGTCGAGTCGGTATACAACGCTTTGCAAACTGTTCTGGTGAAAGTGTAATGACTCACGCTGCTGCGCGAGTGGAGCGCGTGTTCTGGGTTGCGTGTCCAGTCATTCTGTTTGTGGTGATGTTCGGCCACATGACGGCGATCGTCTTCAATGCGCTCGCTCTGATGGCGCTCGGCGTCCTGGCGGCGGCCTGCTCGCCGAACCGGCCGTCGGTGTTGCACTGGCCGCTGGTGCTGCCCATTGCGGGTTGGGCCGGCTGGAGTCTGGCGTCGGTCGCGTGGTCCATGTATCCAATGGTCAGTCTGCACGCGTGGTGCGACGAGGTGCTTTATCCGCTGGTGTCGTTCTGGGGCTTCTGGCTGTTCGGCACGCAACTGAGGCGGCCGGCGCCCGTGGTGCTCGTCAACTGGGTCGCCTGCGTGGCGCTCGGCGCCATCAGCGCGTTCAACTGGGGGCATCTGCAACCGCCCACCGCCAACACCTTCCCGCTGCATTTCTACAATCGTGTCGGTCACACGAGCACACTCGCGGTATTTGCCATGCCGCTCTTCGCGGGCTTCATGATGCGGCTGCGTTGGCGTGTGATCGGCGCAAGCGGTATTGTGCTGTGCCTTTTCATCGGACTGGCAACGCTCAACCGGTTCTTCTGGCCGGCCGCCGCCGTCACGCTTCTGATCGCGCTGTTCCCGCTATACCGGCGCCGTCTGCTGCTGTCGGTGCTGGTCATTGCCGTGGTGGGCGCGGTCAGCGTCGGCACGCTCGAGTTCAGCGCCCGTCTGCGGACGGCCGGCGCCGTGCCCGCTGTCACGCAGGCGCGCGATGTCGTGATCGACGGTCATCAGGTCTACGTGCCGGGCTCGCTGTCCGCAATCGGCGACACGGTATCGGCCGACACGCGCCCGAAGCTGTGGGCGTTTTATATCGGTGAAGCCGAGCGTCATGCGTGGGTCGGGGTTGGCTTCGGCAAGCCGCTGCCAGGTATCGTCTATCGCAGCGAGGTGCCAGCCAGTTTGCTGACGGTCGAACCGCAAGCGCTGACGCACGCGCACAACCTGTTCATCAACACGTGGTTGCAGACGGGAGTCATTGGAGTCGTGCTCCAGAGCACGCTGTTGCTGTGCCTCATCGCGCGTTTCTGGCGGCTGCGGCGGGTTGAACCCTGGTTGTGTGCTGCGGGCGTGGCGCTCGTGGCCGGCATGATCGCGAAAAATACCACCGATGATTTCATGTGGCAGACCACTATGCTCGCGTTCTGGGCTTTTGCGGGGCTGCTGCTGGGTTGCGCGGAGCAAGTCGACGCTTCGGGTGGGATGGCGCCCGAAACCGCACGGAGGAAATCCACGGTGATAGGCAGCGAACAGCGGCGCGAAGCGCCGACGGCAGAGTTGGGCGAATAACCAGGATGACGAACGCGAACCCTCACGCTACTGAAGCTGACCGCCCGCCGCTGCGCATCCTCTTTCATATCAACGATTTCGGAAAAGGCGGCACCGAGACCGCGCTGCTGTCCTGGCTGAAGACGCTCGACCGGCGGCTGTTCGCGCCGAGCCTGTCGGTGGCCTATCCGACCGACGACCTGTCGTTCTGGCGCGCGCAGTCGATACCCGCCGATGTGCCTGTGCACGTCCTTGCCTCGTCGAAATGGATGTACGCGCTTCATCAGGCGGCTCGTCGGCGCAGACTCGGTGTCGGCGTGAAGTTATTGCACAAGCTGTTGACCTACGGCGCCATCCGGCCGCTGGCGGCGTTTCGTATGCGGCGTCTCGCAAAGCAGCACGATCTGATCTGCGATTTCGATTTTTCGCTGCGCCATCTGGCGGGCGGTTGCGACGTGCCCTGGTTCGGCGTGAGCCATTTCAGCCTCGCGGCGCGGCTCGGCAGCAAGAGCGAGCGCTACGTCGCCCGTCGCGTGAGGCATTATTCGCGTTACTCGGCGATCGCCGTGCTGACCCCCGCCATGCTGAACGAGGCGCAAGAACTCTTTTCGGCAACCGGCCTCTACATTGTCGAATTGCCGAATGTGATCGACGTCGACGCACTGCGGCGCGCGGCGCGCGCGGAGATCGAACGTCCGGCGGAGTCGTTCATCGTTTCGGTGGCGCGTCTGGACGAAGGTCAGAAGGACCACAAGACGCTGTTGCGAGCCTACGCTCAGGTACGCAAGGGCGGCCGCTGCGAAGCGGTGCTCGTCCTGATCGGTGAGGGGCGGGACCGGCGCGAGCTCGAGCAACTCGCCGACGAATTGGGCATCGGCGCTTCGGTGCATTTTCTGGGTTTCTGTGCCAATCCGCCGCCCTATATCCGTCAGGCGAAATTGCTCGTATTGAGTAGCCGCTACGAGGGTTTCGGCATGGTGCTCGGCGAGGCTATGGCGCTCGGCACACCGGTGCTTTCGGCGGATTGCCCAACCGGTCCGCGGGATTTGCTGGAGGGCGGCAAGGCCGGCCTGCTAGTGCCGCCGGGCGACGTGGACGCGATGGCGCACGCAATCGAGCGGCTACTCAAGGACACCGAGCTACGCCAGAGTCTCGTGCAGGCGGCACTGCGAAAAGTCGAGACGTTCACGCCCGCAAGCGCCAACCAGCGGATGCTGGACCTCGCGCTACGTCTTTTGACGAAGCAGGACGCGCTGAGCGTGCAAACGCCTCGCTGAACCGCAAGCGAGGTTCACACCCCGCCCGTCACCAGCGGCAGCACCGTCAAATCGGGGTGCGTGCCGTCGACGATACTGCGACCCACATGCACACCCTCGTAGAGCGCGTCTTCCATGCCGGCGAAGCTCTCTTCGCCATCCGGATGGAACGGCACTGCATGCCCTGGGATGGCCGGATCGGCGCCCGGATGGCACACGTAACCGACATACGTGTAGCGGTTATCAGGCGCGGCCGACGGCTTCGTTTCGTCGGGCGGATTTTTCGGGAAGGGCGCCACGTGAATTTCGAAACCCTCGTACTCCACCATCTGCCAAGGTGCGGTTTCATCGGCCATGGCCGCCTCCGTCTTTGTCGTGCGCTTCTCAAAAAGTCTAGCTGATTTGAACGTAAAGCGCGCCTCAAGACTGATGCGGCTAAACCACTATGGTTTGATCGCCCCGAGCTGTTTGAGCAGGGTCAGATTGTCTTCGAGGTGCCAGTTTTCGACGATGCGGCCGCCCTCCACGCGATAAAGATCGAAAGCCTGGAAGTCGACGGTCTGGCCGTTGCCTTTGAGGTTCTGGAACTGCCCGGTGAAGTGCCCATAGAAATGCAGATGAACCGAGGCGCGGTCGCCCGCCACCACGAGGTCGTCGATTTCGGCGTGCAGGTCAGGCACCGCCGCGCGAAATCCCTTCGATGCCTGCAACGGGCCGCTCGGACCTTGCTGCCTGCCGTCCGGCAAGGTGCGGTCGACGAACGCCGGTGACAGTGCGAGTTTCGCGTAGGCCTCGTCGCCAGTATTCCAGAACGCGGCGTAGCGACGCGCGGTCCGCACGATCGCGGCGCTCTTCGCCGAAGCGGAGTCGACGGCAATGTGATGGGGCACTGGCAAGGTGTCAGCGCTCGCTGCGTGTGCGCTCACGGCGCCGGCGAGGCCCGCTGCGAGCAGCGCGTGACTGGCAAATCTGTAAATGAAGGTTGGGGACATGACACGCTCCGGAGAAGTTGATTTGATGAAACGCATTCTCTGGCTAACGGCTGTGTTTGATAATCGGTCTGTTGCTTAAAGGATTTTCGAGTTTTATTTGAAAATCATCGTTGCGGTGGCGTCGCGTCGGCACCGAGCGTGCGGGCACGCGCCCGACCACGTCATCTTCTCCGAGTCATATAGAATGACGCGCTTTGCCCATACAAGACCCCGCCAATGTGGTTCAAAAACCTTCAGTTGCACCGTCTTCCCGCTCCGTGGTCCGTCACCCCTGAACAAATGGAGAAATGGCTCGCGCCGCACGCGTTCGCGCCCGGCAACAGCGTCGAGATGCAAAGCCACGGCTGGGCGTCGCCGCGCGACAACGACTCGCTGGTGTATTCGCTCAATGGCCAGATGCTGCTGGTGTTTCGCGCCGAAAAGAAACTGCTGCCGGCTTCGGTCGTCACGCAAGTGACCAAGGCGCGTGCGCTCGAACTCGAAGAGCAGCAGGGCTTCAAACCTGGCCGCAAGCAGATGCGCGAACTCAAGGAGCAGGTGACCGACGAACTGCTACCGCGCGCCTTCAGCATTCGTCGCGATACGCGCGTGTGGATCGATACCAGGAACGGCTGGCTCGTGATCGACGCGGGCTCGCAAGCGGTCGCCGACGAAGTGCGCGGCCTGCTGGTGAAGTCGATCGATCAACTGCCGCTCGGCACCGTGCGCGTCACGCAATCTCCGGTGGCGGCGATGACCGGATGGCTGCTTTCCGGCGAGGGTCCCGCGGGCTTCACGCTCGACCAGGACACCGAATTGCGCTCGCCGACGGAAGGCAACGCGACGGTGCGCTACGTCGGACATACTTTGGATGCCGAAGATATGCGCCGTCATATCGAAGCCGGCAAGCAATGCATGCGTCTCGCGATGACGTGGAACGATCGCGTGTCGTTCGTGCTGACGCCTTCGTTGATAATCAAGCGCATCGCGCCGCTCGATGTCCTCAAGGAAGCAAGCGACCCCACCGCGCAGAACGACGACGAGCGCTTCGATTCCGACGTCACGCTGATGACCGCCGAACTCGATCGCATGCTGTGCGATCTGCTCGACGCATTGGGTGGAGAGCAGGGCATGGAAATGCCGCAAGCCGCGGCTGCCTGAGTGACATTCGCCGGAACTGCGTTTGTCCGTTGCAGGCCGGCGCGTCGAGAATGCTTCGCGCCGGCGCTTATTAAGCCAGATTATGGTTATCTGAATCCGGCTTAATAAAATTTACCCTTCATGTCCCGGCCGTCACACTGTTTGTGCTGACGGTTCAAGCCGTCAGGAACCTTCCGATCCATTGACGCGCGCCACGCTTTCCATCATGCGAGTCGCGTCATCCTGACCAGGACTCGACATGAAAATCGCCCACTTGATGATCGCCCTCGGCCTTGCCTGTGCCGTCTCTGCCACCTCCACTGCCATGGCTGCCAACGCGACGTATCCTCCCGCGCCGCTGCCAGCGTACGCGCAGGACGAATTGCAGAAGGTGATCGACGCCGCAACGGGGCCGTTGCCCGCTGCACAGACTTCATCGACTGCGCCACAAAGCGCGGCAACCCCGCAAAGCCCCGCCGTGTTGCCGAACGGTCCTTATGCCACCCCGCGCATCTCGCCGCACGATGATGAACCGCATGCGGCCGCGAGTGCGAGCAAGCGCGGCGCACGTCCGTCGAAGGCGCATCGGCATGAGCGCCACAAGTACGTCTGAGGATCTTGCTGCGATCGTGCGGTGTCGATGCACGATGCATTCGCGAAGCGGCGCTGCGTGAAAGCGTCATCACGCGCAGACCACCGCTACACCGAACCCGTTCGCGCCAGCGCCGTGAATATGGTTAAGATTGCGTTCAGAAAGGCGCATCGATCACGGAGGGCTTGCAATGGTTCGACTGGTTATGATCCTGCTGGGTGTCGATTACCTACGCGCGCGCTGGCGCTCGTTGCAGTTGATCGGCTGGGTGAGCCTCGTGCTCGGTGTGGTGGTGTTCATCGACGCGCTCGATAGCGCGCTCTATTTCCCGATTACGCCGTTTGCGCTGTTGCTGTTGCTCGAAGGGCTCGCTACGCTGACCGTCGCGTGGACTGGCATGGGCGGGCAACGCACGCTGCGCTATGTGAAGGGCATCGCATTCTGCTTTGCGGCGGCGCTGATTCTCGCCGGCCATCATCACGGCAACTTCATTCTGTCGATGATCTTCGGCACGCTCTTTCTCGCCGACGGTCTGCTGCAGATCGTTTCCGCGAAGGTCGTTCGTTATCGCACCTGGCGGCTCGCGATGATAGGTGGGGGTGTTGAAATCGCGCTGGCGGTTTTCTTCTATCAGCCTTATCCGACGCACTATGTGGGCACCGTGCCGTACTGTCTCGGCCTCGGTCTGATATTCGGCGGCTGGAACCTGATTCTGCTGAGTACACGCGTGCGGCGTCTCGCCTCGAATCCCGCAGTGGCGTCGGATGATGCAAGCGCGGATGCGGCCAACTCTGCGGCGAGTGCGGTCGCGCCCGGTCGGTTGAGCGCGGTGGAATGGGACGGCCCGCCCAGCGCCGATGAAGATGCGTTGACCGTGCACGTGTGGACGCCGGTCGGCTCGGCCAAGGGCGAGGCGCGGCGGCAGTTGATCGTCGATCGTTATATTGCGGCGGTGGATCGTAACGGCGTGATATCGACCGGGCATGCCGCGCTCGAATCGCCTGAAGGCATCTACATCAGCTTATATCCGGGCGTCGAGATCGATCGTTCACCCGACGATTTCGCGCGGCTTCTGCGCGCGACGCGCGAGAACGACGTGCCCGGTGTTTTTCAGCCCGACTACCCGACCGAATCGAAAGCGTGGTGTCCGTCCACGGTTCAGGTGCGCATACGCAATTACGATCCCGCGCGTCTGCGCCGTTTCTGGGACACCTATCGTCAGGACACGACCTACAACCTGACACACCGCAATTGCTCGAGCAGCGTATCGCGCGCGCTGGAAGCGGCGATCGAAGGCGCGTCGGCGCGGGTATGGGGCAACCTCGGCGGATGGCGGCCGTTTCTGCGGGTGATGACGACGCCGGAGTTGTGGGTGGCTGCGCAACTGCGCAAACGCGCCGCGACGATGGCGTGGACACCGGGCCTCACGCTCGACTATGCCCGCGCGCTCAGCATGCTCGCCGACCCGCGTCCGTCGGGTTGGGTGAAGATGGCGCGCCTCGCCGTGCGCAGAATGGTGCGTTCGCGGCAGGAGTGGCGCGAGGAAGAGCGTGGCGCGCCGGCCGCGCAGGAAGCCGGGCCCAGCCGCGCCGCCAGTACTGTGCGCGATTGAGGCGCTTGATGCGCTCGATGCTGGCGCGCCGCACGGGGCCTGCCCGACTTCGACGTCACTGTAGAAACAGTAGGCGTATCAAGCGCTTGCCGATTTTGCCGGGTAGTTATGCACAGATTTGCGAACAGATTCTGTTGATAACTTCCGCGAGCGCGCCACCTCCGGCCAAATGAGTGATTTCAACCAATATGGCGGGTGTATGCTCAAAGCGAAAGCTTGTCGATGACAGCACCTCACCACGCCGAACCCTAGTCGTGGCTCTTTCAGGATCAAACCGTGCCGGGCGCCCAGCGCCTGCTGCGGCAGCGGTTTTACCAGCGTGAACGTGATGCTCAGGACGAATCCAGTTGCATCCATCGGCCTGTCAGATGACTGAGCCACAGCGTTTCACGGTGCGTCATGTCAGCGTCTACCGTTACTCGGAACCCGTGCGGTTCGGCGAACACCGGATGATGTTCCGCCCGCGCGCCAGCCACGACTTGCGCCTCGTCACGAGCCGCTTGGTGATTACGCCGACGCCGTCGCGGCTGCACTGGCTGCACGACGTGTTCGACAATTCCGTGGCGGTCGCGAGTTTCACGGGCAAGGCGAGCGAATTGCGCTTCGACAGCGAAGCGACGCTCGAACACTTCGAAACGCCCATGCCTGACTACGCGCTCGAGCCGTACGCGGTGAACTGGCCGTTCGCGTACACCAACGAGGAAGCGTCCGATCTCGTGAACGCACGCAGCCGCCAGTATCCCGACCGCGACGTCGACGAATGGGCACGGCGCTTCGTTCCCGTGCCGGGCAGCGGCGGGGTGAGCGGCGCGAGCGGCAAGAGCGGCACCGGCGGCACGATGGCGTTGCTGCGCGCGATGACACTCGACATAAAAAGCACGTTTTTCTATGTGCGCCGCACGGAGAAGGGCGTGCACCGTCCTGGCGACACCTTGCGCAACCGCAGCGGCAGTTGCCGCGATTTCGCCGTGCTGATGATGGATGCGGTGCGCTCGCTCGGCCTCGCGGCGCGCTTTGTGAGTGGCTATCTGTTCGTGCCCGACGTGCCCGAGCACGACGCGGTGCAAGGCGGCGGTGCGACGCATGCGTGGCTGCAAATCTATCTGCCGGGCGCCGGCTGGGTCGATTTCGATCCGACCAATAGCATCGTCGGCAATCGCCATCTGATTCGGGTGGCGGTGGCGTGGAACTACTACCAGGCGTTGCCGTTGTGGGGCACATGGCATGGCGCGCCGCATTCGTTTCGCGGTTTGCAGGTCGATGTGAGCGTGACCGAAGGAAAGTGAGGGGCGAGCCGGATGACTGGGCTTGCACAAATCGAACGTGTTAGCTGGGAGTGTCAACTCAGGTTGCTCACCGGGCGCGTCAACTGAATGTTTCAACTGGAAGAGGGCGTCGCGATGAAATTGCGCGTTGGCTACGAGCTGGTCTATGAGTGCGTGCAACCGACGCCGATGATGCTGATGTTGAACACGCACTATTCGCACGCGAAGGACGTGCTGAGTCCGGATTTGCTGGCGGTCAATCCGCCGGTGCCGATCAGCCAGTATCGCGACGGCTTCGGCAATCTGTGCAGCCGGATCGTGGCGCCACAGGGACTGATTGCGTTTTCGACAAGCGCGGTGCTCGAGGTGTCGTCCGAGCCTGAGCGGCGGCCGCCGCTGACCGAGCAGCATCCGGTAGAGGCGTTGCCTGACGATACGCTGGTGTTTCTGCTGGGCAGCCGGTATTGCGAAACTGATTTGCTATCCGAATTTGCGTGGCAGACGTTCGGCAAGATGCCGCTCGGGCGCGGGCGCGTGGATGCGATCTGCAACTACGTGCACGAGCACATTGTGTTTGGCTACGATTTCGCGCGGCCGACCAAGACCGCGTGGCAGGCGTGGCAGGAGAGGAAGGGCGTGTGCCGGGATTTCGCGCATCTGGCCGTGACGCTATGTCGGGCGATGAATATCCCCGCACGGTATTGCACGGGCTATATCAGCGATGTCGGCACGCCGCCGCCGTATGCGACGATGGATTTCGCCGCGTGGTTCGAAGCGTATGTGGGAGGCTGCTGGCAGACCTTCGATCCGCGGAACAATGTGCCGCGTACGGGGCGGGTTTTGATGGCGCGCGGGAGAGATGCCGCCGACGTCGCGATCAGCAATGCGTTTGGGGCGACGCAGTTAATGAAGTTCGATGTTGTCTGTGAGGCAATATAGGATTCATTCGCCTCCCGTGGCGGTTTTGTGCCGATGGCGCCGTGCGCAAAGCACGGGCAATTTCGGCCGACCAGGCGTGCGCGGCTTCATTCACCAAGCGCGAGCGCGCGCTTGCGTCGCAACAGCGCCGAGCCGAGCGACACCGCCACGCCGATGCAGCCCATCGCCACCGAAAGCGCCACGATCAGCAAGCCGGTCTGTGCGCGCGCCGAAAACACCCCGACTAGCAAACCGGCGAGTGGTTGCGTCATGTTGTTCAACAGGATCACCGCGCCGGTTGTCTTGCCGTAGTCCTCGGGCGGAATGATTTTCTGCCTTGCGCTGCGGATGTAGACATTGAACATCTTGTCGAAGCCGACAATCAGCAGGAAGCCGAGTGCATAGCCCCAGGGCGCCGCACTCGCGCCGGCGATCACGCCGCCGGCACAGATTGAAATGAACGCGACCCGGCCGAGTGTCTGCGCAGGCCAGGTGTTCCGCGCGATCGTCAGGAGAATCAGCACCGTCGCCACGGCGCCTGCGGTTTGCAGGCCGGCATAGTAGCGGTTCGATTGCGCGTGAAAGCCGGTCACCATCGCAGCGGATGTCGCGAGCGTCACGCCGATCACCAGATTTTCGGCTGCGGCGAGCAGCACGACTTTTTTCAGGCCGGGCAGTACCAGCACATGGCGCAGCGCGATGCGCAGGGGCATCGTCCAGTGACCCGGCGCAGTGGGAGGTGGATCACCGGCGCGGAAACCGCTGGTGTGTTGCCACAGCATCAGCGCCGCATCGGCAAGCAGAAACAGCACGCCCGTTGCGCCGACCACCCACTCCCAGCGCCACAAGCCGAGCAGCAGTGCGGCCAGCATCGGGCCGAGTACGAAACCCAACTGGTCGGCCAACTGCGAGTAGGCAAGGACACGCTGGAATTGCTGCGTGCAGAAGATTTGCGGCAGCATCACTTCGCGTGCGACCAACCCCTGGCTCGTGAGTACACCGCACAATGCCGACAGCGCGATCAACCAGCCGATGCCGCCAAACAGCACATACGCCAGCACGCCGCCGAAACACACCAGTGCTCGCACGGTCTGGCTCACGCGCATCAGCTTGAGCGGCGAGATCCGGTCGCACAAGGCGCCGAAGAAGGGAAAGACCAGGTAACGCGGCAGGGTTTCGATAAAAAACGCGAGACCTGACCACGAGACCTGGTGCGTCGTCTGAAACACGACGAGTGGAACGAGGAACAGCAGGACCTGATCGGCGAGACGGGCGACAAACAGCGAGCAGAAGAAAGCCTGATGGTTGACGCGCACCGTTCATGTCCCGCCGTTTATGGGTCGAGACCGATCCTATCAAAGATCGAAGGGCCGCGGCTTATTGCGCGCCGCACCCCGCGCCTTGCATGCCTTCCTGAATCTGTTCCGGGGTCAGGTCGCGCTTGTGCGTGGCGAGCGACCAACTGTGGCCGAACGGGTCCTTCAACTGGCCGTAGCGGTCGCCCCAGAACATGTCGGCAAGCGGCATGGCGACGGTCGCGCCGGCCTCGACGGCCTGCTTGAAACTGGCGTCGACGTCTTCCACGTAGTAATGAATCGTGACCGGCGTGCCTTTCAGCGCGTTCGGGCCCAGCGCGTTGTGGTCGGGCCATTCGTCGGTCAGCATCAGCGTGGAGTCGCCGATCTTCAGGCTGGCGTGCAACACTTTGCCGCCCGGCCCGGGCAGGCGGTATTGCTCGACGGCGTTGAAAGCCGTGGTGTAGAACGCGATGGCTTCCGCGGCGTTGGCGCAAATCAGATACGGGGTAAGCGAGTGCATCCCGTCCGGGATCGGTTTGACAGCGGGGCTGGACATGACGGCGACTCCTTGAAGTAACAGGTTCGTGAGTTGAAAGACCGGCTGTGTAAGCCAGGCCTTCAACGTTACGACGAGCGCAGCACCGTTGAATCGACACTCCGGGAAAAATATTTTTTAAGCACGCCCGTGCGGTGCGGCGTGTCAACCGGCCGGATTGTCGTCGTCCGGCGGCGTGGCCGGTGTGGAAGGTGTCGCCGGCGTCGCCGCGCCACCGCCCGGCGCGCCGAGGATGCTGATCTGGAACGTCGGGGTCGCCGCAAGCGATTGCAAGGTCGCATCTTCCGGGATGTGCTCGAACAGCGGCAGGATCACCGAGCCGCCGATCACCGCGCGCCGGCTATTGTCGGCCGGACGCAAGCCCCACACATCCTGGTAGACCACCGGCACCGCGCTGCCGTTGCGGGTCGTGTTGCCGATGTACAGCATCACATGGCCGCCAATGTAGATCAGCGTGCGCAACGGTTCACCGTGCTGAGCGAGGTAGTCGAGCCGTTGTGCCGGCGTCGACGCGGACAGATCGATCATGCGTCCGGCGCGCATCTGCGTCGACGAATGGCGCGGCAGCCACACGCCGAACGCCGCGAAGATGCTTTGCAGCTCCGACGAACAGTCGTTGTAGAGGCCGCTATTGCCCCAGCCGTACGGCCGACCGATCAGCGTTTTCATCAACATCGCCAGATGCCGCGGGGTGGCGGCGAGCGGCATCGGGGCAATCTGGGCATCGCTCAGTTGGGCGGTGCGGATGACCGCGTGGCCGTCCACATCGCGGGCCGGGACGAAGAGTTTGCGGGAGGCGGGGGCGTCGGTGGCTTCGCTCGCTGGTTGATTTGCATGTGGTGCGGGCCGCGTCGCGTGGTCCGGGGCGAGCGGCAGCAGCGTGCCGGCGGGCGCGTCGAAGCGGAACACGCCGCGGCTGTCGCGCACCGGCGCCGAAGCGACTATTACGGCGCCCAGCGACTTCGCGGTGGCGGCGCGCCACGTGTCGACGAAGGTGTCGTCAGTCAGGCCGACGCCTTCGCTGCGCACCCAGCCTTGCACGTCGGGCGTCTGCACATAGCGCCACGCGCCGTCGATGCTGCTGCCCAGCACATACAGCGGCGTGCCTGGACGTATTGCGGAGATCTGCAGGTTGTCGAACGGATAGCCTTCGCCGGCAAGGCGGTGATCGTAGAACGACGGGTCCATGGTCGGCAGTTCGCGCACCATCAGGTTGCTGGTTGCGATCGCGCGGCGTTCGGGTTTGTAGACCGCCTCCTGCGTGAACTGGCCAACGTCCATGTTTTGAGCGATCGCTTCGATCCACGCCTTGTCGTGCGGCCGGAAATTCTCGCCGTAGCCGAGCGCCGCGCCGCTCTTGCCGGTGTTGTCAAACTTGTCGATGCGGCGCTGCTGCAGCGCGACAATGTCCGCGCCTTGCTGGCGATAGACGCGCATCGCCACGTAAGCGGAATTCCATGGCGACTGCGCGGTTGTGCCGGTGCCGAAATAGCGTGCGTAAAAGGCGCTGAAGTGCGCCTGCTGATCTGCGGGACTCAGGAACGGCCGGTCGTAGCCGGGGCTGTCCGGTTCTAGCCAGTGATCGACGTTCTGGTCGTAATTGGCGATCGGGAACAGTGCGACCGTGTCGACGCTCGCGTGAGCGTCGCGGGTCGGCGACGGATTGCTGCAGGCGGCGAAGGTAGCGGCGGCTGCGAGGGCGGCGCATAGCGTGGCGGCACGGCGGGCGTGCGGCAATCGGGCGGCCACGCGAGTGACCAAGCGTGCGGCAAAGCGGGGCAGGACGGCGACAGGCATGGAGTTCGACGGTGATGGTCCAAGGGCACGATGATACGGTGTCGCGCGACGGGCGGGGCATTGTGCGTTTGCGGCGCCATGAGTGTATTTACCCAACGTTTATGTGGTTTCATTGAGGTTCGAATCGTCAATAGCGCCTGTGCCATACCGCACTTCACGCGCAAGCGGCCGTCCAGGCCGGGCGTTTCTTTATACTCGACACATCGCCTCGAAGCGTCTTTCACGAGGCTCCACAACCAGGAGAACAACATGCAAACCAGCGCACGCAATCAATTCGCCGGCGAAGTCGCCGAAGTCAAACACGGTGCCGTGAACGACGAAGTCACGTTGCGCACCCAGGACGGTCTTGAGATCGTCGCGATCATCACGCACGGCAGCGTGACGTCGCTCGGCCTCGCTGCCGGCAAGAAGGCCTTTGCGCTGGTCAAGGCGTCGTCGGTGATCGTGATGGTCGACGTCGCGAAGAGCCAGGTGTCGGCACGCAATTGCATCGCCGGTACCGTGTCGGCGGTGACCAAGGGCGCGGTGAATTCGGAAGTGACCATCAGCGCGGGCGGCGCGCAGATCGCTGCGATCATCACCAATGAAAGCGTCGACCGCCTCGGCCTCGCGAGCGGCAAAGCGGCGACGGCGATCTTCAAGGCATCGAGCGTGATCATCGGCGTCGAATAACGATCGATGCATGGCGTTGTTCGCAGGCTTGGCGTCTGGACAACGCTGTCAGGTCGCACGTAGATCGAACGGAAAGAGGGCAGCATGCGCAGCGCGGCGTGCCGTGAAGGAAACGGCGGCTTGATTTAAACTGCACGCCTCGCTGTTCCTCTTTCCGCTTTCATTACGGACGCCGTCATGTTCGAAGTCTCCTCCGCCTCGCATCTCCCCAAGGCCGCGCAATACGAAGAACTGGTCGCCCAGGCGCGCGCGCTGCTCGCCGACGAAACCGACTGGATCGCCAACGCGGCGAATTTCTCCGCGTTCGTGTTCCATTCCCTGAGCGATCTGAACTGGGCCGGTTTCTACTTTCACGACGGCCGCGAACTGGTGGTCGGGCCCTTCCAGGGCAAGCCCGCCTGCGTGCGCATTGCGCTCGGCAAGGGCGTGTGCGGTACGGCAGCCCAAACCCGTCAGACGCAAGTGGTGCGCGACGTGCATGAATTCCCCGGTCATATCGCCTGCGATTCGGCGTCGCAATCGGAAATCGTCGTGCCGCTGGTGGCACCGGACGGCACGCTGATCGGCGTGTGGGATGTCGACAGCCCGGTCGTCGCGCGCTTCGATGAAGAAGACGCGAAGGGCATGGAAGCACTGTGCGCGGTGTTTATCGAAGCCGCGCTTCCGCGCGCAGCCTAGGCGTTTCAGGCAGCGCTGATCCAGCGGTGCGGTGGCACCCTATGCTTTTTCATACATAGACTAGATGCATTTCAGGGGATGGGTCGGCGGACCTCGTCCCGCTATCGTTCTCTCCACGCGCTCAAGAAAACACATGAGCGCGACGAACCCCCACCAGGTTTTGGAGACATGCATGAGTTCCGCCACCGCTACTGCCACCGCCGCCACCACCAGGCCGCTGACATTCCAACGTTCCCCCGCTTTACCCCGCCATTGCACCTTCGATAGCCACGACTGGGAGATTCTCAGCCGCTACTGGCATCCGGTGGCGTTCGCCGCCGACGTGACCGACAAACCCATCAGCGTGACGCTGCTCGACGAGCCTCTGGTCGTATTCCGCTCGAACGGCCAACTGGTGAGCGCGCGCGATATCTGTCCACATCGCGGCGCGCCGCTCAGCCAGGGGTGGGTTGATAACGGCAATATCGTGTGCCCGTATCACGGCCTCGCGTACGGCAACGACGGCAAGTGCAAGCACATTCCGTCGCAAACGGATGGCCCGATTCCCGAGCGCTTGCATCTCGTCACGTATGCGACGCAGGAAGCTTACGGCCTCGTGTGGGTCTCGCTGGGTGGCGGCACCGAAGCGTTGCCCGCGTTTCCCAACTGGGACGATCCCGACTTCCAGCAGATCCTGCCGCCCTCGATCGACATCAACGCTTCGGCGGGACGTCAGACCGAAGGCTTCATCGACGTCGCGCATTTCGCATGGATTCACCATGACAGTTTTGCCGACCGGCATAACCCGGTGGTGCCGCAGTATTCGGTCGAACGGCGTGAGCGCGGCATGCACGCGGAGTACGTAAGCACGGTCAGCAACTTCCCGAAGTCGATGCAGCATCGCGCGCCTGAGGGGTATCTGTGGCACCGCTTCTTCGACGTGGACGTGCCGTTCTTTGCGCGCTTGACCGTGCACTTTCCCGAAAACGGCCGCCTGTCGATCCTGAATGCCGCGAGCCCGGTGTCCGCGCGCAAGACGCGTCTGTTCGTGCCGATCGTGCGTAACTTCGATAAGGATTTGCCGCTCGAGGACATCTACGCGTTCAACCGTCAGGTGTTCGAAGAAGACCGTGCGATCGTCGAACAGCAGCGCCCGGAAGATCTGCCGATCGACCGCGCGGCGGAAGCGCCGATTCTCGCCGACCGTTCGTCGGGTGCCTACCGTCGGGCGTTGGCCGAGATCGGCCTCGGCCAGGCCTATGTGCGCTAGTTCGCGGTGCGCGTTCGTGATGGGTGATTGGTGATTCGGGAGAGAAGTCATGAAAGTATGGGAATGCGTGATCTGCGGCTTTCGCTATGACGAAGCACTGGGTCTGCCGGAAGCGGGCATTGCGCCGGGCACGCGTTGGGAAGATGTACCGGACGACTGGTTGTGCCCGGACTGCGCGACCGGCAAGCACGACTTTGAAATGCAGGTGATCGCATGACGGCCGCTCAGCATGGGGACAAAGGACAGCCGGTGGTGATCGTCGGCACGGGCATGGCGGGCTATACGGTTGCGCGTGAATTGCGCAAGCTCGATAGCACGGTGCCGATCGTGATGATCAGCCGCGACGACGGCAGCTTTTATTCGAAGCCGATGTTGTCGAATGCGCTGGCGATGAAGAAAGAGCCGCAGGCGTTGGCGAGTTTCGACGCCATGGCGATGGCGGCGCAGTTGGGCGCGTGGATTCGTGTCAATCAGCGTGTGGAGCGCATTTTGCCGGCCGAGCACACGCTGGTGGTCGACAATGCGTTGCTCGGCTACAGCAAGCTGGTGCTGGCCACGGGCGCGGACCCACGGCGCCTGAAAGTGGCGGGTGATGGTGCGGCCGACGTGATGTCGATCAACGACCTCGGCGATTACGCGCGCTTCAGGTTGGCGCTCACGCGTTGCCGCTCGGTGGCGATTCTGGGCGCGGGTCTGATCGGCTGCGAGTTTGCCAACGATCTGGCAGCCGCCGGTTATGCGGTCAGTCTGATCGATCCGGCTTCGACGCCGCTGGCGCGCTTGCTCCCGCAAGACGTGGGCGAGATTTTCGCCCGCGCGCTTGACGATGGCGGCATCCGTTTTCATCCTGGCCGCAGTGTGGATCGGATCGACCGCCTGTCGGACGGTTACCGGCTGACGTTCGCCGAAGGCGAGCCGATCGTCGCGGATCTGGTCGTGTCGGCGGTCGGCCTCGTGCCGCGTACGGCGTTGGCCGCTGCTGCGGGTCTTGAGATCGATCAGGGCATTCGAACCGATGCGTGGTGCCGCACCAGTGCACCGGATATCTACGCACTCGGCGACTGTGCCGCGATCGACGGCAAAGTGCAGCCGTATGTCCTGCCGATCATGCACGCCGCACGAGCGCTCGCTCGCACCCTGGCCGGGCAGCCGACCCGCGTCGCCTTCCCGGTGATGCCGATTACCGTGAAGACGCCCGCGAGTCCCGCCGTCGTCGTGGCGCCCGAGGGCGAGGGCGCATGGTCGATCGAAACCGCCGGCGACGCTGCGAAACACGCGGCGCGCGCCGTGTGCCGGCATGCCACCAGCGAGCGTCCGTTGGGCTTCGCCTTGCTCGGCGCGGCGATCGAGGGCAAGGCCGCCTTGATCAAGGCCATGACAGAGGGGCCATTAGCGACTAGCTAACCCATAACAATCTTCCGTCTGACCGACCTCACTTTGTGATCGCTCGGTGTTTTAAGGGCCTGTCACCTGCAACACATCCGATGATCGCATTCGCGCCGCAAGCTCTGCCTGCGGCGTTTTTTTTATCTGCTTGAAAGAAGTGCGTGCCGACGGCGAACGCTTAGGAAACCAGATCTTTCGCGACGTTGGCGATCAGCCTGCGCAGCCAGATCGCGGCGACGCTGCGATGCGTGCGGTCGTGCCAGAGTTGATAGTAGGTGAGCGCCTGCGGCTCGCCGGGAATCGGCTCGATACGCAGCGGCAGCATCTTGGTGTAGTGCGTGGCGAGCGCACGCGTGGTGGTGAACAGCAGATTGGAACGCGCTAAAACGTAGGGCGCCATGCCGAAGTAGGGCAGCGTCGTAGTGACGGTGCGCGACAGGCCATTGCGCGCGAGTTCGACATCGACCGTGCCCCACGACGTCGTGTTGTACGTCATCACCGCCAGATGTTCCGCCTCTTCGTAGACGGGCTTGCTAAGCCGCCCCGGCTTGACGGGGTGACCGTTGCGCATCAGACACACCAGTTCGTCCTTGCACAGCGGCTGCAAATGTAGATGCTCCGGTGGCGTGCGCCAGTTGCCGATCACCAGATCGAGAAAGCCGCTTTCCAGGCCGTGTTCGTAGCCGCCGTCCACCATCATCAGATGCCTGAACTCGAGCTTCGCACCGGGCGCTTCGCGATGAAACGCATCGACCACGGCGGGGACGAAGAACGCATCGAGATAATCCGGCGAGCCGATCCGAAAGGTCTGGCTGGTGGTGGCCGGATTGAACGACGTGGTGGGATGCAGAATGGCCGCGATATTGTTCAGCGCCTGCGCCGTGGGTTCGATCAGCGTGAGCGCGTGCGCGGTGAGAACCATCCGGCTGCCGCTGCGCACCAGCAGCGGATCGCCGGTCATGTCGCGCAGTTTGCGCAGCGCCACGCTGACGGTCGGCTGCGATTGTCCGAGCAACGTTGCGGTGCGCGACACGCTCGATTCGGTCAGAAGCGTGTGCAGCACCTTGAGAAGGTGCGAATCGATGATTTCCTTGGACATGAAAAACGGGACCCTGTTTCGTGCGGATCCATGCAGTGGGGCAGCGTTTTTTATCTAAGGATCGCTAGCGAAATATATAGGCGGATATAACGATCGTCAATCCGGCGAAGCCCTGTGCGAAGGCGTCGAAGGCCGGTGCACGTTGAGTCATGGGACGCGGGGTATCCCGGTTATAGCGAGCGCTTTATGATGTACGCGATGACGGGCATGCCGCTGCCGGAATCGGGGAATACACCGAGGGAAACGATTGCGGCGAGGAACGTGCGGCCGGTGCGGTGGACCGGGCCAGGAAAGCCGCTATCATACGAACGTTACCCGGCGGATCGGATCGAAACTGCCGGGCTTGCCGGTTGCGCCGTGCGCGTCAGGAAGAACGCTCACCCGCTTTCCTCATTCGCTTTTAATACCCAGGAAAATCAAAGGCCGGCGCGATGCAAGCTCACCCCTACGCCGAAGCGCGCACACGCGACGCCGCGCTTGCGGCGGCGCCCTACGGCATGTTCATCTGCACGGCCGACGGCACGTTCGACTCCGTCAACGCAGCTCTCGAGAAGCTGACCGGCTTTACCGCCGAAGAATTGATCGGCCGGCGCACCTTTGAGTCCTTGCACGACCCGGCCGAACTCGCGAGGCGGCGCGCCGAATTGCCGCCGCTGTCGGCGCTAGGCTCGCGCTATGAAGGTGAATGGACCTACGTGCGGCGCAACGGCACCCCAATTCGCGTGGTGTTCGCGCTGGCGCCGCTCGCCGCCGAGCCGGCACATCCTGGCGGTGTAACCACGGGGCCCGCCCGCTATGTCGGCATTGCCATCGACATGACGCGCTACGCGCAGTCCGAGGCACGCCTGTGGTACGTCTCGCATCACGACGGCGTGACCCGTCTGCCCAATCAGACACTTTTCACCGAACGCCTTGAGTTGACGATCGCGCGCTGTCAGCGCAGCGGCAGTGGCTTTACCGTGTTGATCGCCGAACTCGATCATTTGCGCAAGCTGCGCGATGCGCTCGGTTTGCATGCGGCCGAACTGGTGTTGCAGATCGTCGGCGAACGGCTGCGCGGTCTGTTTCCCCACGACGGTACGATCGCCTCGATCGGTGGCACGCAATTCGCGCTGCTGATCAATGAAACCGGTGCGGCGGCCGATGCTTTCGCGGCTGAGGCACTGGGCCGCATCGCCGAATCGATCGACTACGCGGGCACCGCGCTGAACATCACGGCGAGTATCGGCGTCGTCGCCTATCCTGCCGACGGCGCCGATGCGCCGACACTGATGCGTCGCGCGGGCGTGGCGTTGTCGGCGGCATCGGCTGTCAACGGCAATGCGGTGCGGCGTTTTTCCACCGCGCTCGAAGGCCAGGCGGCGCGCCGCTTCGAACTGGAGACGATGCTGCGCGAAGCGCTCGAGCGTCAGCAACTGCATCTCGTGTATCAGCCGCAGGTGACGCTTTCCAATGGCCGCATCGCGCAAGTGGAGACGCTGCTGCGTTGGAATCATCCGCAGCGTGGGTTGATCAGTCCGGTCGAGTTCGTGCCGATCGCTGAAGAGTCGGGCCTGATCGAGCAGATCGGCGAGTGGGTCATCCGCACCGCGTGCCGCGACGCCGGCAAATTGCTGCGGCTCACCGGCACCTTGCCACGGGTTGCGGTGAACGTGTCCCCTCAGCAGTTCCAGCGGCACAATCTGTTCGAGACGATCCGCGAGGCGCTCGAAGATGCCGCGCTCGACCCTTCGTACCTTGAATTGGAAATCACCGAGGGCGTGCTGCTGGGCGACACCGAACAGGCATTGCAGACGCTGCATGCGTTGCGCGAATTGGGCGTAGAAGTCGCGGTGGATGACTTCGGCACCGGCTATTCGAGTCTCGCTTATCTCACGCGCTTTCCGCTGAATCGCCTGAAAATCGATCGCTCGTTTGTGATGCGCATGAGTACCGATCCGCAGTGCGCGGCGCTCGTCGGCGCCATTATCGCCATGGCCCATGCGTTGAAGCTGCGGGTGACGGCCGAAGGTGTGGAGACGGCCGAACAGGCCGCGCAACTGGAAGCGCTCGGCTGTGACGAGGCACAAGGATTCTGGTTCTCGCGACCCATCACCATCGCGGCGTTGGGCAATTTGCTGAAGCCGTTGGGGACGGGTTGACGTCGGCAATTCCGCTGCCAACTTGAAGTCGCCATCCCGCAGGCGCCGCAGCGCGTCGTACTTCGCGCAAGACGCGTGTCGCCAAAGCTACCCGGACAAGAGAAAGGGGCCGATTGGCCCCTTTTCGTCTGCTCGCGTTACGACGTGAGACTTATTTTGCTGCGTCGTCTGCGGTTGTGATCGCCGTGCCGGCCATACCGGATGCACGCTTGATGCTGTCCTGGACCACATTGCTCGAATGAATCATCGAAGCCATCACGGATTGCATTGCCCCGAATGCGCTATCCGAACTGAACGGCGTGGTTTGGCCGAAGCCCGAACCGAGTTGCGCCACATTAGCGCCGAACTCTTCGCGCAGTGATTCGCCTGCCTTGGTCAACGCCGCGGTGAATTGCGCGTCAATTTCCTTGACGTGCTGCGCGTACGACAAGGTGCGTTGAACCAGTTGCTGCTGCAAATCGGACACGCCGGCGAACGGCGCGGCGTTGAACTGACCGGCCGACAATGCGCTCTTGCTTTCGGTGACGGATGCCTTCAGTGCCGCGAGATTGAGCTCGCCGAGCTTTTGCAGACATGCCAGCCCATCGAGCTGCAGGTCGGTGAAGATGTTGAAAGTGCGTTGGCCGAAGGCGGCGCTATGTTCGATCGCGGGGCTGTGCATAAGTGATCTCCAAAGTGACCCGGGGCAGGCGCCCAAAGGATTTCGGAGGCCAGGTCTCACGCGAGACGGCAGGTCGACGCGGCACAGTGGTTTTGCTGCGCTGCAACATGAGCCACTTTATACCTTTGCGGCAGGATGTACAGCGTTTTCGTCAAAATGATTCGTCAGTTGAATGGAGCTTTATGTGCGCCCGACGCGCGCGGATGGGCGAGGAAGAAGCGCAGCATTTCGGCCGTCGCATCGGGGCCGGATGGGTCTGTGTACGTGCCGCGCTGACTGCCGCCTGCCCATGCGTGGCCCGCGCCATGGATCGACCAGTACTCCGCTTCGACACCATTTGCCGCGACGAGTCGTTGCACCGTGCAGCCGCGCTGACCGCTCGCTGTGCCTGCGGTGTGCGACAGCGGGCTGAGTGTCGTGACGCCGGCGTCGAAGCCCGCTACGAGCGCAGTGGCGTTCGAGGGATGCACTGTCGTGTCCGCATCGCCATGAAACACGATGAGCGGGCGTTGCGGTTCGACGTGCGAGTGGCTGCGATGCGCTTTGCCGCCTTTCATCGCGGCGAGCGCCGAAGGCAGACCTTTCGCGCTTCCGTGGGCGAGGCCGGAATGCACGCAGGCCGCGGCGTACAGGTCGGGCGAGGTTTTCAGCATGACGTCCGCCATGGCGCCACCTGCCGACAGACCCGCCACATACACCCGCGCCGGATCGACGCGATAACGCGCCATCACCTCACGCGTGATGCCGGCGATCAACGATGGTTCGCCCTGGTCGCGCTGCTGGTCGGCAGGCTTGAACCAGTTCCAGCAAGTCGAAGGATTGGCTGCTTGCGATTGATTCGGATACACGACGATGAAGCCATGACGCTCGGCCATTTCGTTCATGCGCGTGCCGGCCGCGAAGTCGTCGGCGTTTTGCGTGCAGCCGTGCAGCATCACGATTAGCGGCAACGGTTTGCTCTTGTAGACGGCGGGTACGTAGAGCTTGTATTGGCGTTGGCCCGCGCTATTGCTGAAGGTTTGGGTGCTGAAGGTGCCGGGGGTGTCAGCGTCGAAAGTGCGCTCGGCAGGGGCGTGCGGCGTGGTGTTGGCGTGAGATTGCGCCTGTGTCCACGCTTGTGCCCATTCGTTGGCACTCTGCGGCATGGGCGGCGTTTGCGCATTGCCTGCTTTGGCCTTGCTGCCTGCGAGTGCGCGCTGGACTGCAGCGGTCGCTTCCTTCGGCCCCTTGGTGCGCAGCAGGTCGAAGGCTTCTTTCATCGACTTCAGGAAATCTTCATTCATTTTCATGAGTGTGAGTTACTGCGTTGACTTGCATTGCGCGTGACGGGGTCAGGCGATGAGTTTCACGGCCTTCAGCATGGCTTCAAACAAAAATCAGCCATGCCGGGCGCGCCTACCTGATGCGTCCGGCGAGCGCCGCCTTGACCGCTGGCGACGCGTGAAATGCGCCGAGCACCGCCACCGATGCGATCGTGGCCGCCGCGAGTTCCGGCGGCACATCGGCTGCGATGCTGGCGAGGCCGAGCACGTGAATGTCCAGTCGTTCATTTGCGGCTTGAGCGGCTTCGAGGTCCTGCTTCGAGAAGTGTTGCAGGCCGAGCACCAGCGCGCGCCGGGTCACCGTTTCCGTGACGACCTGCGCGTGTACGGCTAGCTGGTTGCGAATCGCCGTACGGATCAGGTCGGTGCGGTTCGAGTAAAAGCCTTCTTCGACGAGCAGGTCGATCTGGCCCAGGTCGATTGGGCCGAGATTGATGGTGATCTTTTCGGTCTCGCCGCCTTTGGGGCGGGAGGTGTCGACGAGTTTGAGGTTGGCCATTTCTATTCCGTTCGGCGTTCGCTCGGCATCCATATGCCATCCAAATAACATCCAATGGGATGGTTATACGCGCCTGGTCCGAACGGCGTCAATGAGGAAATTGAGGGCCGGGAGACGCTCGCGGAGCGATGACATTGCTGACGACAATGCCTATGGCTCTCCCGGCGACGATTACCGTTTGCGCAACTGCGTTCTATCGATTGCGTTGGCCTAAGAAGCTGCGCCTTGAGCCGGTTCGACACTGAGGCGCGAGGCCGGTCATGGACGCACATGATGGGCTATACGACGACGAGCCTAGCGCCTGGAGGCGGATTGGAGGCATTGATCTGGCCGCCGCGCGGTATAGTGGGTGAAACGAAACGTGTCGGGGGTTCCCCCAGGGAATCAAGATGAGCACGCTCTTTTACTACGTGAGCGCCGCGATGGTCGGCGGCGGTTTTGGAACAAGCGGAATATTCGGCCAGGTGTTTCTTTGGAGTGGGCTCATTCTGATTGCTGCGTCATTCGCGTTCAAGGACGGTGACGGACAGGGGTGAACCGGATTCGTCGAATGGCTCGACACTGCCATTGCAGCAACGTTTGCCTTGACGTTGCACTCGCCATTTACGCGAGTGACCGGCATTGATACCGGGGAATTCAATAGTTGGTAGAAGTCACGGCAGAAGTCTCGGAGTCATGTCTGGCCGCCGCGGCTGTTCGTGACAATCGGACCGTCACCGCTGTTGGCTGTTCCTGCAATGTAGGAGAATTGAGGGATCATCGCCTAACATATAAGCATGGTCGCAACCTGATAGGGAGGCCGCCATGTCTGATTTAACGTTGGCTATTTTGATTGGGATTATCGCTGCTATATGTGGCGCCGGGATATGGGCCGCATCCAGCAACCAGGAGCGGCTAACCCATTGGTTCAAAGAGCATCATCTTAGTGACTTGATTCACCATAAGCATTGATGCAGCGACGGCAGAACGGCAAAACCCCGCCGGAGCGGGGCTCAAATCTCAAAGCGATCGATTTGGCGCACGGCGCCGTCAAGCGTGCGCCTTGGCGCGCCGCGCCTCTTGCGCCGGCCACGCGCTTGCGCCGCTATATCGCAAATTTCAGGGTTTCGAACTCGGTCAACCGGTCATTGATGCAGAGAATTTGATGATTTACATCAAGACTATATCGTACTGCTCCTGGCTCAAATTCGACTCCACCTGCAACGACACCGGCTTGCCGATGAAATCGATCAGCATCGCCAGATGCTGCGATTCTTCCTCAAGGAAAAGATCGATCACCTGCTGCGACGCCACCACGCGAAACTCGCGCGGATTGAACTGCCGCGACTCGCGCAGAATCTCGCGCAGCACGTCGTAGCACACCGTGCGTGACGTCTTGACCTGTCCCTTGCCCTGACAAACCGGGCAGGGCTCGCACAGCACATGCGCCAACGATTCACGCGTACGTTTGCGCGTCATCTCCACGAGTCCAAGCTGCGAGAAACCATTCACGGTCACGCGCGTGCGATCGCGCGACAACGCCTTCTTCAACTCACCAAGCACCTGATCGCGATGCTCGACGTTCTCCATATCGATGAAGTCGATGATGATCACGCCGCCCAGATTACGCAGCCGCAATTGCCGCGCGATGGTGTGTGCGGCTTCGAGGTTGGTCTTGAAGATCGTATCGTCGAAGTTGCGCGCGCCGACGTAGCCGCCGGTGTTCACGTCGATGGTGGTCATCGCTTCGGTCTGGTCGATCACCAGATAGCCGCCCGATTTCAGATCGACCCGGCGTGACAATGCGCGCTGGATTTCCGCCTCGATGTTGTACAGATCGAAGAGCGGCCGCTCGCCGGTGTAGTGATGCAGCTTCGACGACACCGCCGGCGTGAACTCCGCCGCGAAGTCGGCGAGCATCTGATAGGTCTCGCGTGAGTCGACCTGAATGCGCGAGGTCTCGTCGTTGACGAAATCGCGCAGCACACGTTGTGCGAGATTCAGATCCTGATACAGCAGGCTGGTCGGCGGCATGCGCTGACCTTGCGAGATGATGGTCGCCCACGTCTTGCGCAGATATGCGACGTCGCCGGCCAATTCTTCGCTGGTTGCATCTTCAGCGATGGTGCGGACGATGTAGCCGCCTTTTTCATCGGCAGGCAGCACGGCGGTCAGACGCGCGCGCACGGCCTCGCGTTCGGCTTCGCTCTCGATCTTCTGCGAGATGCCGATGTGCGGCTCCTGCGGCAGATACACGAGCGTGCGCCCGGCGATACTCACTTGCGTGGACAGCCTCGCGCCCTTGGTGCCGATCGGATCTTTCACGACCTGCACCATCAGTGTCTGACCTTCGAAGACGATTTTCTCGATGGGCTGATGCGGCGTTTGATGCTGCGGTTCGCCCGCAATGCGCGGATGCCAGATATCCGCTACGTGGAGAAACGCGGCGCGTTCCAGGCCGATGTCGATGAAGGCGGATTGCATACCCGGCAACACGCGGACGACTTTGCCGAGATAGACATTGCCGACGCGTCCTCGCGACAGCGTTCGTTCGACGTGAAGTTCCTGGACGGCGCCTTGCTGGACGAGCGCGACGCGCGTTTCCTGCGGCGTGACATTGATCAGGATTTCTTCATTCATGGTGTTATTTTAGAAGTCGATGCGCGCTGCACGCAGGAGGGCAGCGGTTTCAAAAAGCGGCAAACCCATGATACCTGAATAGGACCCGTCGATATGCTCGATAAACTCCGCGGCGCGTCCCTGTACGCCATACGCGCCTGCCTTGCCGAGCGGCTCGCCGCTTGCAGCGTAGCGGCGCACGGCGTCCGCTTGCAGTGCAGCAAAACGCACCTTCGATACCGATAGTGCGGCCGGCAGCAACGTGCCTTCCGCGTCGACCACCGCGATGGCCGTCAGCACTTCGTGATCGCGGCCCGCGAGGCGCGTGAGCATTGCGACGGCATCGTCGGTGTCGACGGGCTTGCCGAGGATCGCGTCGTCGATCGTGACGGTTGTGTCGGCAACCAGGATCGGCCGTGCCGCATGGCCGCCTGCCACGAGACGCGCGCGCGCTGCGTGCGCTTTCGCGATGCACACGCGCTGCACGTAGTCGCGCGCCCGCTCGCCGGGTAGCTCGACTTCGAGCGCTTCGGCATCTTCATCGGGACGCGGCAGGAGCAATTCGAAACGCACGCCGAGTTGTTGCAACAACTCCTGACGGCGCGGACTCTGAGAAGCGAGGTAAACGAACGGATGCAGCGAATCGGCGGACGTTGGCATGAACAGGTCTCGATGAGGCGGGTTGCGTCAATGCGCAAGGCGCGCGCGATGAGCGTGTCAGTCAATCGACGAAGAACGAGCCTAAGGACACGATGAAAAGCACGTCGATCAACGTATCGATAAACGCGCCTGAAAATGCGTCCACAAGGCGCGTCAATCAGCGCAGCCAACAGGACCAGCAAACGCGCGATCCGTCAGCCGCCTCGTTCGCTCACACGCGGTGATAGGGGTGATTTTGCGTGATGGTCCACGCGCGGTAAAGCTGTTCGGCGAGCAGCACGCGGACCATGGCGTGCGGCAGCGTCAGGCTGGAGACACGCAGCAGCATATCGGCGCGTGCTTTCAGATCGGGATCGAGCCCATCGGCGCCGCCGATCAGAAACGCCACGTCGCGGCCGTCCTGCTGCCAGCCGGGCAGGGCGCCGGCGAGTTGCATCGTGGTCCAATCCTTGCCGCGTTCATCGAGCGCGACGATGCGCGCGTTCTTCGGCAACGCGGCTTCGATTTTCTGCCGCTCGGCCGCCATCACGCTTTCGGCCGGACGCCCTGACGAACGCTGCTCGGGCTTGATTTCGCGCAGCTCGATGCGCAGCTCGGGCGGCATGCGCTTCGCGTATTCGTCGAAGCCGGTGGCGATCCAGTCGGGCATCTTGTGGCCGACGGCGAGAATGTGCAGTTTCATGACGGGTGGAATCGACGACGCAATCGCTGCAATCGCGCACGCATGCTCTGACTTTGCGTCGCGGACTTCAGCGGTTTGCCAGCCACGTACTTACTTGCGGCGTACCGCCGCCTTGCGTGCAGGCTTTTTGACAGCCGGCGCTTCGTCTTCTTCGTCCTCGTCGTCGGGTTCGCTCGAGCGCGCGCCGCCGAACGGATCCGGCGTGGACAGCTTGATGCGCACCGGCTTGTCGCCCCAAATTTCTTCGAGGTTGTAGTACTGGCGCAGCGCCGGTTGCAGGATGTGCACGATCGCGTCGCCGCAATCGACCAGCACCCATTCGCCGACGTCGTCACCTTCGGTGCTGATGACGTCGCCGCCGTTTTCCTTGACGCTCTCGCGCACGCTCGAAGCGAGCGCCTTGGTCTGGCGGTTCGAGGTGCCGGAGGCGACGATCACGCGATCGAACAGCGCGGTCAGGTGGCTGGTGTTGAACACCTTGATGTCTTGCGCTTTGACGTCTTCGAGAGCGTCGACGATCACGCGTTGCAGTTTGCGAATATCCATGGGGTTACCGGTGGTACAGATGATGTTGAAGAATATAGTCCCACACCGCAGTGGGGACATGGCTTGCGGCCCGGGCCTGGCTCCTGTCTTGCGGTTCGCCGCCCGCGAGGGCAAGCCGCTGGGTCACCTGCTCGCGCAGATGCGCGCGAATGTCGGTGGCCGAGACGTTGAACGCAAGCGTCGTATCGATCAGCAAGTGGCCGCAGGGGGTGGCTTGCAGAACGTCGGCGCGGGCACGGCGCGCGTCGATTTCTTTAGCGACCACGGGCGGAATCGATGCGAGGTCGAAACCGGGGCGCGTGGCCGCGCAGATGTGAGCAAACTCGAACAGGCGCCGCCAGTCGCGCCATGTGTCGAGATGCACCAGTTGATCCGCGCCGATCAGAAGCGCAATCGACGCATTCGGACCTTCGCGTTCACGCCATAACTGCAGCGTGTTGATCGTGTAGGTTGGACCGTCGTGTTCGATCTCGTCGGTCGCCACCCGCACGGTCACGCCCGGCAGCACCAACGCAGTGGCGGCGGCACGGGTCATGGCCAGTCTGTGAACAGCCGCTGACACGTCCGTTTTCTGCCACGGCTGGCCGGCCGGCAGCAACACCAGCTCGGTCAGCTTCAGCACGTCGGCGAAACGCCGCGCGAGCGCGAGGTGGCCGTCGTGGATCGGATCGAAAGTGCCGCCGAGCAGTCCAATCCGGCGAGGCAGGGCGACAGGATGAGCGTTCGGCTTCAGGTGAAGATCCTTTGTCGTGGTCACGTGGTGTGCGGTGCGGGCTTAAAGCCTCACACCCACTCGCGCGGCACGAGAAAATCGCTGTAAAGGCGCGCTTCCGGCGTGCCCGGTTCGGGCTGCCAGTTGTAGCGCCAGTTCGCCACAGGCGGCATCGACATCAGTATCGATTCGGTGCGTCCGCCGCTCTGCAGCCCAAACAGTGTGCCACGGTCGAAGACCAGATTGAACTCGACGTAGCGGCCGCGCCGGTATGCCTGGAAGTCCCGCTCGGCTTCGCCGTACGGAATGTTGCGGCGCTTTTCGATGATCGGCATGTACGCTTTGAGGAATCCTTCGCCGACGCTTTTCAGCATCGCGAACGATTGATCGAAGCCCGGCGCCGAGAAATCGTCGAAGAAAATCCCGCCGATGCCACGCGGTTCATTGCGGTGCTTGAGGAAGAAGTACTCGTCGCACCAACGCTTGAAACTCGGGTAGAGGTCCGCGCCATAAGGCTGCAGCGCGTCGCGGCACACCCGGTGGAAATGCTGCGCGTCTTCCTCGTAGCCGTAGTACGGCGTCAGATCCATGCCGCCGCCGAACCAGAACACCGGCTCTTCGCCGGCCTTGGTCGCGATCAGCAGACGCACGTTCATATGCACGGTCGGGCAGTGCGGATTGTGCGGGTGCAGCACGAGCGAAACGCCCATGGCTTCGAAACCACGGCCGGCCAGTTGCGGACGCGCGGCGCTCGCCGAACCCGGCAACGCGTCGCCTGCTACGTCCGAAAAGCCGATGCCGGCCCGCTCGAAGAAGTTGCCGCCTTCCAGAATCCGTGTGTAGCCGCCGCCGCGCAGCTTTTCGCCGGGGGCGCGCTGCCATGCGTCGGTCGCGAACGGCTTACCGTCGAACGCGCCGAGCGTGTCCGCGATGTGCGTTTGCAGGCCTTGCAGCCAGCTGCGCACGGCCTGTGCGTCATAGCTCGAATCGGTCATGAATGCAGATGCTGAGGGCGGCACGCTCGTCGTGCCGCGGGTTCTTCGTGAAGGGCGGGCGCCGGCCTTCGTCAGGACATTCCCGCGAAGGCGCGGTGCTACGGTCGTTCGCGCCGGGTGAAATGCCGATCAACCGGGGTGAGCCCACATGGAGCGGTGGGCGCCGCGATGGCCGCGAAAACCCGCAGTGTAGCGCCGTTGGCGCCGCACGCGGGCGAGTGGGGCGGGCTTAGTGCTTGCCTTCGGTCTTGGCGTCGTGCTTGCGGTTCAATGCGCGATAGCCGATGTCGCGGCGATATTGCATGCCGTCGAACGAAATCTGGTTGATCGTCTCGTACGCGACCGACTGCGCGCTGCGCACCGAATCCGCCAGACCGACCACACACAGCACACGGCCGCCCGAGGTGGTCAGCTTGCCGTCCGCCAGCGTGGTGCCGGCGTGGAAAGTGACCGAATCGCCGGTTTCCGCCGGGATATCGCTGATCCGGTCACCCTTGCGCGGCGTGTCCGGATAGTTGTACGCGGCGAGCACCACGCCGAGCGCGGTACGGCGGTCCCATTCGAGTTCGATCGTATCGAGCGTGCCGGCGATGGCCTGCTCGACCACCTTCGAAAAGTCGCCTTTCAAACGCGCCATGATCGGCTGCGTTTCCGGGTCGCCCATCCGGCAGTTGAATTCGAGCGTCTTCGGGTTGCCTTGCGCGTCGATCATCAGGCCGGCGTACAGGAAGCCCGTGAAACGGATGCCTTCTTTCTCCATGCCGCGCACGGTCGGCTGGATGATTTCGCGCATCACGCGTGCATGCAGTTGCGGCGTGACGATCGGGGCGGGCGAATAGGCGCCCATGCCGCCGGTGTTCGGACCCTGGTCGGCGTCGAGCAGACGCTTGTGATCCTGGCTCGAAGCGAGCGCCAGCACATGCTTGCCGTCCACCATCACGATGAAGCTGGCTTCTTCGCCGGCGAGGAATTCCTCGATCACGACGCGTGCGCCGGCATCGCCCAGCTTGTTGTCCGACAGCATCATGTCGACGGCGGCGTGTGCTTCTTCCAGCGTTTGCGCAACCACGACGCCCTTGCCGGCGGCGAGGCCGTCGGCCTTGATCACGATCGGCGCGCCCTTGGCGTCCAGATACGCGTGGGCGGCCGCGACGTCGGCGAAGGTTTCGTACTCGGCGGTTGGGATCGCGTGACGCTTCATGAACGCCTTGGCAAAATCTTTCGAGCTTTCGAGCTGCGCGGCTTCCTTGCTCGGCCCGAAAATCTTCAACCCGCGCGAGCGGAACAGATTGACGATGCCCGCGGCGAGCGGCCCTTCCGGTCCGACCAGCGTGAACGCGATCTGTTCTTTCTCGACGAAATCGGCGAGTTCGGCCGGATCTGTAATGTCGACGTTGCGCAGACGCTCGTCCTGGGCGGTGCCGCCATTGCCGGGCGCAACGTAGACGAGCTGAACCCGCGGCGATTGCGCGAGCTTCCATGCCAGCGCATGTTCGCGACCGCCGGAACCGACGACGAGTAACTTCATGTGAATCCCCGAGACTTAAAAACCATAAACGGCTGAAGCATCACGCTCAGCCGTGGAATAACAGCGAGGTTTGCAATGGGCCCGCAGCCAGGTAGCGGCGCAGGGCACATAGCGAACCCGGGTGGTGGCGGTGCGGAAGGCCCCAACCAACGCCCGCTCTGCAGCAACGCGAGTGCTAGCCGGCGGCGCGGGCGTGTGGTTCGGTGCAGATCCACGCGCGGTGTGCCGCCGGGGCACGCTCATTCGTCGGCGATCGCGGCGTTTGTATAGACTTCCTGCACGTCGTCCAGACTCTCCAGCGCGTCGAGCAGCTTCTGCATTTTCACCGCGTCGTCGCCCGTGAATTCGACTTCCGTCTGAGGTTTCATTGTCACCTCGGCCAATTCGGCCTTGAAGCCCGCGGCTTCAAGCGCGGTCTTCACCTTCGGGAAATCGTTCGGCGGGCACAGCACTTCGATACTGCCGTCTTCGTTCGTGACGACGTCTTCAGCGCCGGCTTCGAGCGCGGCTTCCATCAGCTTGTCTTCCGGCGTGCCGGGTGCGAACAGGAACTGGCCGACGTGATCGAACATGAACGACACCGAGCCGTCCGTGCCCATGTTGCCGCCGTTCTTCGAGAACGCGTGACGCACGTCCGCTACCGTACGGGTGCGGTTGTCGGTCATGGTGTCCACGATCACCGCCGCGCCGCCGATGCCGTAGCCTTCGTAGCGGATTTCTTCGTAGTTTGCGCCATCGACACCGCCCACACCGCGTTGGATCGCACGGTTGACGTTATCTTTCGGCATGTTGGCGTCGTACGCCTTTTCGACGGCGAGTCGCAGACGCGGATTCGAGTCGATGTCGCCGCCACCCATGCGGGCCGCCACCTGAATTTCCTTGATGAGCCGCGTCCAGACCTTGCCGCGCTTGGCGTCTGCCGCTGCTTTTTTATGCTTGATGTTGGCCCATTTCGAATGACCCGCCATACTTTTCTCCGTCGCGCGCGCCAGTGGGGCGCACGCATAGTGCAATTGTCGTTGCGATGTCGGGCGCGCGGCGCTGCTGATTGCGGCCATGCGCCTCGATGTCAAACCGCTCGGCGCCGGACCGCCCGGTGTCAGGCTTTCCTCAGCTTGATCGCGCCCGGCCGGACCCGGCGAGCGGGACCGAAGGTCGGCAGCGCGGTTGGGGCGGGGCAGGACGGTCAGCGGGCGGCTCAGCGGCGCCACAGGTGCGCCGGTCCCGGCAGACCCGGCGTTAAGGCGTGATGCACCGCGTGGCAGTGCAAGTCGAGCCGCTCTTTGAGCGGATTCGAATTTTATCACGGCGCAGGGGTGCGGCAGAGAGGGGGCGAGGCGAAAGTAGGCGTCAGGCGCCTCTTTCAGTCGCGCCAGGTAGGTCGCGCATCTTTTGCAGTCGTCGTTGTGGTTGCGAATATAAACATTTTTGTTTATATTTTGCCCTGTGTTCACGAACACAGGAGGGCCGGTGAAGCAAAGCGAGTTCAGACGTTGGCTCGCTGACCAAGGGGCGACTTTCGAACAGGGCAGCAAACATTTGAAGGTGTATCTGAACGGTCGGCAGACCACACTGCCGAGGCATCCCGCTCACGAGATTTCGGAGCCGCTTCGCAAAGCAATTCTTAAGCAACTGAAATGCAAATAGAGGCAAGCCCCGCAAGGGGCTTCATCACCGCCCAGACTTTTCCCGTCAAGGGACCACGGAGAGTTACCTATGTTTCGCTATCCCGCCCGCATCGAAGCAGACGAAGCTGGCTTTACCGTTTCCTTCCGCGATATTCCGGAGGCGTTGACCTCGGGCGCAACGCTCGAAGAGGCACGCGAAATGGCGGCCGACGCGCTGGCGACGGCGATGGACTTTTACTTCGAAGACAAGCGGCAAGTTCCGTTGCCGTCAAAAGCGCGACGGGGCGAAGAACTGGTCGAGCTGCCAGCGAGCCTGGCCGCGAAAGTGCTGCTGCTCAACGAAATGCTCGCGCAAAAGGTGTCGCCTTCCGAATTGGCGAGGCGTCTTCATACGCGTGCACAGGATATCCAGCGCGTCATTGACCTTGGGCACGTCACGAAGATCGACACCATCGCGTCGGCGCTGGCCGCGCTTGGCAAGCGTCTCGAACTGTCGATTGTGCCGGCGTAGCGTGCAAATCGAGTGGTGGCGGCGCGTTGCGCGCGCCGCCCCGCTGCTTTCTTCAGCCCGCTGTCAGTTTTTCGTGCCGAACAGGCGGTCGCCTGCGTCGCCGAGACCCGGCACGATGTACGCGTGTTCGTTCAGGTGCGAATCGAGCGACGCCACGTACAGCTTGACGTCCGGATGCGCGTCCTGGAACACCTGCACGCCTTCCGGCGCGGCCACCAGCGCGAGGAACAGGATGTTCTCGCCGGCCACGTTGCGGCGCTTGAGCACGTCCACCGCGTGCACGGCCGAGTAACCGGTCGCGACCATCGGATCGCACAGAATGAACACGCGGTCTTCCAGATCCGGCAGGCGCACCAGATACTCGACCGGGCGATGGTCTTCGGCGCGATACACCCCGATGTGGCCCACGCGCGCCGACGGCACCAGTTCCAGCAGGCCGTCCGACATGCCGATGCCGGCACGCAGCACCGGCACGATCGCCAGTTTTTTGCCGGCGATCACCGGTGCGTCGATCTCGACCAGCGGCGTGGTGAGGCGGCGCGTCGTCATCGGCAGATTGCGGGTGATCTCGTAGCCCATCAGCAGCGTGATCTCGCGCAGCAGTTCGCGGAACGTGCGAGTCGAGGTGTCCCGGTCGCGCATATGCGACAGCTTGTGCTGGATCAGCGGGTGATCGAGGATGAAAAGATTGGGGAAACGGCTGTCCTGGGTCATGGCGGGGGCGCAAGCGGCGGCTAGAGGGATCGGTTTGGCGCTCCGCACGGCCTGAAAACGGCAGGCGGGAGCGCCACGGCGCAAGTTTACCGAAAGAGTGGCGCCGGAAGATACCGGAGATTGCAGTGGCCCGGCGCAGTCCGGCACCGATTCTTCTAGAATCGGGGGATTCTTTGCCACGATTGGGCAACCGCGGGACCATCCCCGCGCCACGAGTACGTCATGAGGATAGGCACATGGACATGGGAATCGCAGGACGCACCGCGCTGGTTTGCGCGGCCAGCAAGGGTCTGGGGCGCGGCTGCGCGGAAGCGCTGGCAGCCGAAGGCGTCAACCTGACGATCGTCGCGCGCACGGCTGAGACGCTGGAGGCGACCGCCGCCGAGATTCGCAAGCAAAGCGGCGTCGAAGTGAAAACGGTGGCGTGCGACATCACCACGCCCGAAGGACGCGCCGCGGCGCTTGCCGCCTGTCCGCAGCCGGACATTCTGGTTAACAACGCGGGCGGCCCGCCGCCGGGCGACTTCCGCAACTTCACGCACGAAGACTGGATTCGCGCGCTGGAGAGCAACATGCTGACGCCGATCGAGCTGATCCGCGCGACCATCGACGGGATGAGCGAGCGTGGCTTTGGGCGCATCGTCAACATCACGAGCTCGGCGGTCAAGGCGCCGATCGACGTGCTCGGCTTGTCCAACGGTGCGCGCTCGGGGCTGACCGGTTTCATTGCGGGACTGGCGCGCAGCAAGGTAGCCGCCTCGGGCGTGACGATCAACAGCCTGCTGCCGGGCCTGTTCGACACCGACCGCATCGCCACCACCTTCACCGCGCAAGCCAACGCGCAACACATTTCCGTCGACGACGCGCGCAAGCAGCGCATGAAGACGATCCCCGCCGGCCGTTTCGGCACGCGTGAGGAATTTGGCCGCGCCTGTGCGTTCCTGTGCAGCGTGCATGCCGGCTACATCACTGGGCAGAACTGGCTGATGGACGGCGGCGCCTACCCCGGTACGTTCTGAGCGCGTACGTTCTGACGCACCAGCAGCACCTTCACTACAACAACGACAATCACAACGGTTTCAGGAGTCTTACGTCATGAGCACCCGCATTGCGCTGATCGCGCACGATCACAAGAAAGACGACATCGTCAAATTGGCCGGCGAATACGTCGATACGCTCAGGCGCTGCGAGATCGTCGCGACCGGCACGACCGGCACGCGCATTGGCGACGCGCATGGCCTCACGGTCGAGCGCATGTTGTCCGGCCCGCACGGCGGCGACCTGCAGATCGGCGCGCAGCTTGCGGAAGGGCGGGTGGACATGGTGATCTTCCTGCGCGACCCGATGACGCCGCAGCCGCACGAACCGGATATCAACGCGCTGGTGCGTGCCTGCGACGTTCACAACATTCCATGCGCCACCAATATTTCGACCGCGCGAATGATTCTCGACGTACTGACCTTGCGCTTCACGCAGCGGGTCTAGGCGAACGCGGTGGTGTTTCAAGATCAATCGAAACCACAAACCAGGGAGACATGATGGTCAAAGCAATCCGTTTCGACAAAACCGGCGGCCCCGAGGTAATGAAATGGGTCGACGTCGAAGTGGGCGAGCCGGGTGCGGGCGAGATTCGCATCAAGCAGACTGCGGTCGGCCTGAACTATATCGATGTGTATTTCCGCACGGGTTTGTATCCGTTGCCGTTGCCCGGTGGCCTCGGCATGGAAGCGGCCGGTGAAGTGACGGCGGTCGGCGCAGGCGTGACCGGTCTCAAAGCGGGCGATCGCGTGGCGTACGTGGCGCGTCCGCCTGGCGCCTATGCCCAGGCGCGCGTGCTGCCGGCGGCGCAAGTCGTCAAGGTGCCGGACGCATTGAGCGACGAGCAGGCGGCCTCCGTCATGCTGCAAGGGCTGACCGCGCAATATCTGCTGCGCCGCACGTATCCGGTGAAGGCCGGTGACACAATCCTGATTCAGGCCGCGGCCGGCGGCGTCGGTCTGCTGGTTTGCCAGTGGGCGAAGGCGCTCGGCGCAACGGTGATCGGCACGGTCGGCTCCGACGAGAAAGCCGAGATCGCCAAAGCACACGGCTGCGACCACCCCATCGTCTACACGCGCGAAAACTTCACCAAGCGTGTGCGCGAGATCACCAACGGCGCGGGTGTGCCGGTGGTGTACGACTCGATCGGTAAAGACACGTTTACGGGCTCGCTCGATTGCCTTGCGCCTCTTGGATTGTTCGTGAGCTTCGGCAATGCCTCGGGACCGTTGCCGCCGATCGATTCGTCGGAATTTGCAGGACGCGGTTCGCTGTTCTTTACGCGCCCCACACTCTTCACCTATATCGCCAAACGCAGCGACTACGAGGCGATGTCCTCGGAGCTGTTCGACGTGCTGGTGTCGGGCAAGGTGAAGGCGAGCATCAATCAGCGCTACGCGCTGGCTGAGGTCGGGAAGGCGCACGCGGATCTTGAAGGGCGCCGCACCACGGGTTCGACGATTCTGTTGCCGTAAACGCGAAAGACCGCAAACCCACACCCAGCGCCACAAGGCCGTTCCATCCCACGATGGAACGGCCTTTTCCGTTTACGCGATTTTTACATCCCATCTCAGATCTTTGACCAGCCCTTTACGCGGATCGGCATAACGTTGCACCTATCCAAAGTCCGTGAATGGGGAATAAAAATGGATGTGCTGTATGTCGGGGGGATGGTGCTGTTTTTCGCGCTGACCTTTGCGTTGATTGCCGGCTGCGAGAAGTTGATGCAGTTCCGGCGTGGCCAGGGAGCTCGCTCATGACCTGGATTCTCTGGTTGTCCGGTGCGGCTACCGCGCTGCTGTTTATGTACCTGGTCTATGCGCTGTTGCGCGCGGAGGACATTGAATGAACTCGAACAATGTCCTGCAAGCGGGCTTTTTCATCGTCGTGCTGCTGGCAGCCGCGGTGCCGATGGCCCGCTATCTGAGCAATGTGATGGATGGCAGCTCGCGCGTGGTCCGTTTCGGCGGTCCTATCGAACGTCTGCTGTATCGCATCGCGGGTGTCGATCCGTCGACGGAGATGAGCTGGAAGCACTACGCCATCGCCACGATCGCGTTCAACGCGCTCGGCACGCTGTTTCTTTACGTGTTGCTGCGCGTACAAGGCTGGTTGCCGGGCAACCCGCAGCAGTTCGGCCCGATGACGGTCGACGGCGCGTTCAATACAGCGGTCAGCTTCGTGACCAACACGAACTGGCAGGATTACACGCCTGAGCAGACCGTTGGCTATCTCGCGCAGATGCTCGGCTTCACCGTCCAGAACTTCTTCTCGGCCGCCACCGGCATTGTGGTGGTGATCGCGCTGATTCGCGGCTTCGCGCGTCACACCGCGAAAACCATCGGCAACTTCTGGGTCGACCTGACGCGTGTGACGCTCTATGTGTTGCTGCCGATGTCGGCGATCATCGCTGCGTTGCTGATGAGCCAGGGTGTGATCCAGAACTTCAAGTCGTATCAGGACGTGCCGACGTTGCAAACCACCACGTACGCCGCCCCGAAGCTCGATGCACAAGGCAATCCGCTGAAGGACGCCAAGGGCAATCCGGTGACGGTCGATACGCCGGTGAAGACGCAGACCATCGCGATGGGCCCGGTTGCGTCGCAGGAAGCGATCAAGATGCTCGGCACCAATGGTGGTGGTTTCTTTAACGGCAACTCGGCGCATCCGTACGAAAACCCGACGCCGTTCTCGAACTTCGTGCAGATCTTCTCGATCCTGATCATTCCTGCGGCATTGGCGCTCGTATTCGGCCGGATGATCATGGACCGCAAGCAGGGCGTGGCCGTGCTCGCGGCGATGACGATCGCTTTCGGCGTATGCGTGTTCGGCGAAATCGGCGCGGAACAATCGGGTAATCCGGCGTTGACCGCGTTGCACGTCGATCAATCGGCGAATGCGATGCAGTCGGGCGGTAATGCGGAAGGCAAGGAAACGCGCTTCGGTATCGCGCAGTCGGGCATCTTCACGGTCGCCACAACGGCGGCTTCGTGCGGCGCTGTAGCCAACACGCACGACTCGCTGACGCCGATCGGCGGCCTCTACCCGATGCTGCTGATGCAACTCGGCGAAGTGATCTTCGGCGGCGTGGGTTCCGGTATGTACGGCATGCTCGTGTTCGCACTGCTGGCCGTGTTCGTGGCAGGCCTGATGATCGGTCGTACGCCTGAATACGTCGGCAAGAAGATCGAAGCGTACGAGATGAAGATGGTGTCGATCGTGGTGCTGCTCACGCCGCTGCTGGTGCTGGTGGGCACGTCGATCGCGGTACTGACTGATGCGGGTAAAGCGGGCATCGCTAACCCCGGTGCGCACGGCTTTTCCGAAATCCTCTACGCGTTCAGCTCGGCCGCGAATAACAACGGTAGCGCCTTCGCAGGCCTGACGGTGAGCACGCCGTTCTACAACTGGCTCACGGCCATCGCGATGTGGTTCGGCCGCTTCGGCACGATCATTCCGGTGCTGGCGATTGCCGGTTCGCTGGCTTCGAAGAAGCGCATCGGTGTGACCGGCGGCACGCTGCCGACTCATGGCCCGCTGTTCGTCGTGCTGCTGCTGGGCACGGTGCTGCTGGTCGGTGCGCTGACTTATGTGCCTGCGCTTGCGCTCGGACCTGGTGTCGAACATCTGATGATGATGGGCGCCCATTGAGGCGGCCCGTTGACATGACACCAGCGACCAACGAGTGAACAGGCGCAAACGGGAAATTCGAGGATTCAATGACTGAACATAATGCAACCAGGTCCATGTTCGACCCGGCGCTGCTGCGCCCGGCGATCGTGGACTCCTTCAAGAAGCTCACGCCGCGCACGCAGTTCCGTAACCCGGTGATGTTCTGCGTGTACGTCGGCAGTATTCTGACGACCATTTTGTGGATCGCCGCGCTCGGCGGTCAGGCGGAGGCGCCCGCGGGCTTCATTCTCGCGGTCACCTTGTGGCTGTGGTTCACGGTGCTGTTCGCGAACTTCGCGGAAGCGCTTGCCGAAGGCCGTTCCAAGGCCCAGGCAGCGTCGCTGCGCAGCGCGAAGAAAGACGTGATGGCCAAGAAGCTCAACGAGCCGCATCCGAAGTCGCCGATCCGCATTCTGACGGCGTCCGATCTGCGTAAAGGCGACGTTGTGCTGGTCGAAACCGGCGACGTGATTCCGGCTGACGGCGAAGTGATCGACGGTGTTGCGTCGGTTGACGAATCGGCGATCACGGGTGAATCCGCACCGGTGATCCGCGAGTCGGGCGGCGACTTTTCGTCGGTGACGGGCGGCACGCGCGTGCTGTCGGACTGGATCGTCGTGCGTGTCACGGCGAATCCGGGCGAAGCCTTCCTTGACCGCATGATCGCGATGGTCGAAGGCGCCAAGCGTCAGAAAACGCCGAACGAAATCGCGCTGACGATTCTGTTGGTCGCGCTGACCATCGTGATGTTGCTGGCGACCGCCACGCTGCTGCCGTTCTCGATGTTCTCCGTCGAAGCTGCAAAAGCCGGTCACGTGGTCACGATTACCGCGCTGGTCGCGCTGCTGGTGTGTCTGATTCCGACCACCATCGGCGGACTGTTGTCGGCGATCGGTGTGGCCGGTATGAGCCGCATGATGCAGGCCAACGTGATCGCCACCTCGGGCCGTGCTGTTGAAGCCGCAGGTGACGTCGACGTGTTGCTGCTCGACAAGACCGGCACGATCACGCTCGGTAACCGCCAGGCATCGCAGTTCGTGCCGGCGCCGGGCTTGACCGAAGAAGCGCTGGCAGATGCTGCCCAGCTTTCGTCGCTCGCTGACGAAACGCCGGAAGGCCGCAGCATCGTCGTGCTGGCCAAACAACGCTTCAATATCCGTCAGCGCGATATGGCCTCGCTTCACGCTGAATTCCTCGCCTTCACCGCGCAAACGCGGATGAGCGGTGTCGATCTGCCGGGTCGTGAAATCCGTAAGGGCGCGGCCGACGCAGTGAAGAACTACGTCGAAGCAAATGGCGGCCGTTTCCCGAACGAAGTCAGCACGGCAGTGGCCGAAGTCGCACGTCGCGGCAGCACGCCGCTGGTGGTCGCCGAGAAAGGCGAGCAGGGCGCCCGCGTGCTCGGCGTGATCGAGCTGAAGGACGTGGTGAAGGGTGGTATCAAGGAGCGCTTCGCCGAACTGCGCAAGATGGGTATCAAGACCATCATGGTGACCGGCGACAACCGCCTGACCGCAGCAGCGATCGCAGCAGAAGCAGGCGTCGACGATTTCCTCGCCGAAGCCACGCCGGAAGCCAAGCTTGCCACGATCCGTTCGCATCAGGCCGAAGGCCGTCTGGTGGCGATGACCGGCGACGGTACCAACGACGCTCCGGCGCTCGCGCAGGCTGACGTCGCGGTGGCGATGAACACCGGCACGCAGGCAGCGAAAGAAGCCGGCAACATGGTCGACCTCGATTCGAATCCGACCAAGCTGATCGAGATCGTCGAGATCGGCAAGCAGATGCTGATGACGCGCGGCTCGCTCACCACGTTCTCGATTGCGAACGACGTGGCGAAGTACTTCGCGATCATCCCGGCTGCGTTCGCGACCACTTATCCGGCACTGAACGCGCTGAACGTGATGCATCTGGCCACGCCGGCTTCGGCGATCATGTCCGCGGTGATTTTCAACGCGCTGATCATCGTGCTGCTGATTCCGCTGGCGCTCAAGGGCGTGCGTTATCGCGCGCTGGGCGCGGCGATCCTGTTGCGCCGCAATCTGCTGATCTATGGTTTGGGCGGGATCATCGTGCCGTTCATCGGCATCAAGCTGATCGATATGGTGCTGGCCGCGTTCGGCTGGGTCTGAGCAGCGGCTGTTTAAGAGGAATTACTCATCATGAAAAATCTGTTCCGTCCGTTAATCGTGATCTTCGCGGTGCTGACCGCCGTCACCGGCCTCGCTTATCCCGCCGTGATGACCGCGGTCGGTCAGGCGGCCTTCAACAATCAGGCCAACGGCAGCATGCTCGAGCAGAACGGCAAGGTGGTCGGCTCGAAGTTGATCGGCCAGCAATTCGATGCGCCGCAATACTTCTGGGGCCGTCTGTCGGCCACCAGCCCGATGCCGTACAACCCGCAAGGCTCGGGCGGTTCGAACCTCGGCCCGACCAACCCGGCGTTGCTCGATGAAGTCAAAGGCCGCATCGACGCGTTGAAGGCTGCCGGCACGGATATGTCGCAGCCGGTGCCGGTCGACCTGGTGACGTCCTCGGGCAGTGGTCTCGATCCTGAGATCAGCCCGGCGGCCGCCGCGTATCAGATCGAACGCGTCGCCAAAGCGCGTAAGCTCGCCGCCAACGATGTGCAGGCACTGGTCGATCGTTATACGAGCGGCCGCCAGTTCGGCATTTTCGGTGAACCGCGCGTGAACGTGCTGCAACTGAATCTGGCGCTCGATGAGATGAAACAAGGTTGAGCGCTAGCAAGCGCTGTTGATGGCTATGATTCGAGGAGGCGGCGTCCATGCGGGGCCGCCTTCGCCATTTGCGGCGCGGCCGCTGCCGTGCCACCATGCATGCACTATCGCTCGCCTTACTATGAAAACCATTGAGCATGAACCGCCCCGATCCTGACGAACTGCTCGACAAACTGCAACGCGACGAAGAAAAGCGTCAGCGGGGCAGACTGAAGATTTTCTTCGGCGCGTCGGCAGGCGTCGGCAAAACCTATGCGATGTTGCAGGCCGCGCGGCGCCGTGCCGATGAAGGCGCGGACGTGGTGGTCGGCATCGCCGAAACGCATGGTCGTAGCGAAACCGCTGCGCTGCTCGAAGGCCTCGACGTGCTGCCGCTCGCGCATATCGAGTATCGCGGCCGCAAGCTCGGCGAGTTCGATCTCGACGCCGCGCTCGCCCGCAAGCCGCAACTGATTCTCGTCGATGAACTCGCGCATTCGAATGTGCAGGGCGCGCGGCATCTGAAGCGCTGGCAGGACGTCTACGAACTGCTCGACGCAGGCATCGACGTCTACACCACGGTCAACGTCCAGCACCTCGAAAGCCTGAACGACGTGGTCGGCCAGATCACCGGCATCCGCGTCTGGGAGACGGTGCCCGACCGCGTGTTCGATCGCGCGGACGAAGTCACGCTGGTCGACCTGCCCGCCGAGGAACTGCTCGACCGGATGCGCGACGGCAAGGTGTATTTGCCGCAGCAGGCCGAGCGCGCGGTGCGCAACTTCTTTCGCAAGGGCAACCTGATCGCGTTGCGCGAGCTGGCATTGCGCCGTACCGCCGATCGCGTCGATGCGCAGATGCGGGAATATCGCGCCGATCGTTCGATCCAGCGGATCTGGCAGGCGCGCGAGCGCTTGCTGGTGTGCGTCGGCCCCGGCCCGGAAGCACCGATGCTGGTGCGCGCGGCGGCGCGTCTCGCCGCCAGCCTGAAGGCCGACTGGATCGCCGTCTATGTGGAAACGCCCGCGCTGCAGCGCTTGCCCGACGCGCGCCGCGAACGCACGCTGAACGCCTTGAAGCTCGCCGCCGAACTCGGCGCCGAAACCGCGACGCTCGCCGGCACCGATGCGGTCGCCGCGCTGATCGGTTACGCGCAGGCTCGCAACGTCTCGAAGCTGGTGGCCGGCGCGTCGGCGCGCACCGGTCTCAAGCGCTGGCTGCGCCGGCCGCTCGGTGAGCGCATCGCCGAACGCGCGGGCGATCTCGATCTCACGCTGATTCGCGCGTCGTCGGAACGTGATGCCGCTGAACATCGCCACTTACTGAACACCACCGCCAACGCGTGGCGCGAGGCGCTGAGCACGGCGCGCGAACGCCGTTCGCCGCCGCGCGCTTATGGTTTCGCGCTGGCGATTTGCGCGGCCATTACGCTGCTGTCGAGCCAGTTGATCGATCATATCGATCTGACCAACCTCGTCATGCTGTACCTGCTCGGCGTGATCTTCACCGCCGTGAAGCTGGGACGCGGGCCGGGCGTCGTGCTGTCGTTCATGAGCGTGGCGGCATTCGATTTCTTCTTCGTGCCGCCGCGCATGTCGCTGTCGGTGTCCGATACGCAGTACCTGCTGACCTTCTTCGGCATGCTGCTGACGTCGCTCGTCATCAGCCATCTCACGTCGAGCTTGCGCCGCGAGGCGAGTGTTGCGCGGCGTCGGGAGCAACGCACCGGCGCAATGTATGCGATGGCGCGTGAGCTGGCGGCGGCGCTCACCATGGAGCAGATCGTGGGCATCGGCAGCCGGCATGTGAGCGAAGTGTTCGGCGCGCGCGTCGCGATTCTGTTGCCGGACAGCGTCGATCAGGTGAAACAGAAGATCGAGGACCCCGACGCGACGATCACGCTCGAAGGCGAGATGCTCGATATCGACGTCGGCCAATGGGTCTACGACCAGCAGAAGCCTGCCGGGCAAGGCACCGATACGCTGCCGGCCGCCGCCGCGCTGTATCTGCCGCTGAAGGCGCCGATGCGCACACGGGGCGTGCTTGCGGTCGTGATGCGCGACGAGCGCGAGCTGGACGTGCCCGAGCAGCAACGCATGCTCGACGCGTTCGCCGCGCAAATCGCGCTGGCTCTCGAGCGTGTGCACTACGTCGACATCGCACGCGATGCACTCGTCAATATGGAATCGGAGCGCTTGCGCAATTCGCTCCTCTCGGCGATTTCGCACGACCTGCGTACGCCGTTGACGACGATCGTCGGCTTCTCGTCGATGCTGGCGCAATCGCGCGAGGCGCATCCCGGTACGCAGCCGGGCGACGATCTCGTCGAAGCCATTCACGAAGAAGCGCTACGCATGACCGGCATCGTCACCAATCTGCTCGACATGGCGCGCTTGCAGGCCGGCAGCCTGCAATTGAATCAGCAGTGGACGCTCCTCGAAGAAACGGTGGGCGCCGCGTTGCGGGCCTGCAAGCGCGTGCTGGCCAATCATCCCGTACAGGTGAAGCTGCCCGCGGATTTGCCGCTGCTGCACCTTGATGCGGTGCTGATGGAGCGGCTCTTCTCGAACCTGTTCGAGAACGCTGCCAAGTACACACCACCGGACACGCCCCTGACGATCGGCGCGCAACGTCTCGACGCGGACGGCAAGTCGTTCGTACGCGTCGCCGTCGACGATAACGGACCGGGTCTGCCGGCCGGCATGGAAGCGCGTGTGTTCGAGAAATTTACGCGCGGCGAGAAAGAGTCGGCCAAGCCGGGCATCGGCCTCGGCCTCGCGATCTGCCGCGCAATCGTGGAAGCGCACGGCGGTACAATCGGCGCGCTCAATCGGATGTCCGCGGACGGCCGCGTCGAAGGCGCGCGCTTCTGGTTCACGCTGCCGGTGGAAACGCCGCCCGAAGCACCGGATGCGCTGGAAGACGAAGGCGCCGATGCCTTGCCGGACCTCGACTCAACTCTTAACCCGCGTTCCAAGCCTAGCCATGAGTGACCCGAGCATCACAGTCGTCCTGATTGAAGACGAAAAGCAGATTCGCCGCTTCGTGCGAACCGCGCTGGAAGGCGAGGGCATCGTTGTGCACGACGCCGAGACCGGCAAACAAGGTCTCGTCGAAGCCGCAACGCGCAAGCCTGATCTCGTCATCGTCGATCTCGGCCTGCCCGACACCGACGGTCTCGACGTGATTCGCGAACTGCGTGGCTGGAGCGAGCTGCCGGTCATCGTGCTGTCGGCCCGCACCCAGGAAACCGAGAAAGTTGCCGCGCTCGATGCCGGTGCGGACGATTACCTCACCAAGCCGTTCGGCGTCTCCGAACTGCTGGCGCGGATCCGCGCGCATATGCGGCGCCGCAATCAGGGCGGCGCCAATGAATCGCCGCTGGTGCGCTTCGGCGCGGTGACGGTCGATCTGGCCTTGCGTCAGGTGAGCCGCGACGGCGTGGCCGTCCATCTCACGCCGATCGAATACCGCCTGCTCGCGACACTGGTGCGCCACGCCGGCCGCGTGCTGACGCACCGGCAATTGCTGCGCGACGTGTGGGGGCCGTCGCATGTGGAGAGCCATCACTATCTGCGTATCTATATGGCGCACTTGCGCGGGAAACTCGAACGCGACCCGGCGCAGCCGGAGCATATCGTCACGGAAACCGGCGTGGGATACCGGCTGGTGGGCGCGGTTTGAGCCTGCCCGAGGGGTCCGCCGCGCCGTTGCGCGCCTTTGCGGCTCGTCGCCGCAGCAAGGTGGCACGCTATTTTGATATAATTACAGTTCGTAAGGACGACCTTGCGCACTGCTACAAACGGGGACGGCCCCATCTGACCATGGAGCTGTCTCATGTCCTGGATTCTTCTGTTGATTGCCGGTTTGCTTGAAGTCGCATGGGCGGCCGGTCTCAAAACCTCCGAAGGTTTCACCCGGCTCTGGCCGTCCGTGTTCACGATCGTGACCGCCCTCGGCAGCTTCGTTCTGCTCGCCATGGCGATGCGCCAGTTGCCGCTCGGCACGGCCTACGCCGTGTGGACGGGGATCGGCGCGGTCGGCGCATTCATCTTCGGCATTGTCATGATGGGCGAGGCCGTGACGGTCGCGCGGGTGGCGAGCGCGGCGCTGATCGTGATCGGATTGATCGGATTGAAGCTGTCGTCCGGGCATTGAGCCCTGTTGGCGGACCCGAATATCGTGTCCGCATGCGCTCAAACAGTGCGCCAACCACCTGCCATTAGAGTCCGCCATTTGTTAGTCGCTCTGCGTTCTGCGAATTAACGTGGCTATAATGAGATCGAATCCAACCTGAATTTGCCCGCGGCCTATTTGGCGCGGCCGGCTTGGCGCGGGTCTGACGACTTCGGTGCGGCGGCTCCCTTTCCAATGCCCGTCGAAGCGCCCGGCACGCACAGCGCGCCTGGAGGCGGCCATGCTTGAATCACTTTCGCTCGCTGCGGGCCTCTCATGGGGCAGCGGTCTGCGCCTCTATCTGACAGTCCTGCTGGCCGGCGTGTTCGCACGTCTCGGCTTCATCCATCTTCCCGATACGCTGTCCGCGCTGTCTTCGCCGTGGGTAATCGGTGTCGCCGGTGTACTGACGGTCACCGAATTTCTCGCCGACAAAATCCCCGCGTTCGATTCCTTATGGGACGCGATCCATACCTTTATCCGCATTCCCGCCGGCGCCGTGCTGGCGGCTGGTGCGCTCGGCCATGCCGATCCTGCGCTGCTGACGGTCGCCGCGCTCGCAGGCGGCACGCTGGCGGGCACCGCGCATCTGGCCAAAGCGGGCACGCGCGCGCTGATCAATCTGTCGCCGGAACCGGTGTCGAATGTCGTGACCTCGACCGCTGAAGACGGTCTCGTGTTCGGCGGCATGCTGCTCGCACTGTTCGTACCCCTTCTGTTCCTGGTCTTGATGGTGGGCTTCCTGATGCTGGCCGCCTGGGCGTTGCCGCGGCTGTGGCGCGGGGTGCAGGGCGGTTTTCGCGGGATGGCGACGCACATGGTGTCGCGCTTTGCCAGGAGCAGGCACGATTGAGCGATACGGGACTCGGGGTAACGGCGCGCGCCAAGGCAGCGCGCCGGTTGGGCAGTATGGATCTGTTGCGCCAGGCTATCCGCATGACGGCGCGCGACTGGCGCGCCGGCGAACTGACGATGCTGCTGCTGGCGCTGGTGCTGGCCGTCGCGGCGCTGTCGAGTGTCGGCTTTCTGGCTGACCGTCTGCATCAGGGACTCGAGCGCGATGCACGGCGCATGATCGCCGCTGATTTCATCGTCCGCGCCGATCATCCGGTCGATCCGCAGTTCGCGCAGCAAGCCGGCGCGCTCGGTCTGAACACCGCGAGCACGGCGATCTTTCCCAGCATGATCAACTCGACCGGCGCGCAGCCGGTCTCGCGGCTGGCCGCTATCAAGGCGGTGTCGCCGGGTTATCCGCTGCGCGGCGCGTTGCGGATTGCTCCAGCGCCGGGCGCAGCGGACCATCCCACCCAATCGATTCCGGCACCTGGCACGGTATGGGTCGATCAGGCATTGCTCGACGCGCTGAAGCTGCATGTCGGCGATGCGGTGAAGGTCGGGTCCCGCAGCTTCACGATCGGCGCGATGATTACCCGCGAACTCGATCGTGGCTTCTCGTTCGTCAATTTTTCGCCGCGTTTGATGCTGCGTGCCGACGATGTCCAGTCGACCGGCCTCATCACCTTCGGCAGTCGCGTGACTTACCGCTTGCTGGTGGCGGGTTCGGATGCGTCGGTGGCGCGCTTCGCGCAATTCGCACACGACAAGGTGGACGGCGGCAAGATGCGCGGCGTTGCGCTTGAGTCGTTGCAGGACGGTCAGCCGCAGGTGCGTCAGACGCTCGACCGCGCGAGCCACTTCCTCACGCTGGTCTCGCTGCTCACCGCGTTGCTCGCGGCGGTGGCGATCGCCATGGCCGCGCACCGGTATATGCGCCGGCATCTGGACGGCTGCGCGGCGATGCGTTGTCTTGGCGTCAGTCAAGCCACACTGCGCACGCTGTTCACGCTTGAATTCGTGGGGCTGGGTTTGATCGGTGGCGCGCTCGGCGTGGCGCTCGGTTACCTGGGGCATATGGCGTTGCTGACGTGGCTCGGCAGTCTGATCGACGTCGTGCTGCCGTATCCAACCGCATGGCCAGCGCTCGAAGGTATCGCAGCCGGTCTCGTGTTGTTGCTCGGGTTCGCGTTGCCGCCGCTGTTGCCGTTGACGCGCGTGCCGCCGGTGCGCGTGCTGCGCCGCGAATGGGGCGAAGCGGGGCGCACTGCCTGGGCCGCTTACGCGCTTGGCATTGTGCTGTTCGCCGCGCTCCTGATCGTCGCGGCGGGCGAGTTGAAGCTCGGCGGCATTGTAGCGGGCGGCTTCGCCGGCGGACTGCTGGTGTTCGCGTGCATCGCTCGGCTGGCGTTGTGGGGTGCGTCGCGTGTCGTGCGCAGCGAGCGCGTGAATGCCGGAATCGGCTGGCGTTACGCGCTGGCGTCGCTGGAGCGGCGCAGCGGCGCCAGCGCGTTGCAGATCACCGCGCTCGGCATCGGTCTGATGTGCCTGTTGCTGATCGCGATGACGCACAACGACCTTGTGGCCGGCTGGCGCAAATCGACGCCGCCTGATGCGCCGAACGAATTCGTCATCGACATCCAGCCCGACCAGCGCGAAGCCGTCACGCAATATCTGGGCACGCACGGCGTGCCCGGCACAGTGCTCGCGCCGATGGTGCGCGGCCGGCTGCTTGCGATCAACGGCAAGCCTGTCAATCCGGATTCATTCAAGGGCGACGACGCAAAGCGTCTCGTCGACCGCGAATTCAATCTGTCGTACACGACCGAGCTGCCCGACGACAACCGCCTCTCAGCCGGCACGTGGTATGGCGACACGAAGACACCGCAGATTTCGATCGAGCAGGGGCTCGCGAAGCTGATCAACGTGAAGCCCGGCGATACCCTGCGCTTCGACGTGACGGGTCTGCAGATCGATGCGCCGGTGACGAGCGTGCGCAAGCTCGACTGGGGCTCGTTCAAGGTCAACTTTTTCGTGCTGATGCCACCGGCGGCCTTGCAGGATTTTCCGGCGACGTTCATCACGAGCTTCCATTTACCGCCCGACAAGCAATCGACCATCGACGGGCTGATCGCCGCCTACCCGAACCTCACGGCAATCGACACCGGTCCGATTCTGGCGCAGGTGCAGCGCGTCCTGCAGCAGGTGATCGGCGCGGTGCAGTTCCTGTTCACGTTCACGCTCGCAGCCGGCGTGCTGGTGCTCTACGCAGCGCTTGCCGGCACCCGCGATGAGCGTATGCGAGAATCCGCGCTGCTGCGCGCGCTGGGGGCCTCGCATCGCCAGGTGCGTGCGGTGCAGGTCGCCGAGTTCGTGGCGGTTGGCGCGCTGGCGGGGTTGATGGCGGCGCTCGGTGCGCAGGTGATCGGCTGGCAACTGGCGACGCGTGTGTTCGAGTTTTATCTGGCGTTCGATCCGTGGTTGTTGCCGGCGGGTATCGCAGCCGGCATCGCCTGCGCGGGCGTGGGTGGCTGGCTCAGCTTGCGGCACGTGCTGGCGCGGCCGGCCTTGCAATCGCTGCGAGATGCGTAATTTTTCTTTCCTGTTTTTGTGATTGGGTATGAGCGATCTTAACGACGAAGTGTCCGCGGCACAGCCGACGGCCTTCGAACTGGTGGGCGGTGAAGCGCGCGTGCGCGAACTGGTCGACCGGTTTTATGACTTGATGGATCTCGAAGCGGAATTCGCCGGGATTCGCGCTTTGCATCCCGAGTCACTTGATGGCTCGCGCGACAAGTTCTTCTGGTTCCTGTGCGGATGGATGGGCGGTCCCGATCATTACATCAGCCGCTTCGGTCATCCGCGGTTGCGGGCCCGACATATGCCGTTTCCGATCGCGTCCAGCGAGCGGGATCAGTGGCTTCGCTGCATGGCGTGGGCGATGGAAGACGTTGGGCTTTCCGAGGCGTTGAGGGAGCGCTTGCTGGCGTCGTTCTTCGAGACTGCGGACTGGATGCGCAATCGCAATGGTTGAGCGGGTAGCGGAGCCGGAAGCAGCAGAGGCGCGCGCGGTCCTGGATTGCTGGTTCGGCGCCCCGCATTCGCCCACCTTCGGTGAGGCGCGCAAGCTCTGGTTCTCCCGCGACGCCGCCTTCGATGCGCTGCTGCTGGAACGTTTCGGGGCACTTATCGATGCTGCGCGCACAGGGTCACTCGATAGCTGGACAGAGACTCCGCTCGGCGCGTTGGCGCTCGTCATCGTGCTGGATCAGTTTTCCCGCAATTGCCACCGCAATACGCCGCGCGCTTTCGCTGGCGATCATCAGGCGTTGCGCATCGCGCAACAGATAATTGCCAGCGGCGCCGATCTCTTGTTGCCGACCGCGCATCACCGCGCGTTCGCGTATCTACCGTTCGAGCACGACGAAACGCTTGCCAGCCAGCACGAATCGTTGCGCCTGTTCAAACAGTTGAAGGCGGAACCGGGCGGTGCGTCCTACTATTCCTCCGCGGTCAGGCACGCCAGAATCATCGAGCGTTTCGGACGCTTTCCCCATCGCAATGCGCTGCTTGGGCGCCAGTCGACGGATGAAGAAACGGCTTTCCTGAAAGAACCCGGCTCGTCGTTCTAGGCGTAACGGCAACGTGCAGGCGCAGGCAGGTGCAATCTGCACGCCACGTGCTACTCGCCGCGCGCGGGCGTTGCCGGCGTCCGCACGAATACCCGCAACAGCTCGTCGGTGTCGCCTGGGCGCGCACCCGACCAGAACAGCCGCCAATCGCCTGCCGGAGCGCGCGCATTGTCACGGCGGCTCTGTTCGATTAGCCACGTGCACTCGGTCGCCGCGGTGTTCGCGGTCGGCTGATGCTCGATGCCGGTGTAGTAGTACAACATCGGCGCTTCGGATTCGCCGAGCCCCTTGCTGGCCATGCAATCCCCATCGTTCCATTCGATATTCATCCTGGCGCCGAGGTTTTCGAACACGGAGCGGTAGCTCTTCGCGTAGTCGAGCCACGGCAGCAGCAGCGTGCTCACCAATCCCCACGCGAGAATCGCGCCCGCACACCAGCTCAGCACACCGCGCCATTTGCCGGTGTATTTGAAGAGTGGCAGGAGCCACAGCCAGCCGAGTGTCATCAGCAGCGCGGCCGCGATCAGCCCTGGCTTGACCGGCAGCACCCAGTCGAGCGGCAACCAGCGGCCGAGCCGGTGCAGCGACGCATGCGTGTTGGCCGGATCGCTCATGATCGACCAGATGATCCACGCGAGCGCGGCCGTGCTGCCGAACAGCACGCGGCTTGCCATGTCCCAGCCTGCGTGAAGACGCCGCGGCAGCTTTTCGATACCTTGCATCGCCACCAGGGCGAGCGGCGCGATGAACGGCAGGATGTACAGTTCGCGCACCGTTGCCGAGCTTTGCAGTACGGCGAAACCGGTGCCCGCGAAAATCACCGGGAGAGCGACACGCGGATCGCGCCAGCGGCGCCATCCGCCGCCGGCGAGCGCGGCCAATGCAAGCGGTACGACCGGAAAGCCGACGCTCAGCACGGTGCGCAGCACGAACAGACGGCTTTCGTTTTCAGAGCCGAGCTCCGCCACCGAAAAGCCGAAGAAGCGGCCGATGTTGTTGTCCCACAGCCAGACCTTGAAGAGCGCTTCGGAGCGCAGATAGAAACAGATCGGCCAGATCAGCGCGAAGGGCGCGCAGATCAGCGCGGCGATACCGAGCGCTCCTGCAAAGCTGCGGGTGCGGCAGGCGGGATACAGCACCAGCACTGCGACGGTGGTGGCGCCAAACACGAGCGGCACGAACAGGCCCTTGGCCAGCAACGACAGGCCCACGCCCGCACCGAACATCGCCGCGCCGCTCAGAATCGCGTGACGCCGGCGGCGTGCATCGCCCCTTAGCAGGCGCGCGTCGTCGCGCAGATGCACGAGGACGAGTTCGAATAGTCCGCAAAAGCCGATCGCGGCGCCGGCCATCAGCGCGACGTCGGTCATCATGTCGTGCACGTGCTTGATGATGACGAGCGTGCTCGCGAACAAGGCCAGCGTGCCGATCACACGGATATCGAGCCAGCTCGAGGCGGCCACCGCGCGGCGGGCGACGCGTGCGGTGTAGTAGACGGTCAGTCCGGCGAAGAGCGCGCTCGCGAGGCGTGCGGCGTCATGCAAAGGCAGGTAGCGGCCGAACATCCACGCGAGGCCGGCGGCGACCCAGTCGTAGATCGGCGGCTTTTCGACGAAGGGCTGGCCGGCGTTGGTCGGCACGACCAGATCGCCGGTGTCGAGCATGTGCTGGATGATCCCGAACGTGTAGGTCTCGTCCTGCTTCCATGGCTCATGGCCCAAGGTGCCAGGCAGGAGCCACGCGCACAGGATCGCCAGCGCGGCCAGCCACATCAACGGACGGGCCGCCGTGAGCGCGCGCAAGCGCCGGGCGCCGCGCGAAGCGGGACCCGGAGCGATGGGTTCCGTGGGGCCGGCAGGGCCGGCGGGCCTTGCGGGCGCTGCGGCTTCGGCCGCCGCAGTATGGTCGGATGGCCAGGCGGCGCCGGATTCGGCAACGTGTGCCGAGCCGGGATGCGTGTCCGGTGCGCCGTCGGCGGGGCCGGCCGGCGCTGGCGTCGCAATCGCGACCTTCCCCGCGCGCCAGGGCGCGGATGGCTTTTCGTACATTGGAATCTCTGATCGCCGTACGCGGCGACGTGGGCCGCGGACTTATGCTTTGGCTATGCGTTCGCATGCGGTTGCATGCGAACGCTGCGATTGTAGTCCGAGTTTATTACGGCCGATTACAGAAAAAGCACGGAATATCGCGGTCAGCCGAACAGATTGCGCCGATTCCTCGTCAAATTGACGGGAATCGGGGTCGGGAAAGGAGAAGGCGGCCGTGCGAAGCTGCCGGCCGCGGGAACAGAAGAGCGGTATTCAGCGTCCGCCGGCGACGTCGAGCAGTGCGCCCGTCACGTACGAGGCGGCATCGCTCAGCAACCAGACGATCGACTCGGCGACTTCGTCGGCGCTGCCGGGGCGGCCCAACGGCGTGGTCGCGCCGAGCTGGGCGGCGCGCTCGGGCTTGCCGCCGCTGGCGTGGATTTCGGTATCGATCAGGCCGGGGCGCACCGCGTTCACGCGCACGCCCTGCGGGCCGAGTTCCTTGGCGAGGCCGATCGTCATGGTGTCGACGGCGCCCTTCGAGCCGGCATAGTCGACGTATTCGTTCGGCGAACCCAAACGCGAGGCCGCCGACGAGATGTTCACGATCACACCACCCGCGCCGCCACGAGTTGTCGACATCCGGCGCGCGGCTTCGCGTGCGCACAGATACGCGCCGAGCACATTGACGTCGAACATGCGTTTCAGGCGCGCGAGGTCCATATCCGCGAGCTGGCTCGAAGGCGCAACGATCCCGGCATTGTTGACGAGCGCATCGAGCCGGCCGAACTTTTGCAGGAGCGCGTCGAACATCGCGATCACGTCGGCTTCACTGGCGACGTCGCCGGCAATCGGCAACGCCTGGCCGCCGGCGCGTTCCACTTCAGCAGCGGTGTCCTGCGCGGCCGCGAGATTCCGCGCGTAATTCACGCCGACCGACCAGCCGCGCGCGCCCAGCAAACGCGCGGTCGCACGGCCAATGCCGCGGCTGCCACCGGTGATCAGAACGGCTTTCGTCATTGCAACCTCATCGTTCGGGCGGGGGCCGCGGGAGCGTGCGGCGGGTGTTCGTTCAGGCAGTTGAAGAAGCGCGCCTGGCGGCGATCAATCGGTGATCAAACGGCGTCGCGTTTGACGGCCCATTTGTCGCTGGCAGGCGGTTTATAGCGTTGCAGCTTGTCGATCAGCGCGACCGGATCGGCATCCCTTTGCAGGATGTCGAAATAGGTCTGCCGCATGAAACCTTCGTCTACCGTGTGCTTGAGGAGTGCGATCAGCGGATCGTAGAAACCGTCGATATTCAGCAGTGCCACCGGCTTCTGGTGATAGCCGAGCTGCGCCCACGTATAGACCTCGAACAGCTCTTCGAGCGTGCCCGCGCCGCCAGGCATCGCGACGAATGCGTCGGACAGGTCGGCCATCATCTTCTTGCGATGATGCATGTCAGGCACCACATGCAGCTCGGTCAGCCCGTTATGGCCGACTTCCTTGTTGACCAGCAACTCCGGAATCACGCCGATTGCGCGGCCGCCTTCGGCCATCACGGTATCGGCGATCACGCCCATCAGGCCGACCTTGCCGCCGCCATAGACCAGCGCGAGATCGGCCTGCACCAGTGCGCGGCCGAAAGCACGCGCGGCTTTGGCGTACAACGGTCTGGCTCCGTCGGAGGAGCCGCAATACACACACACCGACTTCATACTCAAACGTCCTTCGGTTCGTTGCGGGGCGCGGCGCCTTCTTTCGGCGGCAGGTAGTCATAGAACTCGCGCTTGGGCAGCTTGCCCGAGACGAGGTCGTCGAAAATCTGCCGCGAGCGGCCGCGCAGATAAGGCGCCATGAGCGAGACGATCTGCACGCTCACCTGATGCAGTTCCGCGCGAATCGTTTCCTGCTCGTTGTACTTGCGCGGATTCATCACGAACTGATACGACAGCCAGTACGTGCCGATTACGCCGACGTTGGTGGCGATCACGTGCAGTTCTTCGGGCGTGGCGACCATTTCGCCGTCGGCCACGAGTTGCTCGCAGAACTGGCTTGCAAAGCGCACCTTGTGGCTGATGATCTGCTTGAAGTGCGTCTCGAGCGTGCGGTTGCGCGCCAGCAGATCGTTCAGGTCGCGATACAGGAAACGATAGCGCCAGGTGAAATCGACCATGTACTGCAGGTACGACCACATCTCGTCGATCGTCGCGCGGTGGTCGTCGGGAAAGCGCAGACGCTTTTCGATCTCCTGCTCGAACTGGCTGAAAATGCTGTTGATGATGTCGTCTTTGTTGCGGAAGTGGTAGTACAGGTTGCCTGGACTGATTTCCATTTCCTCGGCGATCGTCGTCGTCGTGACGTTCGGCTCGCCGATCTCGTTGAACAGCTTCAACGATAGTTCGAGTATCCGTTCGCGGGTGCGGCGGGGAGGTTTGGCTTCCATGTCGTCCGGCCCTGGTTACGCCGGGCTGGGCGCGTGGCGGCTTGCCGCTCTAGCGTGATCCACCCGGACGTGGTTGGTATTTTGATTGAGCGCCTCAGCGGTTTCCCGTAAGACTGTCGGACGATTATAAACCGACCGTTCTTATACCAAACGGATACTCAGGGTTTTCATTCTTTGGGACGCCGGGAAAGGGCGTCAGGCGGTGCTTCGGGGTGAATTCCATAGCCGCGCTCAGAACCACGCTTTGACCCAATGCACGAGGAGCGGCCCGACGATCAGTCCCCACGTCATCACGCACATGCCGAGCGCGACCATGACCGCAGCGCTGCCGAGGTCCTTGGCACGGCGCGACAACTCGTGGCGCTCAAGCGAAATCCGGTCGATGGCCGCCTCGACGCTCGAATTCAGCAATTCGACGATCAGCACCAGCAGTACCGAGCCGAGCAGCAACACGCGCGACACGGGATCGACGGGCACCAGCACGCCGCACGGAATCAGAATTGCGGCGAGCGTGAGCTCCTGGCGAAACGCGCTTTCCTCGCGGATCGCCACGCGAAACCCGGCCAGCGAATTTTTCATCGCGTGCCACGCGCGGGTCACGCCGCGATTGCCCTTGTACGGATTGAAGGGGAGCGGCGCGAATGGATCGTCGGGGCTGAGCGGTTCGTTGTGCGGCTCGCTCTCGGGGTTCGAGAGACCCCCAAGGCTTGCACCGTTCATGCCGTGAAAACCATTCGCGTGATCGACATGATTCGGCATGCCGTGCTCGCTCACATCGTCGAACGGTTCGATGCCGGCGGCTTCGGTGTCGACAGCGCGCAGCGCGCCTTTCGACGCGCGTGCGGCGGTGGAGTTTCGGGTTCGCATAAACGGCTCGGCGCGTCGCTTCACGCGGCGGCGCTTTCCTCGCTATACGACGTGCGCGGCAGCGGCTTCAGGTGCGCCGCGAACTGCTCGGACGCGGCTGCCCACGAGAAGCGTTCGGCCCACGCGCGCGCATGGCTGCGCTCGATCTTCAGCGCTTCGAGGCAAGCCTCGCGCAAGTCCTCATGCATGGCGCCCGCGCCGCCGTCGCCGAGCACGTCGATCGGGCCGGTCACCGGATACGCCGCGACCGGCGTGCCGCAGGCCAGCGCTTCGAGCAGCACGAGTCCGAAGGTATCGGTGCGGCTCGGGAACACGAATACGTCGGCGGCCGCGTAGACCTTGGCCAGTTCGGCTTGCGTCAGCACGCCCAGGTAATTCGCTTGCGGATAGCGCGATTTCAGTTCGGCGAGCGCCGGGCCTTCGCCGGCCACCCACTTCGAGCCGGGCAGATCGAGCTTGAGAAACGCCTCGACGTTCTTCTCGACGGCTACACGTCCCACGTACAGAAAGATCGGCCGCGCGGTGTTGAGAACCTTCGAGTCCATCTGGTGAAAGATGTCGAGGTCGACGCCGCGAGTCCACAACACCACGTTGGTGAAGCCGAATTTTTCGAGGTCAGCCTTGACCACGGGCGTGGGCGCCATCACCGCCAGAGACGGCTTGTGGAACCAGTGCAGAAACTTGTAGGTGGCCGCGATCGGAATGCCGAAACGCGCCTGCACGTATTCGGGAAAGCGCGTGTGATAAGCGGTCGTGAACGGCAGCTTGTGCTTGATCGCATAGGAGCGTGCGGCCATGCCGAGTGGGCCTTCGGTGGCGATGTGCAGCGCGTCGGGCGCGAATTCGTCAATGCGTTGATGGAGCTTGCGACGCGGCAGCAGCGACAGGCGAATCTCCGGATAGGTCGGGCACGGAATCGTCTTGAATTCGAGCGGCGTCAGCAGATCGACCTGGTGGCCGAGCGTGGTGAGTTCGCGCGTGGTGTTCTTCAGCGTGCGCACGACGCCATTGACCTGCGGTTCCCATGCATCGGTGACGATCATGATCTTCATCGGTTTCGGCCCAATAGAAGTGGAGAGGGACTACGCGGTCGCCCGGGCCTTTTGCACGCCGACTTCCGGTGCGCGCATCACGGTCCAGTAGATCACCTTGAGTTCGCCTTCATACGTCTCGACGAGTGCCGACAGGCTTTCGACCCAATCGCCGTCGTTGCAATACAGCACGCCGTCGATGTCGCGGATTTCGGCTTTGTGGATGTGCCCGCAGACCACGCCGTCGCAACCGCGGCGGCGTGCTTCGTCGGTCATCACGCGCTCGAAGGACGAAATGAAATTCACTGCGTTCTTCACCTGATGCTTCAGGTATTGCGACAGCGACCAGTACGGAAAGCCGAGTCGGCTGCGGATCCGGTTGAACCAGCGGTTCAGGATCAGGATCATCGTGTAGAGCGTGTCGCCGAGATAGGCGAGCCACTTCGCGTGCTGGATCACGCCGTCGAACAGATCGCCGTGCACGATCCACAGGCGCTTGCCGGCGAGCGTCGTGTGGAAGGCTTCGCCGCGCACGTGGATGTCGCCGAAAGCGAGGTCGCAGAACTGTCGCGCGGCTTCGTCATGATTGCCCGGCACGTAGATGACCTGGGTGCCTTTGCGTGCTTTGCGCAGCACCTTCTGCACGACGTCGTTGTGCGCCTGCGGCCAGTACCAGCCTTTTTTCAACTGCCAGCCGTCGATGATGTCGCCCACGAGGTACAGGTATTCCGACTCGTTGTGACGCAGGAAGTCGAGGAGATACGGCGCCTGACAACCGCTTGAGCCGAGGTGGATGTCGGACAGCCAGATGGTGCGATAGCGGTGTGGTTCAGCGTGGTCGTCGTCGTGATGGCCGGCTTGTGCGTCGAGCGGCAGCGACGGCACAGGCAACGGCAAGCCGTGGCTAGGGTTGGGTTCCGGGCGGAACGCGACAGGGTCGACGCTCGGGCCGGTCTGGCGGAACAGGGAAGTCGCGGACGTTTTGGGGTCCATGGCTCACGCGTCGAGTTGCGGTGCCCGTATTGCGCCAGTCGCGCGTGACCGTGCCGTGACAGTCACGAGAAGTTCTTATTACTGTGTCGGGAGAAGGGGGTGCAGACCAGGGCTGCGGCGAGCGGCAACCGCAGTCAAGCGAACGCGAACCGCGGACGCGGCGGGGTGAATTGCGAGGCGGCCAGTTTGCTCAGTGTGCGACGCTAATGACGCGGGTACCGGCGAGGCGGTCGTGCAGGAATTGACGCTGCGAATCGAAGCGGCCGATGGCGGCCCACAGTACGAACCAGATCGCGGCGATCACCAGCGTCTGCGGCACGGCGAGGCCCAGCAACGGATGCAGCGCGAGCGGCGGCAAAAACCACAGCCACGCCAGTACGTAACGAACGATCGCCCGGCCCGTGGACAGCGGCGCGCCGTTAGCGGCGACGACGCGCAGGCGCCAGGTCTTCATCGGCAGCGTCTGGCCGCTATGGGTCCAGAACCAGACGAAATACAGACCAACCACGAGGCCGATCCACACTGCGAGCAGGTTGTGATGGGTGAGACCGTTGCGCTGCTGAGTCAACGTGCTGAACAGATAGCCGGCGATGAACACGACGCCGAACAGGATCACGGCTTCGTAGAGCAGCGCGGCGAGGCGCCGGCGAACGGTAGGCGCGGTGCCGGATGATTTGGCGGGCAGTGTCGAGGTGGCGAGCGGTTGGGACACAGTGGGGCGCGGATCAGGAGCCGTTGAAGATCGACGGCGCCTCGGCCGGCGAAACCGGCACCGGCGTGGCGGGCACGAAGCTGCCCGCAGCCGGAATCGCCGGCGTAACGGCCGGGCTCGGCAATGCAGCGGCAGCCGCGGCACTCGCCGCTGCGGCGCCGCTCGCGCCATGCTCGCGGGCATTGACCAGACGGTCCAGGCCCTTGATCTCGGACTTGCCGGACGGCGGCGCGCTTACGACGCTCGGTCGCCGCTTACGCTCGCTCGCGGCGAGTCGCTCCTTCTGCTCTTCCGGCAATTGCTGATAAGTCTTCCATGCGTTCTGGCGGGTTTCGCGCGGCAACTCCTTCGACACCTGGTAGTTCTCGCGTGCAACGCGCCGCTGATCGGGTGTCATGCGCACCCATTCAGTCATTCGGTCATGCAGGCGTTTTTGTGCATCAGGCGATAACTTCGGATAACGCGCCGCGATCTTGATCCATTTTCGCTTGCGTTCGTCACTGAAGGAATCCCAGACGCCGGCGAACGGCGCGAGCGCAAGGTGTTCGGCCGAGTTCAGGCGCGACCACGCCATCGGGCTATTGTTGCCGGACAGGCCGGGCAGTTCGACGGCGAGCGTAGGCGCGGGTGTCTTGGCGGTTGCGTTGCCGCCTGCGGCAGGCGCATTGGCGGTCGACGGGCTCGGATAAAAGCGCGGATACGTCGCGGCAAACGACACCAGGGCCGCGATCGCGCATCCGAAAACAACGGCCAAGCCGCGCTTGTAACTCACCCGAAGAATCTCCCGCTCAGTGGGCGCGTGATAGGTACGCGTTGAAACCGTGATCGAGATAGGCATTGAGCGGCAAGTCGTCGCTAAGCATGGCTGCATCGATATCGGCGAGTTCGGCGGTGCGTTGCTGGTCTTCCCAGTAGGCGATGCCCACGAGGCTGACGACCAGCGCGACGAGCGGCCAGGCGAGCGCAAAGCGGCGCAGCGGCGAGCGGCGGCGCTGTGGCATCTCGACCTGCGGCATACCTGAGGGCATGCCGGCGCCGGCGAAGGCGGGTACGAACACCGGCGCGCTCACGGTCTCGGGCTTCTTGCGAGCGAGCGCGGCACGGCGCGCCACGGCGAGCCGGTCGACGGTGGCGGACGGGATACTGGCGGCGGTTTCGTCGAGCGCGCGGCGCACCTGGCGGGCGAACTCGAGTTCTTTGGTTTCTAGGGAGCTCATAGCGTGATTCCTTTAGCCTTGAGCGCTTGCGCCAGCGTGTGGGTGGCCCGCGAGCAGTGTGTTTTCACACTGCCTTCGGAGCAGCCCATCGCGGCGGCAGTCTCGGCGACATCCATATCTTCCCAATAACGCATGAGAAACGCCTCCCGTTGACGTGCCGGTAACTTTTGGATCTCGTCGTCGATTAACTGTAAGACCTGTTCGCGTTCGAGTTTCTGTTCGTTGCTTTCTGAGCCCGCTGAACCTTGCTGCGCCTCGAATGTTTCGAGTGGGTCGAATTCGTCGTCGTCGGCGTTGCCGAGCGAGGAGAACAGACTAACCCAAGTATTGCGCACTTTGGCACGACGGAAATAGTCGTGCATCGCATTCTGGAGAATACGCTGAAACAGGAGCGGAAGTTCGGCGGCCGGACGGTCGCCGTATTTTTCGGCGAGCTTGATCATCGCGTCCTGCACGATATCGAGCGAGGCGTCGTCGTCCCGCACGGCGTAGACCGTCTGCTTGAATGCGCGCCTTTCGACGCCCGCCAGAAAATCGGCGAGTTCCTTGTCTGATGCCATCCGTTTGGGGGTCGGCGCAGCGTGCGTGCGCGTAATCGGTCGAAAAATGTCGTAAAACTCGCGGATGCTAACAAACTTTCGCCCCGCTGGGGCGAAACCCGTCCTACCTTGTACCTCAATAGCGGGCTTTTCGGTCGTTTTTGACCATTATTAAGATTCAGGGGCAGGCCGCCAGGGCAATATTTGCTTGACCGCGCGAACATCTGCAGATATCTTCGCTGGTTCGCAACATAAGTGACTTGTCTCAATTGAGGTGTGGCCCAAGAAGCTCACCTGTCAACTGGACGCGCCGCTTGAACCCGAGCCACAAGCCCGGCAGAGAGCACCCGATCAATTTTTTGCCGAAAATTCGAAAGGTGAATAAATGAATATGCCCAGCGCGGAATTCTCCACGTCGGATACGACCCCCCATCCTGAAGCTGACTCTATCGGCGCCACCGTGCTCATGCGCGCTTTGGCCGACGAAGACGTCGAGTTTGTGTGGGGCTATCCCGGCGGCTCGGTACTCTACATTTACGACGAGCTGTACAAGCAGGACAAATTCCAGCACATCCTCGTGCGCCACGAACAAGCCGCAGTCCACGCCGCCGACGCCTATGCGCGTTCCACCGGCAAAGTGGGTGTGTGCCTCGTGACCTCCGGCCCCGGCGTCACCAATGCGGTGACCGGCATCGCCACGGCCTACATGGATTCGATCCCGATGGTGATCATCAGCGGCCAGGTGCCGACTGCTGCGATCGGTCAGGATGCGTTCCAGGAGTGCGATACGGTCGGCATCACGCGTCCCTGCGTGAAGCACAACTTCCTCGTGAAGGACGTGCGCGACCTCGCCGCTACCGTCAAGAAAGCTTTCTATATCGCCCGTACCGGCCGTCCCGGCCCGGTGCTGATCGACATTCCGAAAGACGTGTCGAAGATGCCGTGCCAGTACGAACCGCTCAAGACCGTTTCGCTGCGCTCGTACAACCCGGTCACGAAAGGTCACTCCGGCCAGATTCGCAAGGCTGTGGCCTTGTTGCTGTCGGCCAGGCGTCCGTATATCTACACCGGCGGCGGCATCATCCTCGCGGATGCATCGCGTGAGCTGAACCAGTTCGCCGATCTGCTCGGCTATCCCGTAACCAATACGTTGATGGGTCTGGGCGGCTACCGCGCGAGCGACAAGAAATTCCTCGGCATGCTCGGCATGCACGGCACGTACGAAGCCAACATGGCGATGCAGCACTGCGACGTGCTGATCGCGATCGGCGCACGCTTCGACGACCGTGTGATCGGCGATCCGGCGCACTTCGCATCGCGCCCGCGCAAGATCATCCATATCGACATCGATCCTTCTTCCATCTCCAAGCGCGTCAAGGTCGACATTCCGATCGTCGGCGACGTGAAGGAAGTGCTGAAGGAGCTGATCGAGCAGTTGCAAACGGCCGAGCATGGCCCGGACACCGCGGCGCTCGCCGACTGGTGGAAGGACATCGAAGCCTGGCGCGCCAAAGACTGCCTGAAGTTCGACCGCAAGAGCGACATCATCAAGCCGCAGTACGTGGTGGAAAAGGCGTGGGAACTGACCGACGGCAATGCCTTCGTGTGTTCCGACGTCGGCCAGCACCAGATGTGGGCCGCGCAGTTCTATCGCTTCAACAAGCCGCGCCGCTGGATCAATTCCGGTGGCCTCGGCACGATGGGCTTCGGCCTGCCGGCGGCGATGGGCGTGAAGATGGCGCACCCGGACGACGACGTGCTCTGTATCACGGGCGAAGGCTCGATCCAGATGTGTATCCAGGAACTCTCGACCTGCAAGCAGTACGAGACGCCCATCAAGATCATTTCGCTGAACAACCGCTATCTGGGCATGGTGCGCCAGTGGCAGCAGATCGAATACAGCAAGCGCTATTCGCATTCGTACATGGATGCGCTGCCGGATTTCGTGAAGCTCGCCGAAGCGTACGGCCACGTCGGCATGCGTATCGAACGCACGGCCGATGTCGAACCGGCGCTGAAGGAAGCGCTGCGTCTGAAAGATCGCACGGTGTTTCTCGATTTCCAGACCGATCCGACCGAAAACGTCTGGCCGATGGTCCAGGCCGGCAAGGGCATCACTGAGATGCTCATGGGTTCGGAAGATCTATAACGACGGTTTTTAGCGTCGGCTTCGTCATGCGCGCCTCCACAAAGGGCGAAGGCGGACGAAGCGGCGCGAAACCGCTCGCATACATCGACAAAACATCTGGAAGAAGCGAAACATGAGACACATTATTTCTGTCCTGCTGGAAAACGAACCGGGCGCGTTATCACGCGTGGTGGGGCTGTTCTCGGCACGCGGCTACAACATTGAAACCTTGACGGTGGCTCCGACCGAAGACCGTTCGCTGTCGCGCATGACCATCGTCTCCATTGGCTCGGACGACGTGATCGAACAGATCACGAAGCATCTGAACCGCCTGATCGAGGTGGTGAAAGTGGTCGACCTTACCGAGGGCGCCCACATCGAGCGTGAGCTGATGTTGATCAAGGTGAGGGCGGTCGGCAAGGAACGTGAGGAGATGAAACGGATGTCGGATATTTTCCGCGGCCGGATCATCGACGTCACAGAAAAGACCTACACGATCGAACTGACGGGCGCGAGCGACAAGCTCGATGCCTTCATCGAAGGGATCGACGCGACTGCGATTCTCGAAACCGTCCGTACGGGCAGTTCGGGTATCGGCCGCGGCGAGCGCATTCTGAAGGTTTGACGCGCGCGCTGAGTTACGGTTCGAAGTTGCGTTCGAAGTTGCGTTATCAACCGTCTCGATCGAAGCCGGGCAGTGCTAGTGTCTGAATCTGCACCTGTCCGGCCAGCAACACAAAACACACCATTCGCAGTATTTGTATTTCACTGATTTCACCGAATTTAGCCAAGGAACCGACATGAAAGTTTTCTACGACAAGGACGCCGACCTCTCCCTCATCAAGGGCAAGCAAGTCACCATCATCGGCTATGGCTCGCAAGGCCATGCTCACGCACTGAACCTGAGCGAAAGCGGCGTGAAGGTCACGGTCGGTCTGCGCAAGGGCGGCGCATCGTGGAGCAAGGCTGAGAACGCCGGCCTGCAAGTCAAGGAAGTGGCGGAAGCCGTCAAGGGCGCGGACGTCGTCATGATGCTGCTGCCGGACGAGCAGATCGCCGAAGTCTACGCAAAGGAAGTGCACGCCAATATCAAGCAAGGCGCAGCGCTCGCCTTCGCACACGGTTTCAACGTGCACTACGGTCAAGTGATCCCGCGCGCGGACCTCGACGTGATCATGATCGCGCCGAAGGCGCCGGGCCACACGGTTCGCGGTACGTACTCGCAAGGTGGCGGCGTGCCCCACCTGATCGCCGTTGCGCAAGACAAGTCGGGCGCAGCGCGTGACATCGCCCTGTCGTACGCAGCAGCGAACGGCGGCGGCCGTGCCGGTATCATCGAAACGAACTTCCGTGAAGAAACGGAAACCGACCTGTTCGGCGAACAAGCCGTGCTGTGCGGCGGTACGGTCGACCTGATCAAGGCCGGCTTCGAAACGCTGGTGGAAGCGGGCTACGCGCCGGAAATGGCGTACTTCGAGTGCCTGCACGAACTGAAGCTGATCGTCGACCTGATCTACGAAGGCGGCATCGCGAACATGAACTACTCGATCTCGAACAACGCCGAATACGGCGAGTACGTGACGGGTCCGCGTATCGTGACCGCTGAAACGAAGAAGGCGATGAAGGCAGTGCTGACGGACATTCAGACCGGCGAGTACGCAAAGAGCTTCATCATCGAAAACAAGGCCGGCGCACCGACGCTGCAATCGCGCCGCCGTCTGACGGCCGAGCACCAGATCGAAACGGTTGGTGCCAAGCTGCGTTCGATGATGCCGTGGATCGCCGCGAACAAGCTGGTCGACCAGTCGAAGAACTAAGAAGTCAGTTTTATCGCATCTGACCGGCGCGGCGCCTCGTCGCAGCAGCCGGTAATGCAAAAAGCCGTCCAAGGGTGCTGAACCCTGGGCGGCTTTTGCTATCCTACGGTTTTACGTGCGACACGCACGCTCGTGTCCGTCAGCCCCACGTTACGGGGCATCGACTAGAGGGTTATTGAGGAAGGTCTCGACTGGACTCACCATGCCCTCCGCAGGCGGCTCCCTTGTGAGCCGCACTTTAAGCAGTAGATGTGTCCTTAGGGGCACACCTTAGTAGTGAACACGGGACACGGTGCATTCCGCCGTCAACCGTATTGCATTGACCTGATTACCGTCAGGTCCCGCCCAGTCAGCGGCTTCATCTCCGCCGACAGGGCGGGGTGATGTTTGCAATTCCTGCGCCTCAGGGCAACGGAGTCGCTAAACGATACGAGCGAAAAGCTCGGTGTGTCATTGTTCGGCCTCGCTGGCTGCATTGGCGAGGGTAGTGAACCTGCTGTACGACCAGCAGTAGCCTAGGAAGACATGCGTCACTGGCAATGGTGGGGTGTGAAGCTCTTCTAACAATGTACCCCCCGGAAGTTCGGGCGGATGGTGGTTGCGAGATGACCATCCGGAGACTCCCAGCAGCAACGGGGTTGAGGGGCTAGGCTGGCTGATATGGTTAATGCAAGTGAACTGCTGATAAACCTCGTAAGTAGGACGGTGCCAAAGCTGCTGACAGGCATCAACCAAACAGGTGTGCGGTCGGATAACCCGCTGTAAATTCGGGTTACGTCGTCATCGGACCGCCGGGGAATAGGCAGAACCTAAGTCAGTCGTGTGACACGCCGGGAACGTGGTAAGCCTGTATGGTTGCCGGTCGTAGTTTGACTGGCAGGCGAACCGTGAGGGACGCTGTTGATTGTGCAGGTATGGGATGACGGAGAAAGCGAAAGCCGGTCTGTAATGGGTCGGATAGGGGTTGGAACATTACCCCACGCGAAAGCGGGCAGACTTCCGTCTGGTCTACCGTCGCAAGATGGCTGACTAACCCTTAGCTGGAAGATGATTGCTGTCGGGCTTCTGGACCGTCAGCATATGTTTTTAACCCCCTTGCGGGAGCAGATCGCTCCCGCAAGGGGCGATCTGTTCTTCGCTCGGGATTCACTTCTTCGAGTAGGAGAGCAGCATGAGAGTATCTGTCCGAAAGGACGGATCTGCGCTTTCCCACGCGCCGGACAACTGGTACGCCGTAGATTGGCGGCGGGTTGAACGGAACGTGAGAGGGATGCAGATTCGAATTGCGAAGGCGACGCGGGAAGGCAACTGGCGCAGGGGGAGAGCCCTGCAACGGATGTTGACCCGCACGTTGTCCGCAAAGCTGTATGCGGTACGACGTGTTACGCAGAATCAGGGTGCGCGAACGGCTGGAGTCGATCGCGAACTTTGGGACTCGCCTGAGAGCCGATGGCTTGCTGTCGGCAGGTTGAAGCGGCGTGGATATAAGCCTCTGCCTTTACGGAGAGTCTTTATCCCCAAGGCCAATGGAAAGGAGCGCCCTCTGGGCATTCCGACCATGCGGGACAGGGCGATGCAAGCCTTGTATCTGCTGGCCTTGGAGCCGGTGTCGGAATCGACGAGCGACCCGAACTCTTATGGGTTCAGGTTAAACCGCTCGACGGCTGACGCCATGTCACAGATATTCGTCGCCATGTCCCAGAAGGGCTCAGCCCGTTGGGTGCTGGAGGCGGATATCAAGGGATGCTTCGACCATATTAGCCATAACTGGTTGGAGACCCATGTCCTGATGGACAAGGAAATCCTCCGGAAATGGCTGAAAGCTGGCCTGATTTATAAGGGGCAGCTTCAGGCGACAGAGGCCGGTACGCCGCAAGGAGGGATCATTTCTCCGACGCTGGCGAATGTGACGCTGAACGGGCTGGAGCGAGAACTGCTAGCGCACCTTAGTGCGAAGTTTGGGATCGCAAAAGCCAACAAACTTAAAGTCAATGTGGTGCGGTACGCGGACGACTTCGTGATCACCGGTGACTCGCAAGAGTTGCTGGAGCAGGAAGTTCGACCTTGGGTGGAAACATTCCTTGCCGTTCGAGGTCTGCAACTGTCCGAGGAGAAAACGCGGATCACACACATTGACCAAGGCTTCGATTTCCTGGGGTGGAATTTCCGTAAGTACTCGGGGACGCTACTCATCAAGCCGAGCAAGAAGAACGTGAAAACGTTCTATCGCAAGGTGGCGGATACGATCAGCGGTCATAAGACGGTAAAGCAGGAGAATCTGATTCGACTGCTGAACCCGATGCTACGGGGCTGGGCGCAGTATCACAGTCCTGTGGTCGCCAAAGAGGCATACAGCCGCATGGAGTCTTTGATTTTCCGAAGGCTTTGGCGGTGGTCGAAGAGGCGGCACCTGAACAAGAGCGCCGAATGGGTGAAGAAGAAATACTTTCACTCGGAGGGCAATCGACACTGGGTGTTCGCTGTTCCTGTAGCTCGTGACGACGGTGGTAAGGGGTTGCTTAGCCTGTACCAGATCAGCGGTACGGAAATTAAGCGACACAGAAAGGTCAAAGGAGCATTCAATCCCTTTGATCCTGAGTGGGAGCAGTACGGCGAACAGTTGCGACAGGCGCGCATGGAACACTCAATGCGTTATCGGAAGCAATGGGTTTCGCTGTATATGTCGCAAGACGGGCTTTGCTCGCATTGTGGCTGTGCCCTGACAAAGGAGACCGGCTGGCATGACCATCATCTGGAGTATCGGATGCATGGTGGCACGGACGCTCTCTCGAACAGGGTTCTGCTTCACCCGCACTGCCATCAGCAGGTGCACGCAGGTAAAATTGCGGTAACTAAGCCGGCCCGGTCCTAAGACCGGGCTTTGTTTGTAGATTTGAGCCGTATGCGGGGAAACTCGCACGTACGGTTCTTAGGGGGCCCTTCTTCCGCGAGGAAGGGGGGCTACCCTCCAAAAATACAGAAGCCATCCATGAATTACCCTCATCCGATCATCGCGCGAGAAGGCTGGCCGTTCATCGCCATCGCGGCCGTCGTTGCATTACTGGTTCATGCCTTCGCGGGATTCGGCTTTGCATGGCTGTTCTGGCTGATCCTGATCTTCGTCGTGCAGTTTTTCCGCGATCCTGCGCGCCCGATTCCGACTCAGGCGAACGCCGTACTGTGCCCGGCCGACGGCCGTATCGTCGCAGTCGAGACAGCGCATGATCCGTATGCCAACCGTGAAGCGCTGAAGATCAGCGTGTTCATGAACGTTTTCAATGTCCATTCGCAGCGCTCGCCGGTGGACGGTGCGATCTCCAAGGTCGAATATTTCCCGGGCGCGTATCTGAACGCCGCTGTGGATAAGGCTTCGCTCGAAAACGAGCGCAATGCGGTGGTGATCGAAATGGCCGGCGGCCAGACGGTGACGTCGGTGCAGATCGCCGGTCTGATTGCGCGGCGCATTCTTTGCTACGTACGCTCGGGTGAGCCGCTCACGCGTGGCCAGCGTTATGGATTTATCCGCTTTGGCTCGCGCGTCGACGTGTACCTGCCGGTTGGCAGCCGTCCGCGTGTGTCGATCGGTGAGAAGGTTTCCGCGTCGTCCACGATCCTCGCTGAACTATAAAGCGGCACCAAGGAGGTTTTCCGAATGGCCGCATTCAAACCGCGTCGACCCCGCAACAGCGGGCAGCTCCCGCGTCCGTTCCGCCGTAACAAGCCGATCGTGGCGGAGACCGGAGCAGTCGAGAGCCGGCGCGCTCAGCGTCAGCAGTTCCTGAGGAAGCGCGGCATTTACCTGCTGCCGAACGCGTTCACCACCGCCGCGCTCTTTTGCGGCTTCTTCGCCGTGGTGCAGGCGATGAACGTGCGCTTCGAAATCGCGGCAATCGCGATCTTCGTGGCGATGGTGCTGGACGGCATGGACGGCCGGGTCGCCCGCATGACGCATACGCAAAGCGCGTTCGGCGAACAGTTCGACAGCCTCTCGGACATGGTTTCGTTCGGTGTGGCGCCGGCGCTCGTGATGTACGAGTGGATTCTGAAGGATCTCGGCCGCTGGGGCTGGCTCGCGGCGTTCGTCTACTGTTCGGGTGCGGCGTTGCGTCTCGCGCGCTTCAACACGAACATCGGCGTGGTCGACAAGCGCTTCTTCCAGGGTATGCCCAGTCCGGCTGCTGCCGCGCTGATCGCCGGTTTCGTGTGGCTCGCCACCGATAACCGCGTGCCGCTCAAGCTGGTATGGCTGCCGTGGGTCGCTTTCGTGCTGACTATCTACGCCGGTGTGACGATGGTGTCGAACGCGCCGTTCTACAGCGGCAAGGCGCTCGACGTGCGGCACCGCGTGCCGTTCGGCGTGATTCTGCTGGTGGTGGTGGCGTTCGTGCTGGTGTCGTCCGATCCGCCGCTGATGCTGTTCGGCCTGTTCGTGCTGTACGGCCTGTCGGGTTATGTGTTCTGGGGCTACCAGGCGATGCGGGGCAGGGCGAATCCGGCACGGTCCATAGCGGGGGACAGGTAACGGCGCACCTTCGTTGCACGAACGTGACATGAGAAAACGGCAGCCTTCGCAGGCTGCCGTTTTTCGTTGCCGCGCCCGTCCGGCGGCGCGCGGCAGGCAGGTCCGACGCCAATTGCACGGCGACGGGAATGCCGCTATAGTCGTTGGATAAATGCGTTCAGGTTCCAATTTGAGCTGCAGCACGAGCCTCAACAAGCTGGTGCGCCGCAGGTGCGCTAGTGCTGGCGCGTCTAGCGCGCTGATCGCTTATCGTTTTCTGCCCTCCGTCTGCCTCGTCTGCGGTTTATAGCGTCGCCAACGGTGGCGCAAAACGCCCGAATTCCAATATCCGATCCCCACAATTGAACGACTCCTCAGGAGACCCGACATGGCCGACAAACTGATCATATTCGACACCACGTTGCGTGACGGCGAGCAATCGCCCGGCGCGTCGATGACTAAAGAAGAAAAAATCCGTATCGCGAAGCAGCTCGAACGGATGAAGGTGGACGTGATCGAAGCGGGCTTCGCGGCCAGTTCGAATGGCGACTTCGATTCGATCCACACGATCGCGGGCCTGATCAAGGACAGCACGATCTGCTCGCTGGCCCGTGCGAACGACAAAGACATTCAACGCGCTGCTGACGCACTCAAGCCGGCCGATCATTTCCGCATTCACACGTTCATCGCAACGTCGCCGCTGCACATGGAAAAGAAGCTCCGCATGACGCCGGATCAGGTGTTCGAGCAGGCAAAGCTGGCGGTGCGTTTCGCCCGCAAGTTCACGGACGACGTCGAGTTCTCGCCTGAAGACGGCAGCCGTTCGGACATGGATTTCCTGTGCCGCGTGCTGGAAGCGGTCATCGCCGAAGGCGCGACCACGATCAACATCGCGGATACGGTCGGCTATGGCGTGCCGGAGTTGTACGGTCAGCTCGTGAAGACGCTGCGCGAGCGTATTCCGAACTCGCATAAGGCGGTGTTCTCGGTGCATTGCCATAACGACCTCGGCATGGCGGTGGCGAACTCGCTGGCCGGTGTGCAGATCGGCGGCGCGCGTCAGGTCGAGTGCACGATCAACGGTCTCGGCGAGCGCGCGGGTAATACGTCGCTCGAAGAAATCGTGATGGCGGTGAAGACCCGCAAGGATTACTTCGGCCTTGAAGTCGGTCTCGATACGACCCAAATCGTGCCGGCTTCGAAGCTGGTGTCGCAGATCACCGGTTTCGTCGTGCAGCCGAACAAGGCGGTGGTCGGCGCGAACGCATTTGCGCACGCATCCGGCATTCACCAGGACGGCGTGCTGAAAGCGCGCGACACGTACGAAATCATGCGTGCCGAAGATGTGGGCTGGAGCGCCAACAAGATCGTGCTTGGCAAGTTGTCGGGCCGCAATGCATTCAAGCAGCGTCTGCAGGAATTGGGTATCGCGCTCGATAGCGAGGGCGAACTGAACACCGCGTTCGCACGCTTCAAGGAATTGGCCGACCGCAAGTCGGAAATCTTCGACGAAGACATCATCGCGATCGTCACCGAGGAATCGGCGGAAGCGCAGGAGAGGGAGCACTACAAGTTCCTGTCGCTGTCGCAGCATTCGGAAACCGGCGAGCAGCCGCACGCGAAGATCGTGTTCTCGGTCGAAGGCAAGGAAGTGACCGGAGAAGCACGCGGCAACGGTCCGGTGGATGCCACGCTCAATGCGATCGAAACGGAAGTGGGGAGCGGTTCGGAATTGCTGCTGTACTCGGTGAACGCCATCACCACCGGCACGCAGGCGCAGGGCGAAGTGACCGTGCGGCTGTCGAAGAGCGGGCGTATCGTCAACGGCGTGGGCACCGATCCGGATATCGTCGCGGCTTCTGCGAAGGCGTATATCTCGGCGCTCAACAAGCTGTATTCGAACTTCGATAAGTTGAATCCGCAACGTTCGGACTAGTAGAAGCAGGCGCGCTGATTGCGTGCGCGCTGAACCGGATTGTCAAGAAGCCCTGTGCCCTGAAAAGCACGGGGCTTCTTGCTTTCGTTGTGTCTCCTCCTCGTGCGTATCGCGCGCTGAAACTACTCCGCAGCCGCGCGCCGCATCGACCATCCGCGCGCAGCGCGTGCCTGCGCCTGGACCTGATGCCGCACTTCGACTGCGATCTCGCGACGCGGCGCATCGGCGACGAACGCGTCCAGCAGTTCGCGCACATCGTGATCGACGAAATCGGCACGCGTTGCGTCGACGATCAAGGTCGCGCCGTCGGGAATCTGCTGCAGATAGTGCTTGAGCGGCACCTTGCCGAGAAACGACACGTCCTTGCGAAAGGACAGCAGATAGTGATCGCCGTGCTGCGCGAGCACGATCGGGCTGCGCAGGTTCGCATACAGCGCGAGCAGCACGCTGCACAGAATGCCGAGCACGATGCCGATCAGCAGATCGGTGGCGAGCACGCCGACCAGCGTGACGATGAACGGCGCAAACGGTGCGAAACCCTGCTTGGCGACGGCGACGAACAACGACGGCTTGGCGAGCTTCACGCCAGTGAAGATAAGAATCGCCGCAAGGCACGCAAGCGGAATCAGGTTGATGACGCTGGTGAGCGCGAACACGCTTACCAGCAGCAACACGCCATGAATAATTGCGGACAGCCGGCTTTGTGCGCCCGCATGCACATTGGCGGAGCTGCGCACAATGACCGAAGTGATCGGCAGGCCGCCGATCGCACCGGCGATCAGATTACCCACGCCCTGTGCCTTCAATTCGCGATCCGGCGGCGCGGCACGTCGGGCGGGATCGATCTGCTCGACCGCTTCGAGGCTCAGCAGCGTTTCGAGACTCGCGACGATCGCCAGGGTGATGGCGACGCGCCAGACATCAGGATTGACCAGTTGCGCGAAGTGCGGCCCGAAGTCGACCCATTGGAGAGCGACTTGCAACGCGGCGAACGATTCGAGCGACGGCAGCGCGACGCGATGCTCAGCGGGCGGCGCGAACGACGGAGCGAACAGACTGAGCAGCAGCGTCGCGCCGATGCCCAGCAGCACCACCGCGAGCGGCGCGGGGATGAGGCGCACCAGCACAAAGCGGCGTAACGCGCGCGTTTCCCATCCCACCAGAATCGCCAGCGAGAGCAAGGTGAGTACGCAGGCCGCGAGCGATATCGAGCCGAACGGCGTCGTTACGCTGCCGGCCATCCGGGCGGCAGCGTGCGAACCGGCCGACGCATTCGCGCCGAATAGCCCAAGCGCAAGCGGAAACTGCTTGACGATCAGCAGCACACCGATCGCCGCAAGCATGCCCTTGATCACAGGCGATGGCACATAGGCCGCAAATCTGCCGGCCTTCAGCATGCCGAAGCCGAATTGAATCGCGCCGGACAGCAACACGGCCAGCAGGAACGCGGAAAAACTGCCGAGTTGCGCGATTCCGTCGACGACGATCACGACGAGGCCCGCCGCCGGCCCGCTGACGCTCAGCCGCGAACCGCTCAGCACGGCCACCACCAGGCCGCCGACGATGCCCGATACAAGCCCGGCAAATGGCTCGACGCCCGACGCGTTGGCGATGCCCAGACATAGTGGCAGCGCCACCAGAAAAACGACCGTGCCTGCCAACAGATCGCGCTGAAACGTGGAAAAGAAAGCTCGTAGGTTCATGGGGTCGGTGCAGTAATGGTTGGAGCCTTGCGTGCGGCAAAGGCAAAGGCAAAGGCAAAGGCAAAGGCAAAGGCAAAGGCAAAGGCAAAGGCAAAGGNNGGCCATGCTGAGGCCGGTTTGATAAGAGCTGCGCACTAGGCAGCGCTATGGGCGGCTGTTGTGCAAGTCATCGCGTCATCGGCTTCGTAGCCGGACGTGAGAACCTTGATGCGCCCGTCCTCGAGCGCAAAGATCCAGCCGTGAACGAGCGGTGCCGGGTCGGCGTCCCACACGATCGGACTCGCTCGTAACTGGCGCACCTGTTCGAGCACGTTCAACTCCGCGAGCCGGTCGATACGCTCACGCTCGCTTGCGTGGCCCTGCAGTTCGTCGCCATGCGCCTTTGCCAACGCACATAGAGGCGCGATCCGCCGATTCACATGTGGCAACGTCGGCTCCGGCGGCAGCAGGGCGGCACGCACACCGCCGCAGCCATAGTGGCCGCAGACGATCACGTGTCCCACCTTCAGCACACGCACCGCGTATTCGAGGACGCTCGCGGAGTTGTCGTCGTCGGGATGAAAAAGATTGGCGATGTTGCGGTGAACGAACAGATCGCCGGGCTCGCAATGTGTGATGGTTTCCGCGGGCACACGGCTGTCCGAGCAGCCGACCCACAGCACGTGCGGATTCTGGCCCCGCACCAGATCACGGAAAAATTCGGGGTTGCGCGCGGCGGTTTCATGCGCCCATGCGACGTTGGCGACCAGCAGGCGTTTCGGACGGTTCATCGATAGTGGCTCCGTAAGTAGGGCGCACAGACTCCTCGCCGACATCACGGCTGTGCCCGGACGGCACAGCGGGTGTAATCGGCATCGAATCAATGCTTACGAAAACCTTTCTATCAAAAAATAAATCTGCTGTGCGCGAAATAAAATTCGTGGGCATGCGCAATAAATAAAAAAAAGCCGCCTGAAGAGGCGGCTTGGCAGATCCATGCGTAATGGGTTCGAGCGAACGCTCAGAACAGGCTGCGGCGATCCGGGTCGTGCAAGGGATCAGGTGTTTTTTGCGTGAGCCGCACGATGCCCTGGTCGTCGAAATAGAAGCTGTACATCATGTACCAGACGTTGTCTTCCAGATAGCGATACGTCCAGACCTCGCGCTTCATCAACGGGAAGTACGACGTTTCGACTGGGCGTCCGAAGTTCACCAGCACGTCGCTCTTCGTCCACTTGCCGATTTCCGCCCGGTAGAACTCGTTGGGCTGAAGCACCTGACGCACGGTGACGATCTTGCCGGATGCGTCGATGTCGGCGGCGGTGGTGGTTTCGCCCATCGGCTGGGTCGGCCACATCAGCCGCTTGCCGCCGTTGGGCAGATCGTAGCTTTCACGCGGCGCGCCAAGGCGGGCGACGATGGTCGATTCGTCCGCGCCTTGTTGATACTGCTGCCACGGCTGCACGCAGCCGGCGAGCGTAACCGTAAGCGCGAGCGCGCTCAGGCAGGCGAGTGCGGCGCGGCGCAGGCGTGCTGCGGGCGGCGCTTCGATCGAGGCCGCCGTGGATGGGTGGCGGTTGAACATGAATTCCTCCGATGGCATTTGTGTAGCGGTTTTTATCATCGAGACACATTATTTTGACACGGGCGGCGGCAAAAGATTTGCGCTCCATACAAGCTCTCGCTGTAATTACGATAACGGCTTCGCCGGCTTGCTTATTCCGTCTGGAACGCCCTATGATCCGCGCTTCGACGAATCCAGCGGGGCAATGATGATGGCGAATTGGCAACGGGCGGCAGCAGCGGCAGTCGTGGGGCTGGCAGCGATTTCGATGGCCGCGGCGGTGCTCGCCGCGGGAGAAACGGTGTCGGGTCCGGCAAGCAAGCCGGTCAATAAGCCGACGGGAACGCCGATCCAGTTGGCGCTGATCGAAGGCATGTCCGGCCCATTCGCCAATGCGGGTGCGGCGGTGGAGCGCAATCTGCGCTTCGGCGTCGAACAGGTGAATGCGCAAGGCGGCGTGCAGCTCGCCGACGGTGCGCATCCGCTCGAACTGGTCGTCCTCGACAGCAAGGGCAGCGCAGAGGAGGCGCTCGTGCAACTGCGCGCGGCCGCCGACCGTCACATCGGCTACATCATGCAGGGCAACAGCTCGGCAGTCGCGGCGGCGCTGATCGGCGCGATCGACAAACAGAACAGCCGCGAGCCGGGCAACCGCGAACTGTTCCTCAATTATTCCGCCGACGATCCCGCCCTGACCAACGCCAGTTGCAGTTTCTGGCACTTCCGCTTCGATGCGCACGCGGGCATGCGCATGGACGCGCTGGCTGATGTGATCCAGCGCGACAAAGCGGTGAAGAAGGTCTATCTGCTGAACCAGGACTACAGCTTTGGCCACGACGTAAGCAGCCTCGCGCGTTCGACGTTGGCGGCAAAGCGCCCGGATATTGCGGTTGTCGGCGACGAATTTCATCCGATCGGCCGCGTGAAGGACTTCGCGCCTTACATCGCGAAGATCCGCGCGAGCGGCGCGGACGCGGTGATCACCGGCAACTGGGGCAACGACTTGACGCTTCTGGTCAAGGCGGCGCGGGAGCAGGGCCTGGACACCCGGTTTTACACCTTCTACGGCAACAGCCTCGGGGCGCCTGCCGCGTTGGGCGACGCCGGCGTCAAACACGTGATCGCGGTGGCCGACTGGCACCCGAACGCCGGCGGCGCGGCCTCCGACGCGTGGTACGCGGCGTTTCGCGCCCGTTTCCCGGCTGCCCAGGATGACTACCCGGTGCTGCGCATGCCGCTGATGGTCGAAACCCTCGCCGTGGCGATGAACCGCGCCGGCAGTGCCGACCCGACGGCCGTCGCCCGGGCGTTGGAGGGCATCAAGTCCGACAACGGCTTCCACGCATCGTGGATGCGCGCCGACGACCATCAGTTGATCCAGCCCCTTTATGTGATGGAAATGGACAAGGCCGGCACGCCGGGCGTCAAGTTCGACAACGAAGGTTCAGGCTATGGTTTCCGCACGGTGCTGGCTTTGCCGCCCGAGCGCACGGTGCCGCCGACCGTGTGCAGGATGAAACGGCCGTAGAACGGCCCCTGAGCAAACCCGGACCGGCCACGATCTCGCCCGACACAGCAGGGTTCGCGGCCGGATTGGGCTGTGCTACAATACGCGTCCCGTTGTGAGGCATGGCTAAAAGTATGCGTACACGGGTAACCACGGCACGGCCTTTCTTCCGTGACCGCCTGTCTAGTTCTCAAGGAAATCGACATGTCCGCAGTTGAAACAAGCAAGAAGTCCGAAGTCGTTGCGCAATTCGCACGCGCAGCTAACGACACCGGCTCCCCCGAAGTTCAGGTCGCGCTGCTCACGACCCGCATCAACGAACTGACCGTTCACTTCAAGGCACACACGAAGGATCACCACAGCCGCCGCGGTCTGCTGCGCATGGTGAGCCGCCGTCGTAAGCTGCTCGACTACCTGAAGGGTAAGGACGCGGATCGTTACCGCGCACTGATCGAGAAGCTGGGTCTGCGTAAGTAATCGGCCAGTCGTTCAGCAAGATGCCTGTGTCAGTTCCACTGATACAGGCATTTTGTTTTTGCACGGTGCGCTTCATGTGATGCGCACTGCCTGCCGGTCGCGGTGGCGTGACGATTCATGCGGCGGCTAGCAGGAAAACGGCAGTAAAAAAGCAGCAAAAAAGCAGAAATGCGGCCGGGCTTCAGGGCAGAGCTTTGTGTCATTCCAGCGGTTCGCGCACGTACATAGCGTAGGGCGTGGTTCTCTGGAATGGCATAACACTACTCTTCCCCTGTGGCGCCGGTCCTGGCGTTGCCGCGCCGCTTCTGGTCCGCGCGGCATAACGAAGAGGAAAAGCAATGACTATGTTCAATAAGATCGTCAAAGAATTTCAGTGGGGCCAACATAAGGTTCGCCTCGAAACGGGCGAAATCGCTCGTCAGGCGAGCGGTGCGGTGATCGTCGACGTCGAAGACACCGTTGTGCTGGCTACTGTGGTCGGCGCCAAGACCGCCAAGCCGGGCCAGGACTTCTTCCCGCTGACCGTCGATTACCTCGAAAAGACCTACGCCGCAGGCAAGATCCCCGGCGGTTTCTTCCGCCGTGAAGGCCGCCCGTCGGAAGGCGAAACGCTGATCTCGCGCCTGATCGACCGTCCGCTGCGTCCGCTGTTCCCGGAAGGCTTCTACAACGAAGTCCAGGTCGTGATCCACGTCCTGTCGCTGAACCCCGAAATCCCCGCTGACATCCCCGCGCTGATCGGCGCGTCGGCGGCGCTCGCCATTTCCGGTCTGCCGTTCAACGGCCCGGTCGGCGCAGCACGCGTGGCCTACATCAACAACGAATACGTGTTGAACCCGACGCGTCCGCAGATGAAGGAATCGGCACTCGACCTGATCGTCGCCGGTACGGAACGCGCGGTGCTGATGGTGGAATCGGAAGCACAACAACTGACCGAAGAAGTGATGCTCGGCGCAGTGGTGTTCGGCCACGAACAAATGCAGGTCGCGATCGACGTGATCCACGAGCTGGTTCGCGAAGGTGGCAAGCCGGAATGGGATTGGAAGCCGGCTGCCAAGAATGAGCCGCTGATCGCACGCGTGTCGGAACTGGCGCAAGCCGATCTGCTCGCCGCTTATCAGATCCGCGACAAGCAAGCCCGTTCGACCAAGCTGAAGGAAGTCTACGCAGCGACGTCGGCCAAGCTGGAAGAAGAAGCAGCGGCAGCCGGCACGGTTGCAGCAGACAAGGCTAGCGTCGGCAACGTGCTGTTCGACATCGAAGCGAAGATCGTCCGTACGCAGATCCTGAACGGCGAGCCGCGTATCGACGGCCGCGACACGCGCACTGTGCGCCCGATCGAAATCCGCACCGGCGTGCTGCCGCGTACGCACGGCTCAGCCTTGTTCACGCGTGGCGAAACGCAGGCCATGGTGGTCGCAACGCTGGGCACCAAGGGCGACGAGCAGAACATCGACGCGCTCGAAGGCGAGTACCGCGAACGCTTCATGCTCCACTACAACATGCCTCCGTTCGCGACCGGCGAAACGGGTCGCGTCGGTTCGCCGAAGCGCCGTGAAATCGGTCACGGCCGTCTGGCCAAGCGCGCGCTGGCTGCGTGCTTGCCGAGCGCCGACGAATTCGGCTACTCGATTCGCGTCGTGTCGGAAATCACCGAATCGAACGGTTCGTCGTCGATGGCTTCGGTGTGCGGCGGCTGCCTCGCACTGATGGACGCCGGCGTGCCGATGAAGGCGCACGTCGCCGGCATCGCGATGGGCCTGATCCTGGAAGGCAACAAGTTTGCCGTGCTGACCGACATCCTCGGCGACGAAGATCACCTCGGCGACATGGACTTCAAGGTGGCAGGTACCGAGCAAGGTGTGACAGCACTGCAGATGGACATCAAGATCCAGGGCATCACCAAGGAGATCATGCAGGTCGCCCTCGCGCAAGCGAAGGAAGGCCGTATGCACATCCTCGGCAAGATGACTTCGGCTGTGTCGGGCGCGAACACGGTGCTGTCGGACTACGCACCGCGCATGATCACCATCAAGATCAATCCGGAAAAGATCCGCGACGTGATCGGCAAGGGTGGTTCGGTGATCCGCGCGCTGACCGAAGAAACCGGCACGACGATCGATATTTCGGACGACGGCGTCGTCACCATCGCCAGCACCAGCAGCGAAGGGATGGCCGAGGCGAAGAAGCGTATCGAGAACATCACGCTGGAAGTCGAAGTGGGTCAGGTCTACGAAGGCACTGTGCTCAAGCTGTTGGACTTCGGCGCGATCGTGAACATCCTGCCGGGCAAGGACGGTCTGCTGCACATCTCCGAAATCGCCAACGAGCGTATCAAGGACATCAACGACTACCTGAAGGATGGCCAGCAAGTGAAGGTCAAGGTCATCCAGACGGACGAAAAGGGCCGCGTGCGTTTGTCGGCCAAGGCGTTGCTGAACGACGCCGCAAACGGCGCGCCGCAAGGCGAACCGACGCCGCAGTAATGCGGTAGCAGGGCGACGGCCGGCAGCGCGAATGCGCGCCGGCCGTTTTTCATGAAGGGTGCAGGGTGGATTGCGTTGCAAGCAGGCACAGGCAGGCTCAAGCAGGCACACGCAGATGCCGGCAGGTGCAAACCGACATAAGCGGGTACTCTGTTTGCATGAAGCGCTTCGTCGCGGTTCAGGCGATTTTCGCCAGTTCGTGTCAGTAGGCAACGCAATCCAATCTTGGAGTTGACGCAGATGAAAGCGATCGAAATCACCGAATTTGGCGCGCCGGAAGTCCTCAAGCTGGCGGAGCGGCCCACGCCGCAGCCGAAAGCGGGCGAGGTGCTGATCAAGGTGGCGGCATCAGGCATCAACCGTCCGGACGTGTTCCAGCGCAAGGGTGGCTATGCGCCGCCGCCGGGTGCGTCGGACCTGCCGGGGCTGGAAGTGGCGGGTGAGATCGTCGGCGGCACCATCGACGAAAAGAATAATCCGTTCGGTCTGAAAATCGGCGATCGCGTGTGCGCATTGCTTGCGGGCGGTGGCTATGCGGAATATGCGACCGCACCGCTGTTGCAGTGCTTGCCGGTGCCCGCTGGCTTGTCGGATGTCGAGGCGGCTTCGCTGCCGGAAACGTTCTTCACGGTGTGGAGCAATGTGTTCGATCGTGCGCAGCTCGGCAAAGGCGAGGGCGCGCCGAACGAGACGCTGCTGGTGCAGGGCGGCTCGAGCGGCATTGGCGTGACGGCGATCCAGATTGCGCATGCGCTGGGTTTTCGCGTGTTCGCCACGGCCGGGTCGGACGAAAAGTGCCGCGCCTGCGAAGCGCTCGGCGCCGAACGGGCGATCAACTACAAGACTGAGGATTTCGTTGAAGTCATCAAGTCGCTGACGAACGATCGTGGTGTCGACGTCGTCCTCGACATGGTGGCGGGCAGTTATGTGCCGCGCGAGCTCACCGCGCTGGCCGACGGCGGCCGCATCGTGCTGATCGCCTTGCTGGGCGGCGCGAAGGCCGAGCTGAATCTGAACGAAGTGCTGCGCCGCCGTCTGACGGTGACGGGTTCGACGTTGCGCCCGCGGCCAATCGAGTTCAAGGCGAAGATCGCCGCGCAGTTGAAAGAGCGCGTGTGGCCGCACCTCGAAGATGGTCGCATCAAGCCGGTGGTGCACCGTGTGTTTCCGGCGGCGCAAGCCGCCGAAGCGCACGCGCTGATGGAAAGCAGCACGCACGTCGGCAAGATCGTGCTGACTTGGGGTCAGGACGCTTGACACGGCCGGTTTGACCCGATCCACCCCACGCAGTAAAATTGCGCGTTTTGCGCACGCCGCATGAATCCGAAAGGCGGGCTGTAAGCGCAAACCGAGTCCGCCGCCAATACACGAGACGACGAGACGATGTCGAAACAACGAGCCAAGCTGGTAGTCGGTAACTGGAAGATGCACGGGCGCCTCGCCGAGAACGCAACGCTGTTACAGGCCGTGGCGCAAGGCGCGGGAGAATTGCCGGCTGATGTGCGCGTCGGTGTCTGTGTGCCGTGCCCTTATCTCGCGCAGACTCAATCGTTGCTGGAAGGCAGCAAGGTCGAGTGGGGCGTGCAGGACGTCTCCGCGTTCACGCATGGCGCCTATACCGGCGAAGTGGCGGCGCAGATGGCGGTGGATTTCGGCGCCACGCTTGCGATCGTCGGGCACTCGGAGCGCCGTGCTTACCATCGCGAAAGCGCAGAGTTGGTTGCGGTGAAGACGCAGCGTGCACTGGAAGCGGGTTTGACCCCGATCGTGTGTGTCGGCGAAACGCTTGAAGAGCGTGAGGCTGGTTCCACGGAGCAGGTGGTCGGCGCGCAACTGGACGAAGTGCTGGCGAAGCTGTCGGTGGAGGATGCGGCACGCATCGTCGTCGCGTACGAGCCGGTCTGGGCGATCGGCACCGGCAAGAGCGCTACGTCGGATCAGGCGCAGGCAGTGCATGCTTTCCTGCGTTCGCGTCTGGCGGCAAAGGGCGCGGCGGTGGCGGATGTGCCGGTGTTGTACGGCGGCAGTGTGAAGCCGGAGAACGCGGAAGAATTGTTCCGCGAGCCGGATATCGACGGTGGCCTGATCGGCGGTGCGTCGTTGAAAGACCAGGATTTCCTGGCGATCTGCAAAGCGGCGGCGGCGACGAGCGTCGCCGGTTAAGCAGGGCGCCTTGGCGAGGATGACCCAATCCCGCGCGGCACACTTTGTGTGGTGCGGTTAAATAAAGACTCAGGTGAGTGTGATGCTGTATTTGAAAACATTGATTATCGTCGTTCAGCTGTTGTCGGCACTCGGGGTCATTGGCCTTGTCTTGCTGCAACACGGCAAAGGCGCCGATATGGGCGCTGCTTTTGGTAGCGGCGCATCGGGCAGCCTGTTCGGCGCGACCGGTTCGGCAAACTTTTTGTCGCGTACCACGGCCGTCCTCGCAGCCGTGTTTTTTGTCACGACATTGACGCTTACGTACCTCGGCGCGTATCGTGCGAAACCGTCCGCAGGCTTGCTGGGCGCGGCTGTGACCGCACCGGTCGCGGCTTCCGCTGCAGCCGCGCCGGCTGGCGGCTCGGCAGTATTGCCGGCGTCGGCCGCGTCCGTCCCGGCCACGGATGTGCCGAAATAAATTTTTCGTTCAAAGTGCTTTTGTGCGTTGAACAAACTGTTTAGACCAGTTACAATCTAAGTCTTGAAGCGATTCGCGGGTTTTATAAGTTGTTTTCCCGGATTGCAGTTAGTGCCGACGTGGTGAAATTGGTAGACACGCTATCTTGAGGGGGTAGTGGCGAAAGCTGTGCGAGTTCGAGTCTCGCCGTCGGCACCAAATGTTATCTAAATGCCAGCCGCTTGCTTCGCTTCGGCTGGCATTTTCACTTCTGACGCGCGGCTTGCGTTGGGCTTGCGGCATGTGCGTTGCCGAAGTGATTTCGCGTCAGGAGTGCTATGCTCTTGGCGGCATTCAGAACCAACCGATAGAGGATAGTCTTGAACCTCGCAGCCTATTTCCCCGTCTTGTTGTTCCTCATTGTGGGCACCGGTTTAGGCGTAGCACTGGTCAGCATTGGCAAGATCCTCGGTCCCAACAAGCCCGATACCGAGAAAAACGCACCATACGAGTGCGGCTTCGAAGCATTCGAAGATGCGCGCATGAAGTTCGATGTGCGCTACTACCTCGTCGCCATTCTCTTCATCATTTTCGACCTTGAAACCGCGTTCCTGTTCCCGTGGGGTGTAGCCCTGCGCGACATCGGCTGGCCTGGCTTCATGGCGATGATGATTTTCCTGCTCGAATTCCTGTTGGGCTTTGCCTATATCTGGAAGAAGGGCGGCCTCGACTGGGAATGATGGATTAATCGCCGGTTTGCGTGGGTGGCCAAGGCTTGCCGCCCCGTCTGGAGTGGAAAGCAAATGAGTATCGAAGGGGTCTTGAAGGAAGGGTTTGTCACCACGACGGCAGACAAACTGATCAACTGGACGCGCACCGGCTCGCTGTGGCCGATGACGTTCGGTCTCGCGTGCTGCGCGGTCGAGATGATGCATGCGGGCGCCGCCCGTTATGACCTTGACCGTTTCGGCGTGGTGTTTCGTCCGAGTCCGCGTCAGTCGGACGTGATGATCGTCGCCGGCACGCTGTGCAACAAGATGGCGCCGGCTCTGCGCAAGGTCTACGATCAGATGGCCGAGCCGCGCTGGGTGATTTCGATGGGCTCGTGCGCGAACGGCGGCGGCTACTACCACTATTCCTATTCGGTGGTGCGCGGCTGCGATCGGATCGTGCCGGTCGACGTCTACGTGCCCGGTTGTCCGCCTACGGCGGAAGCGCTGGTGTACGGCGTGATCCAGCTGCAGGCCAAGATCCGTCGCACCAACACAATCGCCCGTCAATAAGGCCAACGCCTCCCCCATAATATGGCAAGCAAACTCGAGACCCTGAAAGCGAACCTCGAGGCGGCCTTCGGCGGCCTCCTGTTGAGCACCACCGAGGCAGTCGGTGAGTTGACGATCGTCGTGAAGGCGAGCGACTACATCCACGTTGCAACGCGTCTGCGCGACGACCGCTCGCTCGGCTTCGAGCAATTGATGGATCTATGCGGCGTCGACTATCAGACCTACGCCGATGGCGCATACGACGGTCCGCGTTTCGCGGCCGTTCTGCATTTGTTGTCGGTGCAGAACAACTGGCGCCTGCGTCTGCGTGTATTCGCACCAGACGACGAAGTGCCGATCGTCGCGTCAGTCGTCGATATCTGGAGTTCGGCCAACTGGTACGAACGCGAAGCATTCGATCTGTACGGCATCGTCTTCGAGGGTCACCCGGACCTGCGCCGCATCCTGACCGACTACGGTTTCATTGGTCACCCGTTCCGTAAAGATTTCCCTGTCTCCGGCTACGTCGAAATGCGTTACGACCCGGAAGAGAAGCGCGTCGTCTATCAGCCTGTGACGATCGAGCCGCGGGAAATCACGCCGCGCGTGATCCGCGAGGATCGCTATGGCGGTCTGAAACACTAAGAGAACGCCATGGCAGAGATCAAGAACTACACGCTCAACTTCGGTCCTCAGCACCCGGCCGCGCACGGTGTGCTGCGCCTCGTGCTCGAACTCGACGGCGAAGTCATCCAGCGCGCCGATCCGCACATCGGCCTCCTGCATCGCGCGACTGAAAAGCTCGCGGAAACTAAAACCTTCATCCAGTCCGTGCCGTACATGGATCGCCTCGACTACGTGTCGATGATGGTCAACGAGCACGGCTACGTGATGGCGATCGAAAAGCTGCTCGGCATCGAAGTGCCGATTCGCGCGCAGTACATCCGCGTGATGTTCGACGAAGTCACGCGAGTGCTGAACCACCTGATGTGGATTGGCGCACACGCGCTCGACGTCGGCGCGATGGCGGTATTTCTGTACGCGTTCCGCGAACGCGAAGACCTGATGGACGTGTACGAAGCGGTGTCCGGTGCACGGATGCACGCGGCTTATTACCGTCCGGGTGGCGTGTACCGCGATCTGCCTGACGCAATGCCGCAATACAAAGCGTCGAAGATCCGCAATGCGAAGGCATTGTCGAGGATGAACGAGAACCGTCAAGGTTCGCTGCTCGACTTCATCGACGATTTCTTTACGCGTTTCCCGAAGTGCGTCGACGAATACGAAACGCTGCTTACCGACAACCGGATCTGGAAGCAACGTCTGGTCGGTATCGGCGTGGTCAGCCCGGAACGCGCACTGAACCTCGGTATGACCGGCGCGATGTTGCGCGGCTCGGGTATCGAGTGGGATCTGCGCAAGAAGCAGCCGTACGAAGTCTACGACAAGCTCGATTTCGACATTCCGGTTGGCGTGAATGGCGACTGCTATGACCGATATCTGGTTCGCGTCGAAGAAATGCGCCAATCCACGCGGATTGTGAAACAGTGCATTGAGTGGTTGCGCAAGAATCCGGGTCCGGTGATGGTCGACAATCACAAGGTTGCGCCGCCGTCGCGGGTTGGCATGAAGTCGAACATGGAAGATCTGATTCACCACTTCAAGCTCTTCACGGAAGGCTTCCATGTGCCGGAAGGCGAAGCATATGCCGCGGTCGAACATCCGAAGGGCGAGTTCGGTATCTACCTGATCTCGGACGGCGCGAACAAGCCGTATCGCCTGAAGATTCGGGCGCCGGGCTATGCGCACCTGTCCACGCTCGATGAAATGGCGCGCGGTCACATGATTGCCGACGCTGTGACGATCATCGGTACGCAGGACATCGTGTTCGGCGAAGTAGATCGCTAGGACGTATTCATCAGCGCGCGTCTTCAGATTGCACCGAAGCGCGTGTCAAGCAAAGGAACGCCGGGTCTGTCGCAACATGCAATGCGCGACGGGTTTTCGTTCGGTAGGAATTGAAAGAGTCGTGTCTGAAAATGATCTCAGCTGAAGGCCTGAAAGAAATCGATCGTGCGATCGCGAAGTATCCCGCCGATCAGAAACAGTCCGCCGTGATGTCGGCGCTGGCTACTGCTCAGGAAGAGCATGGCTGGCTGTCGCCCGAACTCATGCAGTTCGTCGCGGACTATCTCGGCATGCCGGCGGTCGCCGTGCAGGAGGTGGCTACCTTCTACACGATGTATGAGACCTCGCCGGTCGGCAAATACAAGATCACGCTCTGCACGAACCTGCCGTGCCAGCTCGGCCCGGACGGCGGCTCAGACAGTGCCGCTGAATATCTGAAGCAGAAGCTCGGCATCGACTTTGGCGAAACCACGGCTGACGGCAAGTTCACCTTGAAAGAAGGTGAGTGCATGGGCTCGTGCGGCGATGCGCCGGTGATGCTGGTGAACAACCATCGCATGTGCAGCTTCATGAGCCGCGCGAAGATCGACCAGCTGCTCGAGGAACTTTCGAAATGACGTCTTTACACGATCGTCACATCAAACCGCTGATTCTCGCCGGCCTGAACGGCGACAACTGGCATCTCGAAGACTATGTGGCGCGCGGCGGTTACGCCCAGTTGCGCCGCATTCTGGAAGAAAAGATTCCGCCCGAGCAGGTGATCGCCGACGTCAAGGCGTCGGGTCTGCGCGGCCGTGGCGGTGCGGGCTTCCCGACCGGTCTGAAGTGGAGCTTCATGCCGCGTCAGTTCCCGGGGCAGAAGTACCTCGTCTGCAATTCGGACGAAGGCGAACCGGGTACATTCAAAGACCGCGACATCCTGCGTTTCAATCCGCACTCGCTGATTGAAGGCATGGCCATCGGCGCGTACGCGATGGGCATCACGGTCGGCTACAACTATATCCACGGCGAAATCTGGGAAGTCTACAAGCGCTTCGAAGAAGCGTTGGAAGAAGCCCGCCGCGCTGGATTCCTTGGCGACAACATCATGGGTTCGGGCTTCTCGTTCGAACTGCATGCGCACCACGGTTACGGCGCCTACATTTGCGGCGAAGAGACCGCGCTGCTCGAATCGCTCGAAGGCAAGAAAGGGCAGCCGCGCTTCAAGCCGCCTTTCCCGGCGAGCTTCGGCGTGTACGGCAAGCCGACCACGATCAACAACACTGAGACGTTCGCTGCGGTGCCGTTCCTGCTCGCGATCGGTCCGCAGAATTACCTCGAAATCGGCAAGCCGAACAACGGCGGCACCAAGATCTTCTCGGTTGCCGGCGACGTCGAGCGTCCGGGTAACTATGAAATTCCGCTCGGCACGCCGTTCGCCACGCTGATGGAACTGGCCGGCGGCATGCGCGGCGGCAAGAAGATCAAGGCTGTGATTCCTGGCGGCTCGTCGGCACCGGTGATCCCGGGCGAAATGATGATGCATACCGACATGGACTACGACTCGATCGCCAAAGCTGGCTCGATGCTCGGCTCCGGTGCGGTCATCGTGATGGACGAGACGCGTTGCATGGTCCGTTCGCTGCTGCGTCTGTCGTACTTCTATTACGAAGAGTCGTGCGGTCAGTGCACGCCGTGCCGCGAAGGCACCGGCTGGCTGTATCGCGTCGTGCATCGTATCGAACACGGGCTCGGCCGTCCGGAAGATCTGGATCTGCTGAACTCGGTCGCTGAGAACATCATGGGCCGCACGATTTGCGCGCTCGGCGATGCAGCGGCCATGCCGGTTCGCGGCATGCTCAAGCACTACTGGGACGAATTCGAATACCACGTCGCCCACAAGCATTGCCTCGTCGGCGGTCACGCCGGTGCGGCAGCGGCGTCAGAAACAGTGGCTGCCTAAGTAGGCCAAGTAGCGCACCAGAACACGTCATCCGCGGGATTCAGCGCCTGAAACGGGCGATGAACAGGGCGAACGATTGAGCGGTAACAGGTTAAGGAAGATTGACCATCATGGTTGAACTTGAAATAGACGGCAAGAAAGTAGAGGTGCCTGAAGGCAGCATGGTGATCCAGGCTGCGCATAAGGTCGACACGTACATTCCTCACTTCTGCTATCACAAGAAGCTGTCGATTGCGGCCAACTGCCGGATGTGTCTGGTCGATGTCGAAAAGATGCCGAAGGCCGTGCCCGCATGCGCCACGCCGGTATCGGCAGGCATGATCGTGCGCACCAAGTCGGACAAGGCCGTGAAGGGCCAGCAAGCCGTGATGGAATTCCTGCTGATCAACCACCCGCTGGATTGCCCGATCTGCGATCAGGGTGGCGAGTGTCAGTTGCAGGATCTGGCGGTGGGCTACGGCAAGTCGTCGTCGCGCTATAGCGAAGAAAAGCGCGTCGTGTTCCACAAGAACGTCGGCCCGCTGATCTCGATGGAAGAAATGTCGCGTTGCATTCACTGCACGCGTTGCGTCCGCTTCGGCCAGGAAGTTGCCGGCGTGATGGAGCTCGGCATGCTGGGCCGCGGCGAGCATTCGGAAATCACGTCGTTCGTCGGCAAGACGGTCGACTCCGAACTGTCCGGCAACATGATCGATCTGTGCCCGGTGGGCGCGCTGACCAGCAAGCCGTTCCGCTACAGCGCCCGCACGTGGGAACTGTCGCGCCGCAAGTCGGTGAGCCCGCACGATTCCGTCGGCGCAAACCTTGTGGTGCAGGTGAAGAACAATCGCGTGATGCGTGTTCTGCCGTTCGAAAACGAATCCATCAACGAATGCTGGATTTCGGACAAGGATCGTTTCTCGTACGAAGGTCTGAACAGCCCGGAACGTCTCACGCAGCCGATGCTCAAGCAAGGCGGCAAGTGGGTCGAGACCGACTGGCAATCCGCGCTTGAATACGTGGTCAAGGGTCTGAAGGGCATCAAGGGCGACCACGGTGCGAACGCGCTGGCCGCGCTCGGCAGCGCCCACAGCACCGTTGAAGAACTGTTCCTGTTGAAGCAACTGGCTCAGGCGGTCGGCACGCCTAACGTCGACTTCCGTCTGCGTCAGTCGGATTTCTCCGCGCCTGCCGACGGTGCGCCTTGGCTCGGTACGGCGATCGCCGACCTCTCGAACCTCGACGCCGCATTGGTGATCGGTTCAGATCTGCGCCGCGATCATCCGCTGTTTGCCGCGCGTCTGCGTCAAGCTGCCAAGAGCGGCACGAAGCTGACGTTGGTGCAAGCCACCAACGACGACGCGCTGATTCCGCAGGCGCAACGCGTGGTTGCCGCGCCGTCGGCATGGCTCGACGCACTGGCTGGTATCGCGGCCGCGGTGTCGGAAGCGAGCGGTGTTGCACTGCCGGAAGCCTTCGCCGGCACGCAGCCGACGGATGCCAACAAACAAACCGCGAAGTCGCTCGTCACCGGCGAACAGCGTGTGGTGTTGCTCGGCAACGGCGCGGTCCGTCATCCGGATTTCGCTGCGATTCACGCCGCGGCGCAATGGATCGCAGACGCGACCGGCGCAACCCTGGGTTTCCTCACGGAAGCCGCCAACACGGTCGGCGCGCATCTCGTGAACGCATTGCCGGGCGAGGGCGGTTTGAACGCTCGCGAAGTGTTCGAGCAACCGCGCAAGGGTTATGTGTTGCTGAACGTCGAACCGGAATTCGACACGGCCAATCCGGCGCAGGCTTTGGCCGCACTGAAGCAGGCTGAAATGGTCGTCGTGATGTCGCCGTTCCAGATGGGCGCTGAATACGCTGACGTCCTGCTGCCGATCGCACCGTTCACGGAAACGGCCGGCACGTTCGTCAACGCCGAAGGTACCGTGCAGACGTTCAACGGCGTCGTGCGCCCGCTTGGCGACACGCGTCCGGCATGGAAGGTCTTGCGCGTCCTCGGCAGCCTGCTCGGCGTGCCGGGCTTCGAATTCGACACCTCGGAAGAAGTGCGCACGGCAGCGCTTGGCGATGGCGAGATCAAGTCGCGTCTGTCGAACAAAACGGGTGCCACGGTTGCACGCGGCAAGGCAGCGAAGGCGGCGGAAGGCAAGTTCGAGCGTATCGCCGACGTGCCGATTTACCACGCGGACTCGCTGGTACGCCGCGCCGAATCGTTGCATCTGACGGCAGCGGCGCGTGCAGCGAATTCGGCCGGTCTGCCGGCTGCGCTGTTCGACAAACTGGGTTTGAAGGAAGGCGACGCAGTGCGCGTGCGCCAGGGCGAGCAATCGGTGCAGTTGCCGGCCGTGCGCGACGCGAATCTTGCGGAGACGGTCGTCCGCGTATCGGCGGCTACGCCGGCCGGTGCAGCGCTGGGCAGCCTGTTCGGTGAACTGCTGGTGGAGAAGGCGTAAATGAGCTTGTTCGATACGATCAACTCGGGCGGCACCCAGCTTCTCGGTGTGGCATGGCCCACGGTGTGGGCACTGGTGCGCATCCTGGTTGTGGCCGTCGTGATCCTGCTGTGCGTGGCTTACCTGATTCTGTGGGAGCGTAAGCTGATCGGCTGGATGCACGTGCGTCTCGGCCCGAACCGCGTGGGCCCGGCAGGTTTGCTGCAGCCGATCGCCGACGTGCTGAAGCTGTTGCTGAAAGAAGTGATTCAGCCGGCTCAGGCGAGCCGCTGGATCTACATGATCGCGCCGATCATGGTGGTAGTGCCGGCCTTCGCGGTCTGGGCGGTGATTCCGTTCCAGGCGGGCGCGGTGCTCGGCGACATCAACGCGGGTCTCCTGTATGCGATCGCGATTTCGTCAGTCGGTGTGTACGGCGTGATCCTGGCCGGCTGGGCGTCGAACTCGAAGTACGCGTTCCTCGGCGCCATGCGCGCGGCCGCTCAAATGGTCTCGTACGAAATTTCGATGGGCTTCGCCCTTGTCGTCGTGCTGATGACCTCGGGCAGTCTGAATCTGTCGGACATCGTGACGTCGCAGGAGCGCGGCATTTTCGCCGGCTACGGCTTGAACTTCCTGTCGTGGAACTGGCTGCCGCTCCTGCCGATGTTCGTCGTGTACTTCATCTCGGGCATCGCCGAAACGAACCGTCACCCGTTCGACGTGGTGGAAGGTGAGTCGGAAATCGTCGCGGGCCACATGATCGACTACTCGGGGATGGCGTTTGCGCTGTTCTTCCTCGCCGAGTACATCAACATGATCGTGATCTCGGCATTGGCTGCAACACTGTTCCTCGGCGGCTGGAGCGCACCGTTCGGCTTCCTGTCGTTTGTCCCGGGCATCGTATGGCTCGTCGCCAAGGTTTTCTTCCTGCTGTCGGTATTCATCTGGGCGCGTGCCACGTTCCCGCGCTATCGCTATGACCAGATCATGCGTCTGGGCTGGAAGATTTTCATTCCGGTTTGCGTGGTGTGGCTCATCGTGGTCGGCTTCTGGATCATGTCGCCGTTGAATATCTGGAAATAAAGGGCGGATGAACCCATGACCGCAATCCAAAACTTTTTCAAAACCTTCTTCCTGACGGAACTGCTCAAAGGCCTCGCGCTGACCGGACGTTACACGTTCCAGCGCAAGGTGACGGTGCAGTTCCCGGAAGAGAAGACGCCGATTTCGCCGCGTTTTCGCGGCCTGCACGCGCTGCGCCGCTATGAAAACGGCGAAGAACGCTGCATCGCCTGCAAGCTGTGCGAAGCGGTGTGCCCGGCACTCGCTATCACGATCGAATCGGAAACCCGTGCGGATAACACGCGCCGCACGACGCGTTACGACATCGACCTGACCAAGTGCATCTTCTGCGGCTTCTGCGAAGAGAGCTGCCCGGTCGATTCGATCGTCGAGACGCACATTCTCGAATATCACGGCGAAAAGCGCGGCGATCTGTATTTCACGAAAGACATGCTGCTGGCCGTGGGCGATCGCTACGAAGCGGAGATCGCTGCGAGCAAGGCAGCCGACGCACCGTATCGTTGAAGCACTTCAGTTGAAGCGGTAAATGCGGCAGTAAATGCAGCAGTAACACGGCCTGTTGTCGGGCCGAGCGCCGCGGTCTGACCGCCGCGGCACGGCGCACCTGTGCGGCTGTTCTGGCGGTCTCGACCGCTTTTACCCGCCACACGTGCCAAAGAACAATGCCTGACGATGGCCTAACGATGAACCGGTAATCATGGAATTCACGACCGTACTGTTCTACATCTTCGCGCTGCTCCTGGTGGTTTCAGGGCTGAAGGTGATCACCTCGCGCAACCCGGTTTCGTCCGCACTGTTTCTGGTGCTGGCGTTCTTCAACGCAGCCGCGATCTGGATGCTGCTGGAGGCCGAGTTCCTCGCGATCCTGCTGGTGCTGGTGTATGTCGGCGCGGTGATGGTGCTGTTCCTGTTCGTCGTGATGATGCTGGACATCAACATCGACGTGCTGCGAAAAGACTTCAAACGCTTCGTGCCAATGGCTACGCTGGTGGGCGCGATCATCGTGATCGAGACCGCGCTGATCCTGTGGCACGGCTACGGTGCGACCGCCACGGCGCTGCGCGACACCACGGCTGCCGCGAACGGTATGGCCGGCTGGTCGAACACCCGCATCATCGGCAAGGTCATCTACACCGACTACATCTTCGCGTTCGAAGTCGCCGGCCTCGTGCTGCTGGTGGCGATCATCGCGGCGATCGCGCTGACCACGAGTCACAAGAAAGACAGCAAGCGCCAGAACATCAGCGAGCAGGTTAAGGTGCGTGCCCAGGACCGTGTGCGTATCGTGAAGATGGCATCTGAAAAGACCGCGGCAACTGTCGCGGCGGAAGAAGCCGCCGCAGCGGCAGCCGCAGCGGCCGACTCGGCACCTGCTAAAAACAGCTGAGCGGACAGGAGATAGAAATCATGTTGACCCTTGCTCATTACCTTGTCCTCGGCGCGATCCTGTTTGCGATCAGCGTCGTTGGCATTTTCCTGAACCGCCGCAACGTCATCATCATCCTGATGGCGATCGAACTGATGCTGCTGGCGGTGAACACCAATTTCGTCGCGTTCTCGCATTACCTCGGCGACGTGCATGGTCAGATCTTCGTCTTTTTCGTGCTGACGGTTGCAGCAGCGGAAGCGGCGATCGGACTCGCAATTCTGGTGACCCTGTTCCGTAGCCTCGACACGATCAATGTCGAGGACCTCGATCAGCTCAAAGGTTAATTTCAGGTAAAGCGGTTATGTCAACGACACTCAATGAAAACCTGCTGCTGGCGATCCCGCTGGCACCGCTGGCCGGCTCCCTGATTGCGGGGCTGTTTGGGAAAGCGGTGGGGCGAGCCGGCGCGCATTCGGTCACGATCCTCGGCGTCGCGATCTCCTTCATCCTTTCGGCCATCGTCTTCTTCCAGGTGATGGACGGCGCGAGTTTCAACGCGACGGTCTATGACTGGATGCAGATCGGCCAGACGAAGTTCGAGATCGGCTTCCTGGTCGACTCGCTGACGGCGATGATGATGTGCGTGGTGACCTTCGTGTCGCTCATGGTGCACATCTACACGATCGGCTACATGGCCGACGACGACGGCTACCAGCGCTTCTTCTCGTACATCGCGCTGTTCACGTTCTCGATGCTGATGCTCGTGATGAGCAACAACTTCCTGCAGTTGTTCTTCGGCTGGGAAGCGGTGGGTCTGGTGTCGTACCTGCTGATCGGCTTCTACTTCACCCGTGAGAGCGCGATCTACGCGAACATGAAGGCGTTCATCGTGAACCGCATCGGCGACTTCGGGTTCCTGCTCGGGATCGGCCTGCTGTTCGCTTTCGCCGGTTCGATGAACTACGGCGACGTCTTCGCGAAGCGCACCGAACTCGCGGCATTGAGCTTCCCGGGCACGGACTGGGGTCTGCTGACGGTTGCCTGCATTTGCCTTTTCATCGGCGCGATGGGTAAGTCGGCGCAGTTCCCGCTGCACGTCTGGCTGCCGGATTCGATGGAAGGCCCGACGCCGATCTCCGCACTGATTCACGCGGCAACCATGGTGACGGCCGGTATCTTCATGGTCGCACGCATGTCGCCCCTGTTCGAACTGTCGGATACGGCGCTGTCGTTCGTGATGGTGATCGGTGCGATCACGGCGCTGTTCATGGGCTTCCTCGGAATCGTCCAGAACGACATCAAGCGCGTGGTGGCTTACTCGACGCTGTCGCAGCTCGGTTACATGACGGTCGCACTCGGCGCATCGGCTTACTCGGTCGCCATCTTCCACCTGATGACGCACGCGTTCTTCAAGGCGTTGCTGTTCCTCGGCGCGGGTTCCGTGATCATCGGCATGCACCACGATCAGGACATCCGCAACATGGGCGGCCTGCGCAAGTACATGCCGATCACGTGGATTACGTCGCTGGTCGGTTCGCTCGCGCTGATCGGCACACCTTTCTTCTCAGGCTTCTACTCGAAAGACTCGATCATCGACGCAGTGAAGCTGTCGCATCTGCCGGGTTCGGGTTTCGCCTACTTCGCGGTGGTGGCGAGCGTGTTCGTTACTGCGCTGTACTCGTTCCGGATGTACTTCCTGGTGTTCCACGGCAAGGAGCGCTTCCGCGATCCGAAGCATCCGGAATCGCCGATGGGCATCGAAGCTGCAGCCCATGCACATGACGGTCACGGCCATGACGCACACGGCCACGGTCATGGTCACGACGACCACGCGCACGAGCCGCATGAAACGCCGTGGGTGGTGTGGCTGCCGCTGGTTCTGCTGGCGATTCCGTCGGTGGTGATCGGCGCGATCGGTGTCGCTCCGATGCTGTTCGGCGACTTCTTCCAGCACGGCGTGGCGTTCGACAAGGTGATCTTCATCGGCGAAAACCATCCGGCACTGCATGAGATGGCCGAAGAATTCCAGGGCTGGGCGTCGATGGGTCTGCACTCGGTCTCAGGTCTGCCGGTGTGGCTGGCACTCGCGGGTGTCGTGGTCGCGTGGTTCCTGTATCTGGTTCGTCCTGATCTGCCGGCGGTCGTCAAGCGCGCGTTCGGCCCGATCTATACGCTGCTCGACAACAAGTACTACATGGACAAGATCAACGAAGTCGTGTTCGCGCGGGGCGCCGTGGCGATTGGCCGTGGTCTCTGGAAGGAAGGCGACGTCGTGGTTATCGACGGGATCGTCAACGGCAGCGCACGCTTTATCGGCTGGTTTGCCGGCGTGATCCGCTTCCTCCAATCCGGCTACATCTACCACTACGCGTTTGCCATGATTATCGGCATGTTGGGGCTCCTGACCCTGTTTGTAACGCTCGGCGGCAAATAAGGCGAGGGACACTAATGCACGCTTATCCGATTCTCAGTATTGCGATCTGGTTACCGATCCTCGTAGGTCTACTGGTCCTGGCTATTGGTTCCGACCGGAACCCGGCTCCGGCGCGCTGGATTGCGCTGATCGGCTCGGTCGTCAGCTTCATCGTGACGATCCCGCTGATTACGGGTTTTGATTCGAGTACCGCCGATCTGCAGTTCGTCGAAAAGGCGAACTGGATCGAGCGCTTCAATATTACGTACCACCTGGGTGTCGACGGCATCTCGATGTGGTTCGTCGTATTGACCGCATTGATTACGGTGATCGTCGTGATCTCCGCATGGGAAGTCATCACGAAGAACGTGGCGCAGTACCTCGCTGCATTCCTGATCCTGTCCGGCATCATGGTCGGCGTGTTCAGCGCAGCGGACGGCATGCTGTTCTACGTGTTCTTTGAAGCGACGCTGATTCCGATGTACATCATCATCGGCGTGTGGGGCGGGGCGAACCGCGTGTATGCGGCGTTCAAGTTCTTCCTGTACACGCTGATGGGCTCACTGCTGATGCTGGTCGCGTTGCTTTACCTGTACATCCAGACCGGCACGTTCGATCTGGCTACGTGGCAGAACACGCAGATCGGCATGACGCCGCAGATACTGCTATTCATAGCGTTCTTCCTGGCGTTCGCCGTGAAGGTGCCGATGTGGCCGGTTCACACGTGGTTGCCTGACGCCCACGTGGAAGCGCCGACCGGCGGCTCGGTCGTGCTGGCCGCGATCATGCTGAAGCTGGGCGCCTACGGTTTCGTGCGCTTCTCGCTGCCGATCGCACCGGACGCAAGCCACTTCCTTGCTCCGGTCGTCATTGCACTGTCGCTGATCGCGGTGATCTACATCGGTCTGGTCGCGATGGTGCAGACCGACATGAAGAAGCTGGTCGCGTACTCGTCGATCGCGCACATGGGTTTCGTGACGCTTGGTTTCTTCATCTTCAATCAGCTCGGCGTGGAAGGCGCGATCGTACAGATGATCTCGCACGGCTTCGTGTCGGGCGCGATGTTCCTGAGCATCGGCGTGTTGTACGACCGTATGCACTCGCGTCAGATCGCCGATTACGGCGGCGTCGTCAACGTGATGCCGAAGTTCGCGGCGTTCGTGATGCTGTTTTCGATGGCGAATTGCGGCTTGCCGGGTACTTCCGGTTTCGTCGGCGAGTTCATGGTGATTCTGGCTGCTGTCCAGTACAACTTCTGGATCGCGGGCGGTGCGGCTGTCACGCTGATTCTCGGCGCGGCCTACACGCTGTGGATGTACAAGCGCGTGTACTTCGGCGCGGTCGCCAACGATCACGTGAAGGGCCTCCTCGACATCAACCGTCGCGAATTTTTCATGCTGGCAGTGCTCGCTGCACTGACGCTGTTCATGGGCCTGTATCCGAAGCCCTTTACCGATGTGATGCACGTATCCGTGGAAAACCTCCTCTCCCACGTCGCGCAGTCCAAACTGCCGTTGCCACAGTAATGCAGAGCGGAGGAATTTAAAGATCATGCAAAACGCCCCTATGACTGCCCTGTTGCCCGACGCACTGGTGATGCTCGCCGTTGTGGTCGCGTGGCTCAACGACACGTTCGTCGGCCAGGCCGGTCGCCGCACCACGTATTTCCTCGCGTTCTTCTCGACGCTGATTGCCGGCATCTGGTTCGCGGTGAACGCGTTCGACCCGCAGGTTCATTACTTCTTCGGTCACATGTATGTGGTGGATTCTTTCGCCAGCGTGATGAAGGCGGTGGTGACGCTCGGCTACGCAGTGTCGATTGTTTATTCGCGCCGGTACCTCGAGGATCGCGGGCTGTTCCGCGGCGAGTTTTTCCTGTTGGGCATGTTCTCGTTGCTCGGTCAGCTCGTGATGATCTCCGGCAACAACTTCCTGACGCTGTACCTCGGTCTGGAGCTGATGTCGCTGTCGCTGTACGGTGCGATCGCACTGCGTCGTGACGCGGCACCGTCGAACGAAGCCGCAATGAAGTACTACGTGCTCGGTGCGCTGGCTTCCGGCTTCCTGCTGTACGGCATTTCCATGCTGTACGGTGCAACCGGCTCGCTCGACCTGAACGAAGTGTTCAAGGCGATCGGCACGAGCCACTACGATCCGAGCGTGCTGCTGTTCGGCGTGATCTTTATCGTGGCAGGCGTGGCGTTCAAGATGGGCGCGGTGCCGTTCCATATGTGGGTGCCTGACGTGTATCAGGGCGCTCCGACGGCCATGACGCTGATGGTCGGTGGCGGTCCGAAGGTGGCGGCATTCGCGTGGGGCCTGCGCTTCCTCGTGATGGGTCTGCTGCCGCTTGCGGTCGAATGGCAGGAAATGCTGGTGATCCTGGCGGCGCTGTCGCTGATTGTCGGCAACATCACCGGTATCGTGCAACGCAACGTCAAGCGGATGCTCGCGTATTCGGCGATCTCGAACATGGGCTTCGTGCTGCTGGGCCTGCTGGCCGGCGTGGTCGACCACAAGACCACGGGCGCCGCCAACGCGTACGGCTCGGCGATGTACTACAGCATCGTCTACCTGATCACGACGATGGGCACCTTCGGCATCATCATGCTGCTGGCACGCCGCGATTTCGAAGCGGATACGCTCGAAGACTTCAAGGGCCTGAATCAACGCAGCCCGGTGTTTGCGTTCGTCATGATGGTGATGATGTTCTCGCTCGCCGGCATCCCGCCCGCGGTCGGCTTCTACGCCAAGCTCGCGGTGCTGCAGGCAACCATGAATGCCGGGTTGACCTGGCTGACCGTGTTGGCCGTGATCACCTCGCTGTTCGGTGCCTTCTACTACCTGCGTATCGTCAAGCTGATGTACTTCGACGAACCGCAAGACAAGTCGCCGATCCTCGCCGACACGAGCACGCGTGCATTGCTGGCGGTTAATGGTGTTGCCGTGCTGGTGCTCGGTATCGTGCCGGATCCGCTGTTGAAGGCCTGCCTGCAGGCTATCCAGCACACGCTGCTGCTCTGATGTCGGCTGCGGGTTGGTTTATCGTGTTGTTGGCGCTGGTCGGCGCCAACCTGCCGTTCCTGAATCAGCGTCTCTTCGCCGCCGTGCCCTTGAAAGTGGCGAAGAAGAGCGCCTGGATCCGGATTGCCGAGTTGATCGTGCTGTACTTCATCGTCGGTGCGCTCGGTTTCCTGCTGGAAGCGCGCGCGGGTAACCGCTTCGAGCAGGGGTGGCAGTTCTACGCGATCACGTTCGCGTTGTTCGTCGTATTCGCATTCCCCGGCTTTACCTTCCAGTATCTCGTCAAACGTCGCTGACGGCCTCTCGCCGTCGCGCACCACGCTGTCCTGAGGTCGCATATGGCTGAACTTCCCGATCACGACGCCGCGCTCACCGAGACCTGTCTCGAGAGCAAAACGATCCATCAAGGGCCATTCCTGACGCTCAAGTGCGATACGGTCCGCTTGCCCGACGGTAAGCAGGCCACTCGCGAGTATGTTCAGCATCCGGGCGCCGTGATGGTGATTCCGCTATTCGACGACGGTCGCGTGTTGCTGGAAAACCAGTACCGCTATCCGATGGGTAAGGTTATGGTCGAGTATCCGGCGGGCAAGCTCGATCCGAACGAAGGCGCGCTGGCCTGCGCGAAACGCGAACTGCAGGAAGAGACTGGCTATACGGCGCGCGAGTATGTCTATCTGACGCGCATTCATCCGATCATTTCCTACTCGACTGAATTCATCGATATTTACCTGGCGCGTGGGTTGACTGCCGGCGAGCGCAAACTCGACGACGGCGAATTCCTCGAACTGTTCACGGCCAGCGTCACCGATATGTTGGAATGGGTACGCACGGGCAAGGTGACGGACGTGAAAACCATCATTGGCACGTTCTGGCTGGAGAAGGTTTTGGCGGGTACCTGGCCAATGGCCGAGCCGCAATAGCGTGCACGGTTCAGAACGCTGAACGGGCGCGATTCACACGCTGGTTAGACAATCCGCAAAAAGAGCCCCTGTTGGTCTACGACCGGCAGGGGCTTTGTCATTGTGAGCACGATATCGACTCGATGCGTTGCCCACGTGTCTGAAAAACGGGCTCCAGTCCTATGCCATCTGACAGTCTCGCCCTGTGGTCGTTGCCGCTCTAGTATCGACGTCTGGCAACGGAGTCTGTTATCGCAGTTATTTTGGATAACGAAGAGTGTGGGATGTATTCGGTTATGGCCACGCGCGCATGGTTGTCACTTGACAACCATGCGCGCGTGGACTAAATTGGAGGGTATAGATGGTTCGTGGAGTCCATTCAAAGAAAGAGGTCGAGGCGGCGCTGGCTTACGCGGAAAGAAACGGCTGGCGTGTGCAAGGCGGCGGTAAAGGTCACGCATGGGGAAAGATTTACTGTCCCTACAACGACGCGGAATGCCGTTGCGGCGAGTTCTGCATCTCGAGTGTGTGGAGTACGCCAAAGAATCCCGGCAATCACGCAAAGCACCTCAGGCGCATTGTCGATAATTGCACGACACGTCGGCAGTAAAAGTGTTCGAAAGGCAAAAGCCCGAAGCTGAATGAAGGCAGGAGTAGCTTATGGAATATGTGTTCACCTTGAAGTACCGGCTCGCGGCTGAAGATTGCGATCTCGACGAGATCGTCGAGCGGTTGGGCGAAGCCGGATGTGACGACGCTACGATCGGCGTGGGGCAACCGGGGCGCATGGCGCTGGTTTTTGCTCGCGAAGGCGCGTCGGCGTTCGAAGCGCTCATCAGTGCACTCAAAGATATCAAGCAGGCAGTGCCGTCTGCGCGCCTTGTCGAGGCGGGGCCGGACTTCGTCGGCCTGACGGATGTCGCTGAGGTCGCGGGCGTGTCAAGGCAAAACATGCGTAAGCTGATGCTGAGCCACGCAATCGACTTTCCGTCGCCGGTTCACGAGGGCAGTGCGTCGGTGTGGCATCTGTCGGACATCCTTGGCTGGCTGACCGCGCGTGGCGGGTATGACATCAAGGCGGACGTATTCGATGTCGCGAAATCGGCCAAACAGATCAACCTTGCCAAAGAGGCGCGCGAACTCGAACCGCAGCTTAACCGCCGCCTCGAATTTCTGGTGGCTTAAAAGGGGCGCAGCGAGTAGCTGCGCGAACCCATGAGTTCGATACGACCAGCGTGCCTTTTTGTTGACGGGTTCGGCGTGCCGTTCACCGATTGAGCCACCTTCGGCAGCCCACTGCGCAAAGCGTTAAAATCGCGCACCGCGTTCGATTTGTCAGCGACGCCTGGCGTCAACGCGCCGTCCGTAAAAATTTACGAACGACCGTTCACAAATTTCCATTTTGCGCTAAACTGGCACGCAAGCCCTGATTCCACATGAAGGTCCTCGATTTACAGTGTCCGCATGGCCATCGGTTCGAAGGCTGGTTTGCTTCGGCTGATGACTTCGAGTCGCAGCAGTCCCGCAAGCTCGTCGAATGTCCGATCTGCGGTGCGAACGAAGTGAGCCGTCTGCCGTCGGCGCCCCGACTGAATCTGTCGGGAGCGACCGAAGCGAAAGTCCCTGCGGATAGTGGAGAAATGCAGGCACGCGTCATGCGTGCCTTGCGCGAGGTACTGGAAAAGACAGAGAACGTGGGCGACCGCTTCGCCGAGGAAGCACGGCGCATTCATTACAACGAAGCGCCAGCACGCAATATTCGCGGTGTCACGACACCGGAAGACGCGAAAGCCTTGGTCGAAGAAGGCATCGAAGTGATGCCGCTGCCGATCCCGGCTGCCTTGAAGGAACCGCTGCAATAGCGCAGTGGCTCACTGGCAGCGGGCGGTTGCGGCCAGGAGACACGACGCATGAATCTGGACTATTCCCCCGCTGACGACGCATTCCGCGCCGACATCCGCGCCTGGCTCGAAGCGAATCTGCCTCGCGAGCTGAGCGACAAAGTACTCAATCACAAGCGTCTGAACCGCGAAGACTTCGCGGGTTGGCACAAGCTGCTCGGCACGCGCGGCTGGTCGGTCATCGCGTGGCCGAAAGAATACGGCGGCCCGGGCTGGGACGCGACCCAACGGCATATCTGGGACGAAGAGTGCGCGCGTATCGGTGCGCCGTCCGTCCTGCCGTTCGGCGTCTCGATGGTAGCGCCCGTGCTGATGAAGTACGGCAATGAGGCTCAGAAACGCCACTATCTGCCGCGCATTCTCGACGGCACGGACTGGTGGTGTCAGGGCTATTCCGAACCGGGCTCCGGTTCCGACTTGGCCTCGCTGCGCACGCGTGCCGAGCGCGTTGGCGATCACTATGTGGTCAACGGCCAGAAAACCTGGACTACGCTCGGCCAGTACGCCGACATGATGTTCTGCCTCGTGCGCACCGATAGCGGCGCTAAAAAGCAGGAGGGTATCTCGTTCCTGTTGATCGACATGAAAACGCCCGGTATTACCGTGCGCCCGATCATCACGCTCGACGAAGACCACGAAGTCAACGAAGTCTTTTTCGAGGACGTGAAAGTGCCGGTCGACAATCTGGTCGGCGAAGAGAATCGTGGCTGGACCTATGCGAAGTACCTGCTCGGGCACGAACGCACCGGTATTGCGCGCGTTGGGCAATCGAAGCGCGAACTCGTATTCCTGAAGCGCCTCGCGCTGGATCAGAAGAAGAACGGCAAGCCGCTGCTGCAAGATCCTGTGTTCACCGCGAAAGTCGCGAGCCTCGAGATCGAACTGATGGCACTCGAAGTCACCGTGCAACGCGTGGTCGCCAATGAAACGGGCGGACGTGGGCCTGGGCCGGAAGCATCGATGCTCAAAATCAAGGGCACGGAAGTGCAGCAGGCGCTGACCGAACTGATGTTCGAAGCGATCGGGCCCCTCGCCGCGCCATTCGACGTGCCATTCCTCGAAGGCGAACGCGAGCACAGCCTCGCCGGTGACGATGACGCCGCGCCGCTGGCCGCGTACTACTTCAACTTCCGCAAGACGTCGATTTACGGCGGCTCGAACGAAATTCAAAAGAACATCATCGCGCAGATGATTCTCGGACTCTGAGGAGCGGCGCATGGACTTCACTTTCAACGACGAACAACAGCAATTTGCTGACGCGCTGCGCCGCTACCTTGACAAGAGCTACGGGTTCGAAGCGCGCCAGGCGATCGTGCAATCGGAAACCGGGGTGTCGGACGCGCACTGGACAGCTTTTACCGAACTGGGCCTGACTGCGTTGCCGGTGCCGGAAGCGCAGGGTGGCTTCAACGGCAGCCCGATCGACATGCTGGTGGTCATGCAGGAGCTCGGGCGTGCTCTGGTGGTCGAGCCGTATTGGGCGACTGCGGTGGGTATCGAGGCGCTGCGGCTGGCGGGCACCGGGCAGGGCGAAGACGCGTCGCTGCTCGAACGCGCGGCCCAGGGCGAGATCAAGCTGGCAGTGGCCTTTCACGAGCCGCACGCACGCTACGATCTGTTCGAGGTCGACACGGTTGCGAACGGTCAGGGCAATCAGCAGACGTTGACCGGCACGAAATCGGTTGTGCTGCACGGCGCGCAAGCGGATTACTGGATCGTGCCGGCTCGGCTGAATGGCGAGATCGCGCTTTTTGTGGTCGTCCGCGATGCGGCCGGTGTCAAAGTCACTGACTACCGCACAATCGACGGTCAGCGCGCCGCGACACTCGAGTTCGATGGCACACCTGCACGCCAGCTCACCGGCAAACACTCGGGCGCCGCGGCGCTCGAGCACATTGCAGACTACGGCACGGTATTGCTGTGCGCGGAAGCGGTCGGCGCGCTCGACGCACTGAACCATGCAACGGGCGAGTACACCAAGACGCGCCAGCAGTTTGGCCAGCCGATCGCGCGTTTCCAGGCGCTACAGCATCGCATGGTCGAGATGTTGATTCACGCCGAGCAGGCGCGTTCGATCACATACCTGGCGGCCGTGCGTTACACCAGCGCTGACGCCGAGGAACGTCGCCGTGCCGTCTCCGCAGCGAAGGCGCGGGTCGGCCAGGCCGCCCGTTTCGTCGGTCAGCAGGCGGTGCAGTTGCACGGAGGCATGGGCGTCACGAACGAGGTCGCCGCGGCGCATCTGTTCAAACGTCTTGCTATCATCGAAACCACATTGGGCGATGTCGATCACCATCTCGCGCGGTTCGCCGCGCTGCCCGGCTTTGTCTCGACCGAAGCCTGATCAGCCGGCCGAATCGGATAAGAAAGAGGTGTGCGATGGGTCTGAGTTACGAGGACATGGTAGTCGGCACGACTACGGAAATCGGCAAGCATACTTTCACGCGTGAAGAGATCGTCGAGTTCGCGGAGAAGTTCGATCCGCAGCCGTTTCACCTGGACGAGGCTGCAGCCGCAGCGTCGCCGTTTCGTGGGTTGGTCGCAAGCGGCTGGCATACCTGTTCGGTCATGATGGGCATGCTGGTGCGCAACGCGATCGCGGGTTCCACGTCGATGGGCTCGCCCGGTATCGACGAGATCCGCTGGTTGAAGCCGGTGCGTGTCGGCGACACGATCACGATGATGAACGCGGTGCTCGACAAACGTGTTTCGGAGAGTAAGCCGGATCGCGGCATCGTTTCGACGCAGTGGGAAGGCATCAACCAGCACGGCGAAACCGTGATTACGGTGCGTTCGAAAGGCTTGTTCGGACTGCGCAATCCGGGCGCCGCGTCATGACGGACAGCAACGCGGTAGCCGCCGTAACGTTTGGAGGCGCAGCGGCGTTGCGTGCGCTGATTGGCGCTGAGCCGCTCGTTAGCGACTGGCTGACGGTCGATCAGGCGAGCGTCGATCGTTTCGCTGAGGCCACCGGCGATCATCAGTGGATTCACGTCGACCCCGAGCGGGCACGGCGTGAGTCACCGTTTGGTGGTCCGGTCGCGCATGGGTTCATGACGCTGTCGTTGATCCCTGCGCTGCTCGGCAAGACGGTGGCGCTTAAGCAGCGCATGGGCGTCAACTACGGATTGAATCGTGTGCGGTTCACGTCACCGGTGCTGGTCGGCTCACAGTTGCGCGCCCGGTTTGCGGTGGAGTCCGTCACCGACGTCGACAACGGCGGTGTGCAGGTTGAGTGGAATGTGACGCTGGAGCGGCTGGGCAGTGAACGGCCGGTCTGCGTCGCGGAGTTCATCACGCGGCACTATTTCTAACCGTTCACAGCCGATCGGTTGGCAAAAAAGCGCGAGTGGCAGTGATGCCGTCTCGCGCTTTTTTATGTCGATGCCTCAACAGATGGCAATGCCGTGGTCGTTGTCAATGTGAACGAGCGCCGATGCCAAGGGACGACGGCATGCCTACCGCTTCGCGTACTGCGTCGCGCCGAACAGCATTTCCTTAGCCTTGTCGTCCATGAGCGGCTTGCGGGCCGACGCCAGCACGTCAACACCGCGTACCACCGCCGGACGCGCGGCAATTTCTTCGTGCCACCGCTTCACATGCGGGAACGTATCCAGCTCGATGCCCTGGTTTTGCCACGAGCGCGTCCACGGAAATGCGGCGATGTCAGCGATCGTGTAGTCGTTGCCGGCCAGATACTGTGTCTTGCCGAGCTGCGTATCCATCACGCCATAGAGACGCCGCGTTTCGTTCGTGTAGCGATTGATCGCGTATTCGATTGGCTCCGGCGCATAAATGCGGAAATGATGTGTTTGTCCAAGCATCGGACCGATGCCGCCCATCTGAAACATCAGCCATTGCAGCGTCGCATAGCGTGCGGCCGGATCAGTCGGCAGCAACTTGCCGGTTTTCTCCGCCAGATAAATCAGAATCGCGCCTGATTCGAATAGCGCGAACGGCTTGCCGTCGGCGTCTTTAGGACCTTCGGAATCGACGATCGCCGGAATCTTGTTGTTCGGGCTAATCGCCAAGAACTCGGGTTTGAACTGGTCGCCCGCGCCGATATCGACGCCGTGCGCCGTGTACGCGAGGCCCGTTTCCTCGAGCATGATGTGAACCTTATGGCCGTTCGGGGTTGCCCAGCTATAGACATCGATCATCCTGGCTCCTTCGTTTCGTGAAAGCGGCGCCACAAAGGGCGCCGCTGTTGACGAAAATTAGAGCATAGATCGGACAATGCTGCTGGCCGTGAACCCGCGCGCCGTCGGCTACCGCCCCATCCCCGACCTCAAACCCGCGTAATCGGCGTTTCCACTCGGGCCGCAGCACCCGCATCCATATAACGCGCCAGTTCGAGCTTTGCGATCGCGTTGCGGTGCACTTCGTCGGGGCCATCGGCGAAGCGCAACGTCCGCGCGTTGGCGTATGCATACGCCAACGGGAAATCGTCGCTGACGCCGCCGCCGCCGTGCGCCTGGATCGCCCAGTCGATCACCTGGCATGCCATATTCGGCGCGACCACCTTGATCATGGCGATCTCGCCACGCGCGCCCTTGTTGCCGACCGTGTCCATCATGTACGCGGTCTTCAGCGTCAGCAGGCGCGCCTGTTCGATCATGCAGCGCGCTTCGGCCATGCGCTCCTGCGTGACGCCCTGTGCGGAAACCGGTTTGCCGAAAGCGACGCGTTGCATGGAGCGTTTGGCCATGAGTTCGAGCGCGCGTTCGGCGAGACCGATCAAACGCATGCAGTGGTGGATGCGTCCCGGTCCGAGGCGGCCTTGGGCGATTTCGAAGCCGCGCCCTTCGCCGAGCAGCATATTGGTAGCCGGCACGCGCACGTTTTCGAGCGTGATTTCCATGTGGCCGTGGGGCGCGTCGTCGTAGCCGAATACGGTGAGCGGGCGGTGCACGGTGATGCCGGTCGCGTCGGCGGGGACCAGGATCATCGACTGCTGCGCATGACGTGGCGCCTCAGGATCGGTCTTGCCCATCACGATGTAGACCTTGCAGCGCGGGTCCCCCGCACCGGACGACCACCACTTGTGACCGTTGATCACGTAGGTGTCGCCATCGCGCACGATGCTCGTCTGGATATTGGTCGCGTCCGACGAGGCTACCTCCGGCTCGGTCATCAGAAACGCCGAGCGGATGTGCCCTTGCAGCAGCGGTTCGAGCCATTCGCGCTTGTTGTCGTCGCTGCCGTAGCGCTCGATCGTTTCCATGTTGCCAGTGTCGGGCGCATTGCAGTTGAACACTTCCGGCGCCCAAGGCACACGGCCCATGATCTCGCAGAGCGGCGCGTATTCAAGATTCGTCAGACCGGCGCCGCGTACCGATTCAGGCAGGAACAGGTTCCACAAACCGGCGTCGCGCGCTTTCTGTTTCAGTTGTTCGATCAGTTCGGTCGGCAGCCATGCGTTGCCGTTCTGACGATTGCAGGCGATCTCGGCATAGAACGCCTGCTCATTCGGATAGATGTGCTCGTCGAAGAAGGCGAGCAGTTTCTCGCGCAGCGCCTGCACCTTCGGGGTGTAATCGAAATTCATGTATGACCTCGCGGATGACGAATGACGTTTGTTCGGGAGTGCAATCTGGCGCCGATTTGCTTAACGTACTTTCTGTGCGTAGCGCCAGGCGAGTTCGGCCATCGGCTTCGCGCGACGGCCGGCATCGAGCGCCTGAGCGCTGGCCGCGGTGCCATCGACTACACGCTTCATGATCCCTTGCAGGATCGCCGCGATGCGGAACATGTTGTACGCGAGATAGAAATTCCAGTCGCCGTGGATCTCGAAGCCGGTGCGCTTGCAATAGCGCTCGACGTACTGCGCTTCGTCGGGAATGCCGAGGGCCGCCCAGTCGAGGCCCGCAATGCCGCGGAATTGCGCCGGGTCGACGTGCCACGCCATGCAGTGATACGCGAAGTCGGCGAGCGGGTCACCGAGCGTCGATAGTTCCCAGTCGAGTACGGCCAGTACGCGCGGCTCGGTGGGATGGAAGATCAGGTTGTCGAGCCGGTAGTCGCCATGTACGACCGAGGCGCGCTCGCTCGTTTCCGCCGGCATATGCTGCGGCAGCCATTCGATCAGACGCTGCATCGCGTCGATCGGTTCGGTTTCGGACGCGACGTACTGTTTGCTCCAACGGCCGATCTGGCGTGCGAAGTAATTACCCGGTTTGCCGTAGTCGGCAAGACCGATCGACGTGACGTCGACGCTATGCAGCGCGGCGATCACGCGATTCATTTCGTCGTAAATTGCCGCGCGCTCTGCAGGCGTCATGCCGGGTAGAGACTGGTCCCACAGCACGCGGCCTTCGACGAACTCCATCACGTAGAACGCCCGGCCGATCACACTTTCGTCTTCGCACAAGGCGAGCATGTTTGCGACGGGCACGTCGGTGTCTGCAAGTGCATGCATCACGCGGTATTCGCGTTCGACCGCGTGCGCCGAGGGCAATAACTTAGCGGCCGGGCCGGGCTTCGCGCGCATCACGTACGAGCGCGACGGCGTGACGAGTTTGAAGGTGGGGTTCGATTGGCCGCCGGCGAATTGCTCCAAGGTGAGCGGTCCGGCAAATCCATCGACATGCTGGGTTAGCCACGCGGCGAGCGCGTCGCTGTCGAAGCGTTGCCGCTCGTTGACCGGGCGCGTGCCCTCGAAGGCCGAGTAATCCGGTTTCTGTTCTGGTTCGCCGGTCTGTGTGGCTTGCACCATGTGTCTCCTCCAGTTCGGGTTCAGCTACGCTTGTATTGAATGAATTGTGCGTAGAGCATTTCCATCGTGGTGTTGCGAACGTCGCGATGGAGCGGCGACGGCGGTGAATAGTTGATCGCGCGCAGCACCCAGTCGCGCGACTCGGCGCCGACGTCGAGCGCGTTGATGCAACCGGTGGCCTGCGCCAGATGGCCGAAGAAAGTGCGGCCGCCGGCGGTGAGCGCGTGCGACAGAATCGCGCGATTCACGCCGCCGTGCAGCACCAGCAGCACGGTGTCCCACGACGTGTCCTCGCGCAACGCCGCCACCGCGGGCAACACGCGGTCAAACAACGCGCCAATGGTTTCGCCGTCGAGAAAGCGCGTTGTTTCCGGCACGATGCCGTCGAACACGCCGAGAAATGCCGCTTCGATATCCTGCTGCGGAATGTTGCTGAGCTTGCCGCCGCGAATTTCCTGCCATGCCGGCTCGATGTCGAGCTCGATCTGCTGACCGGTCTCGGCCAAAACGCGTTGCGCGGTTTCAACCGTGCGCGGCAAGCCGCTCACGATCACCCGATCGAACCGGACTTGCTGCTCGGCAAATACGCGGCCTGCCGCGCTGGCCTGTTCGCGGCCATTCGCATTCAACGGCACCGTTTCAGGATCGATCGCGCGGCCGCTGTCGTCGAAGTAGGTTACGTCGCCGTGACGCATCAGGAAGATGCGGCGGCGTTTGGGGAGTTGATATTCAGGCATCGTCCCTTCGTTCACTTATGTTTACTTGTAGACAGGAGCGCGTTTTTCGAGGAACGCTGAAATCCCTTCGAGACCGTCGCGATGGTGCAGTGAGGCGACGAAGCTGTCGCGCTCAGCGACCAGATGTTCAGCAAGCGGCTGTGCACCGGCCGCGCCGATGAGCCCCTTGATGCGCGCGACCGAATTCGGCGAAATCTTGCCGAGTTCGTCGGCCCAGGCGACAGCGGTGTCGCGCACGGTGCCGGTCTTCGCTAGCTTGTTGACGACACCGAGATCGTATAGACGCGAGGCGCCGATCGGTTTGCCTTCGATCAGCACTTCGGTCGCCAGTTGACGCGGCAAGGCTTGCGCGAGAAACCACGAGCCGCCGCCATCGGGTGTAAGACCGACGCGGGCATACGACATCACGAACTTGGCGTCTTCCGCCGCGACGATCAGATCGCACGCGAGTGCTAATGAAAATCCTGCACCGGCTGCGGCGCCATCGACGGCGGCGATCACCGGCTTTGACGAAAGACGCAGCGCCGAAATCCATTCGCCGAGCAGATCGATGCTTTCGGCCTGCACCGACGGATCCTTCGCGCGGTTTTCCAGCAGACGGTTCAGATTGCCGCCGGCACAAAAGAAATTGTCCGCGCCGGTAATCACGACGGCGCGGATCGACGGATCACGCTCCACCGATTCGAGCGCTTCGATGCCCGCGGCATACATGTCCGGATGCAGCGCATTACGTGCGCCGGGGTTCGACAGCGTGAGGACCAGCGTTGATTCGCTTTCGGTCGGGCGTGAGGTCAGCAGTTCGGCGCTCATTGTTGGGTCTCCGTTTGAGTGTCGGCAGCGTCGCGTTGCGTCAGCGACAGGCCAAGTTGCGCGCGCCGTGCAAGCCAGGGCGACGGGCGATAGCGTGGATCGCCGAGCACGCTGAAGATATTGCGCAAGATGGTGAGGATCGTCTTCGCGCCCAATGTATCGCCGAGTGCGAGCGGTCCGCGCGGGTAGCCGAGGCCTAGCGTCACCGCGAGGTCGATGTCCCCCGGCATCGCGATCTGTTTTTGCGCGATGTCGCAGCCGATGTTGACGATGGTCGCCACGACGCGTTGCGCGACGAAGCCGGTTGAATCGCGAATCACGGTGACGGGAACGCCATCCGCGGCAAACAGTGCGTGCGCGGTCTCGCGTGCGGCGCGACTGGTAGCGGGTGTTGTCATCAGCGTGCGGCGCTGCGCGGCGGCCAGCGGGAAGAGGGCGTCGATAGCAACAACGCGAGTTGCATCGAGTGCTTCGTCGACGGAGGCGGTAGTCGCGTCATGACCGAACGGTGTCACGACGATCAGCGAGTCCGCTGCGGGCACCGCGCCTTCGTCGAGTTTGACGCCAGCTTTGGCGACGAGTTGCACGACGGCTTCATGCGCCTCCGGATAGCGCTTGCTGACCCACACGCTGTGCGGCAGTTCAGTTGGCGCGGGCGCTTCCGCGGGAACTTGCTGCTTACCGTCTTCATAGCGGTAAAAGCCTTCGCCTGTTTTGCGGCCGATCAGCCCGCCCGCAAGCCGAGTGCCTGTGATCGGCGACGGTGTGAAGCGCGGTTCTTCATAGAACTGGTGATAGATCGATTCCATCACTGGATGCGATACATCGAGCGCGGTCAGATCGAGCAGTTCGAACGGGCCGAGGCGAAAGCCTGCCTGCTCGCGCATGATGCGGTCGATGTCGGCAAAACTCGCCACGCCTTCGCCGGCTACCCGCAGGCCTTCGGTATTCATGCCGCGGCCGGCATGATTGACGATGAAGCCGGGCATGTCTTTCGCACGCACCGGCGTGTGGCCCATGCGTCGCGCGAGTTCCATCAGCGCGTCGCCGACGGCGGGATCACTGCGCAGGCCGTCGATCACTTCGACGACCTTCATCAACGGAACCGGATTGAAGAAGTGATAACCGGCCACCCGCGATGGGTTCGTGCAGCCCGCCGCAATCGCGGTAATCGACAACGACGACGTGTTCGACGCCAGCACGCAACGGCCACTCACCACCGTTTCGAGTTCGCGAAAGAGCGCTTGCTTCACATCGAGCTTTTCAACGATCGCCTCGACGACCAGATCGCAATCGGCCAGATCGCCGACGACCTGCGCGCCGCTCACGTTCGCCAGCGCGGCGAGCGAACGGGCCTGGTCGAGCTTGCCTTTGGCAGTCAATTTGGCGAAAGTCTCGGCAAGGTAGTCGCGCGCGGCGCCGATCGCAGCAGGGTTCGTGTCGTATAGACGTACGGTGAGACCCGCCAGTGCGGCAATCTGGGCGATGCCACGGCCCATTGCACCGGTTCCGACAATGCCGATAGTCTCGATGCTGAAATTGCGAGAGGTCATTGTGATGCTCGACTCCATGGTTATTTTAGAATAGCACGATCGTGCAATTTACTGGATGATTGATCGAAGGCCGCCGCGTTGATTTTGACGGGCGGTCTCAAACAACCGGAAGAAAGGAGACACCCGATGATCAAGCTGTGCGGTTTCGCGCTCTCTAACTATTACAACAAGGTGAAGTTCGTGCTCCTCGAACACGGCATTCCGTTCGAGGAAGTGTTCGTGCTGCCGAGCCAGGAAGAGACCATGCTCGAGCATTCTCCGCTCGGCAAGGTGCCCTATATCCAGACCGAACACGGCGATCTGTGCGAATCGCAAGGCATCGTCGAGTATCTGGCCGCGCGTTTTCCCGACAAGGCGATTTTCTCCGCTGATCCGTGGGAAGCGGCCAAAGAGCGCGAACTGATCATGTTCGTGGATGTGCATCTCGAACTGACCGCGCGCAATCTCTACAAGGAAGCATTCTTCGGCGGCACCGTGACTGACGCGACCAAGGGGCGCGTCGAGAAGCTGCTCGCGCATCACATTGCCGGCTTCAAGCGGATTGCGAAGTTCGGGCCGTATCTGCGCGGCGAGCGCTTCAGTGTCGCCGACGCAGCGGGGTTTGTGAGCTTGCCGCTGGTGGGCATGGCGACGCAGACCATCTACGGCCGCGATTTTCTGCTCGACGCCGGCGTGGACTGGAAAAGCTATGTGAAGGCGATCAACGCCCGACCGGCCGCGCAGCGCGTGACCGATGATCGCAAGGCGTATATCGCGGCCTCGCGTCCGGCTTGAGGCGTGGCGGTGGCGTTGCGTGCGAAATGAGCTCGGGCGTGCAACGCACGCATGGGCCGCTGCGCGCGATGGCGAGGAACGTGGGTTCGTTCGCAGCATCGCGCGGGGCGTCCTAGAGCCGCGCCAGCCGGTCGAGCGCCGTGGCGAGGGTGGCTTCCTGCTTGGCAAAGCAGAAGCGCACCACGCCCGATTCATGCGCCTCGTGATAGAACGCCGAAACGGGAATTGCCGCGACACCGATCTCGCCGGTCAGCCATTGCGCAAATTCGGCTTCGGGCAAATCGCTGATCGCCGAATAGTCGACGCACTGAAAGTAGGTGCCCGTGCAAGGCAGCAGCCTGAAGCGTGAATTCGCGAGGCCGGCGCGGAAGTAGTCGCGTTTCTTCTGATAAAACGTGGGGAGATCCAGATACGGTGCCGGATCCTTCATATATTCCGCGAGGCCGACCTGCATCGGCGTGTTGACCGTAAACACGTTGAACTGGTGCACTTTGCGGAATTCAGCCGTGAGCGCGGCGGGCGCGGCCACGTAGCCGATCTTCCAGCCGGTGACGTGGTAGGTCTTGCCGAAGCTCGACACCACGAAACTGCGCTGCGCCAGTTCCGGATAACGCGCCACGCTTTCGTGCGGCGCGCCGTCGTACACCATGTGTTCGTAGACTTCGTCGGACAGAATCAGCACGTTGGTGCCGCGCACGATTTCTTCGAGCTTGCGCATATCTTCCGCGCGCCAGACCGTGCCGGTCGGATTGTGCGGGGTGTTGATCAGCAGGAGCCGCGTTTTCGGCGTGATCGCGGCGGCGAGCTTGTCGAACGGGATCGCGTAGTCGGGCGCGTCGAGCGTGACGAATACCGGCTTGCCGCCGGCCAGCTCGATCGATGGCAGGTAACTGTCGTAGGTCGGCTCGACCACGATCACTTCGTCGCCCGGATGCACGGTACAGAGAATCGCGGTCAGCAGCGCCTGGGTGGCGCCTGCCGTCACGGTGATCTCGCTGGTGGCGTCGTAGCGGCGGCCGTACAGGTTGGCGATCTTGTCCGAAATCGCCTGACGCAGCGGCGCGGCGCCGGCCATCGGCGGGTATTGATTGTGGCCGTCGCGCATGGCGCTCGCGACCGCGTCGACAATGCGGGGGTCGCAACCGAAGTCGGGAAAGCCCTGGCCGAGGTTCACCGCGCCTTTTTCGGCGGCGAGCGCGCTCATCACGGTGAAAATCGTCGTGCCGACGTCCGGCAGGCGGGACGGAAACGAGGGACTCATGGGCGTGTCGTGCGGTGCATTCATGGCGCTGTCCGGAGCGTGGTCGAGTGAGTTGGTGAAAGACGTCGTTCGAAAAGGACGAAGCCTGATTGTAGGGAATCGTGGCCCTGCGTGCGCGCAGTCGGCCCGACGTTGGCCATCCGGCCAGGGGTCATACGGGCGCTGGCTCGTGTGCCGCGCTCACGCAGACGCTGACGAACGGCGCAGGCTGCGCAATCTGGAAACCGAAGTCACGCGCAATCCGCTTGGCCAGTTTCAACACCGCGCGGTCTTTCGACACCAGCCAGTCGGCTTGCGCCGCGTGCGCGAGTTCGAGGAATTTCTGGTCGTCGCGGTCTTTGCATTTCGGCAACGGCCTGGCATCTTCCGCGGGCGCAGCGGGTTCGACCAACTGCGTGAGGCGTGCAACGACGGCAAGCGCCGCCGCCTTGTCCACATTGCGATGCACGAATTGCGGGTAGTCGAGCACGTAGGTAAGTTCGGCGAGGCAGCGCGCGTCGATCAGCGCGGAGAGTGCGCCACTTTCGAGCGCGGCGCGGATCGGCCGCGTGTGCGGATCGTCGAACACGAGAATATCGATCCACACATTGGAATCGAGGACGACGCGCAGAGCGCCGTGTGAGGCATGGGAACCGGGCATTCGTTACAATCTGGCTTTCGTCTTTGACCGCCAGGCACGGCGTGCCTGCAAGCCTCTATGATAATCGTTCTGTCGCCGGCGAAATCGCTCGACTACGAAACCCCTCCGCACGTCAAAAAGCACACGATCCCCGATTTCGTCGACGATGCGGCCGAATTGATCGGCGGATTGCGCCTTTTGTCGCCGCAGCAGATCGGTTCGTTGATGAGCATTTCGGATCAACTCGCGCACCTCAATTTCCAGCGTTACGCGGAATGGTCGCCCAGTTTCGGCACGCACAACGCCAAGCAGGCCGTGCTCGCGTTCAACGGCGATGTGTACGAAGGCTTCAATGCCAGAACGTTGTCGTCGGCCGATCTGGATTACGCGCAGAATCATGTGCGCGTGCTTTCCGGCCTGTACGGTTTGTTGCGTCCGCTCGATCTGCTGCAACCGTACCGCCTCGAAATGGGCACGCGCTTTGCCAATACGCGCGGCAAGGATCTGTACGCGTTCTGGGGTGAACGGATCACGCAGGCTTTGAACGCGCAATTGAAGAAGCGCGCTGCCGCCTCACGCGTGTTGGTCAACTGTGCGTCGGGTGAGTACTTCAAGTCGGTCAAGCCCAAGGTGCTCGAAGCGCCGATCATCACGCCGGTGTTCGAAGACTGGAAGGGCGGCCGCTACAAGATCATCAGTTTCCACGCAAAGCGCGCACGCGGTCTGATGGCGCGCTACGCGGTCGAAAACCGTCTCGACAAGCCCGAGCAACTGAAGGCCTTCAACGCCGAAGGCTACGCGTTCGACGCCGAAGCCTCGAACGATTCCACCTACGTATTCCGCCGCCGCATCGCTGACTAAGCGATCGCCGCGCACACAAGCAGGGAAGAACATCATGACGTTATCGATTACGAGCAACTTCGATGCGGGCGCGATCGAAGTGCTGGCCTGCGAAGACGCCGGCAACATCCGTTTGCGCGTGCGGCCCGACAGTCAGGCCGAGTTCGCGCAGTGGTTTTATTTCCGGTTGTCCGGCGCGGCCGGCGAGCGCTGCGTGATGACCTTCGAAAATGCTGCGGCGTGCGCTTTCGCCGAAGGCTGGCGCGACTACCAGGCAGTGGCAAGCTATGACCGCGTGAACTGGTTCCGCGTGCCGACTTCCTACGACGGCCGTGTGTTGACGATCGACCACACGCCGGATTTCGACCGCATCTACTACGCGTATTTCGAGCCGTATAGCGAGGAACGTCACTCGGAGTTTCTCGGCGCGATCCAGCAGATGCCGCAGGCCACGCTCACAGAGTTGGGCAGGACCGTCGAAGGCCGGCCGATGTCGCTGCTGACGCTTGGTACTCCGCAAACCGGCGACACGCCCAAGAAGAAGATCTGGCTGATCGCGCGTCAGCATCCTGGTGAGACGATGGCTGAATGGTTTATCGAAGGTCTCGTCAAGCGTCTCGCGGGTTGGGGCGATTGGGCGGGCGATCCGGTGGCGCGCAAGCTCTACGATCACGCGGTGTTCTACATCGTGCCGAACATGAATCCGGATGGCAGCGTGCACGGCAATTTGCGCACTAACGCGACGGGCGCGAACCTGAACCGCGAATGGATGGAACCGGACGCCGCGCGCAGTCCCGAGGTGCTCGTGGTGCGTGATGCGATTCACGCGACCGGTTGCGACCTCTTTTTCGATATCCACGGCGACGAGGCGCTGCCGTACGTGTTCGTGGCCGGCTCCGAAATGCTGCCGGGTTTCACCGAGCGGCAGGGCGAGGAGCAGAAAGCGTTCATCGAAGCATTCAAGCATGCGAGCCCGGATTTCCAGGACAAGTACGGCTACGCCGCGAGCAAGTATCGTGAGGACGCGCTCAAGCTGGCTTCGAAGTACATCGGCAACGAATTCGGCTGTCTGTCGTTGACGCTGGAGATGCCGTTCAAGGACAACGCCAATCTGCCGGACGAGCGGGTGGGTTGGAACGGGGAGCGTAGCGCGTCGCTGGGCGCCGCCATGCTGCAGGCTATTTTGCGACACGTGGAGACGTTCGCGTAACTGGACGCCGCATAAAGAAACGGGGCACACACTCTGGAAGTGTGTGCCCCGTTTTTTGCTGGGTGCGAGCCAAATTCGTAGTGCGGACCCGTTGACGCGGCCTTCGCTCTTGTCCGCTATTGAGTCTTTTTCGCTGGGGACTTCTTCGCGGTCGATTTGCTCGCAGACTTACCTGAAGACTTGCTGGAAGTTGCTCGCGAAGATTTTCCCGAGCTTGCCTTCGAGGACTTGCCGGTTGCTTTCTTCGTAGTTTTACCGCTGGCCGAGTGCTTGCCCTTCACACCCTTATGCTTGCCCGAGGACGCTCGCGATCCCGTTGACCCGGTGCTGTGCGCACGGGCCGGCGGCACCGGATCGTTCCAGCTGAACGCCAGCATCTGGGCGCCCACATAGCCGCAACGGAATTTGAGATCGGCTGGATCTCCACCGCCGCTCTGGCGGATACCGAGGCCCTCGACGGTAACGATGTTGTCCACCTTGACGCGCTGCTTGCCTTCGTCGAACGAATCGTTCCAGGGCGTGACTGCCGCATGCGCGCTGTCGAAGGAGCTGGGCGGAAATTCGACATGGTCGAAGGCGGTCGATGTGCTTGCAACAAAATTGCCATGGGCAGCGCAGTCCGCGACTAGCGGGTCCGCATGCATGTCATTGACAAATTTGTTGACGAGATCGTTGTGCTGTTCGAGTTGATCGGCGTATGCGGGAGCAGTGCAAATGAGCGAGAGACTCGCTGCAAATGTTGCTAACCGGCCGACCAACCGCAGCAATCGGCGCGGTACGTTGGTGCGATCCATCTAGTTCGTTAGACGCTAATAAGACATGAGGCACGTAAGATGCCTGGCGAGAGGGATGAGTTCAATCCTGACACAAATATTTTGTCCTGTCGTGGTGCGGGGACTCAGGCGCTTTATGTGCCGGGATGGCAGATTGCCGTCGATACGTGCTCGATGCCGCGCCCGTGTCAGGTGCGTGGCCCGCCCAATCGATATCGACGCACATCATAAGTGGTAACCCACGCAGGGCGGTAGACCGCGATCAATGCCGTCGACATGCCCGTGAACCAGGCTTCGCCAGTGGCGAGCAGAAGCACGCTGAACGCGTAGCCGACCGGCACCACGGTCATTGAACCGTCTGCGAGTGTGATGTGAACGCCGAGCGCCGCGGCCGCCGTAAGCGACACGGCAATGGCGGGTGAGACAAAACCCTGGCCGAAAATGAACATGAAGAGGTTACGCGGCAGCCAGGCGATGCTGGCGCGTTGGATCAAGGTCGAGATACCGACAGGCAACGCACCGAACACGAGGAAAGTCAGTGCAATGCCCTGCCAGGGGGCGTCGAAGACGACAGCGGCGAGACCGGTGACGATCGCCATGGCGATCAGCGCCAGTGCCCAATCGAATAATGTGACAACCAGCGTGGCGCCGAGCAGATGCATGACAGTACCGTCGTCGAGCCACGCGTTGCTCGCCCACAGCACGGACACCGCAACGATGATTGCGAGCCAGACGTGCTGGAGTGTGCCGTCCTGAAGTCGTTTGAAAGGATTTTTCCACAGCGCGAGCGCGACCACTATCGCAGTGGCGATCCAGCCACCGACAGCGACCCAGAACGGAAGCGGTGTGTAGAGGAAACCCATGTATCTCATATTACTCGTTGGACGAGAAAAGGTGTGAGCGGATTCCATGCCAGCCGGCGCGAACGCCGCGAGAAAACGCGCGTTTCGATTCTGGCGCGCGCGCCGGCTGACGTTATGCCGAATCTTGCGTGACCGGTTCCGCCGTCAACCCGGCGGGCGCATCGCCGTATGGCGTGCTCGGTTCGGCCGCTATTGGCAGCGTGTCGGCCGTGTCGTTCGCTGGCAACGGATATTGGAAGCGCCGCAGTGTGCGGCGCCGCAATGGCACCACTCCGGCTTGCCCCATTACCGGACGAACCTGACCTCCGCCATCGTTGCGCAGTACTTGCAAGTGAGCCGACAGCCAGCCGTTGTACAGCGCGACCGCGGCGGCGCGGTTAGGCGCTCCGAGTTGCTGAAATATGCTGGTCAGATGGATCTTGACGGTGCCTTCACTGATGCCGAGCGTGCGCGCAATCATCTTGTTGGTGCTGCCCATGTGGACGCAGCGCATGATCTGCTCCTGGCGGGGCGACAGGCCGTTGGAAAGTTTGGCCCGGCGTGGTGGTGGACTCTTTTCATCGAACGGCCGGATGGTGGCATCCGGCGGTAGCGGAGGATTGAGCGCCAACGCGCCGGGCGGCACATAGTGACCGCCCAGCAGCACCATCTCGAAAGCGCGCACGATCAGGCATGGGTCGGTTTCGCGCGGAATCACGCCGAGCACACCTTCGTCCATGAGATCCCGTACGACGGTTGGAGAGACCTTGTCGGTCAGCACTGCAATGCGCAGGTCCGGGTAATGGCTGAGCAGATGACGGGTGTCGTCGACTGACATCCAGTCCTGCCAGTCAATCACGAGCAGGTCGGGACGCAGACGCTTGAGCGTACGTTCAACCTGACGCCAATCCTGTGCTTCGTTAAAGCGCGCTAGCCGGTCGATTTGCCGCAGCAGTGCTTTGAGTCCATCGCGTCGTTCCGCGTCTGAGTTGAGTATTGAGAATCGCATGCCGTGTCTCCAGATGAATCGGGCGAGGTGGCGCGATGCGTGTGGGCCGGCGAAGGTGCCGGGCGCATTGCGATGCACCACCGGCACTATGATGACAAATTCCCTTCGGTTTGACCCCCTGTCCAAAAGGCATAGGAGGAATGACATAAAAAAAGCCCCGCACGCGGCGGGGCTTTCTGATGTCGACGGCGGCGCAATGACGCCGGCGCTGGCGGGTCAGTGGAAATGCGGTTGCGCGGGCTCCGCGTCCTCCGGCATCTCGGCGTGGACGATTTCGCCGAGCGGGTCCGCATAGAGCGGCACACCGCAGTCATCGCAATATTCCGGCTCGAAGCGGCCCGAGTGGCGGCGCACGTCTGTCACGCCGGTTTCCTTGAGCAATGCGACGATTTCTTCGAGTGGGTCGTCTGACGCAGCGGTCTCTTGCGGTTCTTCGTCGATGCCGGGCTCGCCGTTCTCGCGGCCGTAAAGCGGCCATACGACGCCGTAGATCACATCATTGCTGCCGCGGCGCGTGAAGCCGACGCGGTATTCGTCGATACGGCGCTCGCCGAACCCTGCGACAACCGCGCGCAGTTCCTGTGGCGCCGCACCGATTGTGTCGAACAGGTAGCGGACGGCGGTGCGTACCGTGTGAGGGCGCACCCGTTCGTCGGCGTCGCGGCAGGCCGAATAATAGGCATCCGGCAGCAGACACTCGAACTCACATCCGGGCAGCACCAGCGACAGATTGGCGCCGCCTTGCGTTGCCCATTGTTCGAGGCATTGACCACGCTCAATCCGGCTGCCGTTTTCTTCTTCCTGCCAGCGAAACGCCGGCTCGCCTACCGGCGCCGCGACCACAGCCAGCAGAAAGCGCGGGTCGGCCAGGATGGGCGAGGTTTCCGGCAGCTCGCCAAAATTGAGTTTGACGTTGCCACCCGCCATGGCTGCTTGAGCGAGTTGCTGGGCAATGCGCCAGGTTTCGACGTGGTGACGCGGCAGTTGGTCGATGCTGTACAGGAACGGCACCATGGCCACACGCGTATTTGCCGCGAGCACGTGCGCTTGCAGGTGCGCGCGCAGCGCGTCGGCTGCGTCCACTTTGAGCGGGCCGGAAGGAATCATGTAGCGAGTCCAGGCCAGCACGGGCGCGGCGATCAGCAGCGCTTCATAAGGAGCGCCTTCATGGTCGACGATGAACGACTCGCTGTGCGTTTCCGCCATGTCGGCGAGTGCGCCGTAAGCATCGGGATGATTCTGCTGCAGATGATCGAGCGCGGCGTCCAGCGTAGTCTGGTTGGCGTTACGGACGATCTTGGTCAGCAGCGCATCGAGCTTCGCTTCCCAGAAGCGGTCTTCGGTGCGGCTGCCCGACGCGAAAAGCGCGAGCGAGAGACCGACAAGCTTGTCGGCATCGGGGGGGAGACGTTTGGCGATTCGCGAGCGCATAAATCCGGAAATTGGGAGGCACAGAACCTTATATTCTAGTCTTTTCTATGCCGCCATATTATTTGGCTGACTATGCCGGATGGATTGGGACGTTTCCACATTAAAAATAAGCCCCTTGCGGGAGGCGCCAGATGCGTTGCGCGGCGTCTTGGCCGGATGATATAAGACATGCCCAGGGGTGTGGCTCGCTCCTATACTGACCACCGTCGGCGGGCGACTGACAAGCGTATGCCTATTCGTCGCTGTGGTCTGGCACAACAGGAGATTCATAGTGAAATCGGACCAACTGATTGAACGTCTCGCTGCAGTGTTCGCGTTGATCATATTGGTAGGTGGCTCCCTGCTGGTGCTTGCGCCTTTTACAACAGCGCTGTTGTGGGGCGCCATTCTCAGTTATAGCTCGTGGGGCCTGTACCGGCGGCTCACTACAGCGGTGGGGGGGCGGCGAAAGCTCGCCGCGACGTTGATCGTGCTCATTATTCTGATTGTGGTGCTTGGCCCGTTCGTCTATGCGGGCTTTGCCTTTGGTGCGCACGTTCACGACATCGTCGCGTTGGTACAGAGGCTCTTCGAGGCTGGCTTGCCGGATTTGCCGCCGTGGGTTGGACGAATCCCGCTGGTTGGCTCGAACATCGAGACGTTCTGGGCGAACGTAACGAGCAGCAACTCTGAACTGATCGCGCAAATGCGTGCGCTTGCGGCGCCGGCCGGCAAGTGGATTCTGGCGGCTGCGATTGCCGTTACGCACGGTTTGGGTTTGTTGGCGCTGAGTATCGTGCTCGCGTTCTTCTTTTATACCGGGGGGGAGGGCGCGGCGGCCTGGTTGAAGGCGGGCATGCGCCGCATCGCCGGCGAACGCGCCGATTACTTGTTGGCACTGGCGGGCAGCACGGTGAAGGGCGTGGTCTACGGGATTCTCGGCACGGCGCTTGTGCAAGGCATTCTTGCCGGCTTCGGTTGCTGGATCGCGGGCGTCCCGGCGCCGGCGCTGCTTGGGCTGGCGACGTTCTTCCTGTCGGTGATACCGGGTGGCCCGGTGGTCGTCTGGTTGCCCGCGGCGATCTGGCTGTATCACGGCGGTGCAACTGGCTGGGCGATCTTTCTGGTTGTGTGGGGTGTGTTGGTCGTCGGCATGTCCGACAACGTCATCAAGCCGATCCTGATCGGCAAGAGTAGTGACATGCCGTTGATCCTGGTGATGCTGGGCATCCTTGGCGGTGCGTTTGCTTTCGGCTTCCTTGGTGTATTCATTGGCCCGACGTTGCTGGCGGTTGCCTATACCGTGCTGCACGATTGGACGATCGGCGCCCCGCCAGCGGATGCTCTGGCGCCCGACGTGAAAGTGCCTGTTGTCGATGAGCCGGTGCGCATAGAAAAGGCACCTTGAAATAAATTCCAGATATGGCTTGCAAGGGGCCGTCCGGCTCGCTAGAATCTCGCTCTTTCGTGCTTCGGACACCGGGGCACGGGGAGCGGGAGAGCCAGTAGTGGCAAGGCTTTGCGCGATGTGGGCGGGTTCAGGAAGTTAGAAAAACCTGTTGACGGCGTAGCGAAAGTTCTTCATAATCTCGTTTCTCTGCTGCTGATGCAGCGACGCAGAACGAAGCGGTGCC